>JANNKR010000101.1:0-17465 GCA_031396395.1 Betaproteobacteria bacterium
CGAGGCTTCAGCCTCGCGACCCGACGCGTGGCGAGATCCCCGCGAGGCTGAAGCCTCGCCTACGGGGCAATCGACGGATACCGGCTACTGTTTCGGTTCGACCCTCAGCAAACGGCCATTGTTTTCGTCGGTCAGCAGATACAGGAATCCATCGGGCCCCTGCACCACGTCGCGCACGCGGCCGATGTCGCCAAGGTAGCGTTCTTCCTTCGCCACGCGCGCACCGTCCAGCTGCAGGCGCACCAGTGTGCCAGGCGTCAGCGAACCAATGAAGAGACTGCCCTTCCACGCCGGAAACGCGTTGCCGGTATAGAACGTGGCGCCCGATGGCGCAATCACCGGATCCCAGTAATAGATCGGCTGTTCCATCCCGGCCTTGGCGGTGCCCTCGCCGATTTTCAGGCCCGAGTAGTCGATGCCGTAGGTGATCACGGGCCAGCCATAATTCTTGCCTGCCTGCGGGATATTGACCTCGTCGCCGCCACGCGGACCATGTTCGATCGTCCACAGTTGCCCGGTCGCGGGATGCAGCGCCGCCCCCTGCAGGTTGCGATGACCATACGACCAGATCTCCGGCAACGCCCCGGCGCGCTTAACAAAGGGATTGTCCACCGGGATGCTGCCGTCCGGGTTGACGCGAACGACCTTGCCGAGCGTTGAGGTCAGGTCCTGCGCACGATCCTTCTGCCCGTACCGATCTCCCGTCGTGATGAAAAGCGTGCCATCGCGGGCGAACACCAGCCGCGAGCCCCAGTGATTGCCGCCGCCCACTTTGGGTGTTTGGCGCCAGATCACCTGCACGTTGTCCAAAGTGGATTCACCCAATCGCCCGCGGGCCACCGCGGTGCCGGCACCACCATCACCCGCTTCGGCGAAACTGAAATAGACCAGCTTGTCCTGCGCAAAGGTGGGCGAGATGGCCAGGCCAAGCAACCCCGCCTGGCCCCCGGTCTGGACCTTGGGAAGGCCGCCGATCGATCGCGCGGACTTACCGTTGCGATCGAGCACCAGCAGCTTGCCGGCACGCTCGGTCACCAGCATCTGGCCATCGGGCAGGAAGGCGAGGCCCCACGGGTGATCGAGGCCCTTCGCCAACTCGGTCACGCGCAAGGGTGCGTCGATGACCGGCGGGGTGGGCGAGCGCGGCGCCTGCGCCCATGCCATTGCAGGAAGGATGAGCGTCAATGCAACGGTAAGCGATGAAGTCATGCGCATCGATTTCCTTTCAACGGATCGCCGCGCACAGTAGACCATGCCGGCCTCGCTCCGGTTCACTTCACGGCCTTGTAGGCGAGGCTTCAGCCTCGCGGCATTGAACCAGCGAGGCTGAAGCCTCGCCTACGGCGAATGGTGTGGGCAATCCTCAATCCGGCCGCGTCATCGCCACCGGGTCGATCCACCGGTCGAAGTCTTCCGCGCTGACCAGCCCCAGTTTCAACGCCGCGTCGCGCAGACTCGTGCCCTCGCGATGCGCAGCCAGCGCGATCTTCGCCGAATTTTCGTAACCGATATGCGGGTTGAGCGCCGTGACCAGCATCAGCGAGTCCTCCAGGTGCTCGCGGATGCGCTCGCGGTTGGGCTCGATGCCGCGGGCGCAGCGCTGGTCGAACGAACGCAGGCCGTCGGCCAAGAGCTCGATGGATTCCAGCACGTTATGCAGCATGATCGGCTTGAACACATTGAGCTGGAAATGCCCCTGCGTGCCGGCAAAGGCCACCGTGGTGTCGTTGCCGAACACCTGCACCGCCACCATCGTCAGTGCTTCGCTCTGCGTCGGATTGATCTTGCCCGGCATGATCGACGATCCCGGCTCGTTGTCGGGGATCGTGATCTCGCCGAAGCCGGCGCGCGGGCCGCTGGCGTAGAGCCGCGTGTCGTTGGCGATCTTCATCGCGATACCAGCCAGCGTGCGCAGCGCCGCGCTGGCGTTGACCATCGCATCGTGCGCCGACAGTGCGGCGAACTTGTTGGGAGCCGTCACGAAAGGCTTCCCGGTGATCGCACCGATGTGCTTCGCCACCAGCGCGCCGAAGGCCGCCGGTGCATTGATGCCGGTGCCCACCGCGGTGCCGCCCAGCGCCAGCGGATACAGCGCATCGCGCGCCGCGCGCACGAAGCCCGCGGCATCGTCGAGTTGTGCCACGTAGCCCGACAGCACCTGCCCCAGCGTGACCGGCGTGGCGTCCTGCAAGTGGGTGCGCCCGAGCATCACCACACCGGCAAACGCGCGCGCCTTCGCATCCAGTGTCGCGCGCAGCGCGGCAATGGCAGGCAGCAATGCGCCATCCAGTTGCTCGACTGTGGCGATGTGCATCACGGCGGGAAACGCGTCGTTGGACGATTGGCTGCGATTGACGTCGTCGTTGGGATGCACGGGCCGCTTCGATCCCACCACGCCGCCGCCCAGCTGGATCGCGCGGTTGGCGATCACTTCGTTGGCATTCATGTTGGACTGCGTACCCGAACCGGTCTGGAAGACGACCAGCGGAAACTCGCCATCCCACTTGCCATCGATCACTTCCTGGGCGGCACGCTCGATCAGTGCCGCCTTGTCGGCGGTGAGCACGCCCAGTTCGACATTGGTCCGTGCCGAGGCCTGCTTGACGATGCCGAAGGCGCGCACCACCGGACGACCGAACGCGAAACGCGCAACGCCGATCGGGAAATTGTCGATGGAGCGCTGCGTCTGCGCGCCCCACAAGCGATGGGCCGGCACCGGAACTTCGCCCAGCGCATCCTTTTCGATCCGCGTTTCACTCATCACGCCCTCCCGTCGATCAACGCATCGCTGTGCCGCGCGACCATCCGTAACGCGTCAGCAGGGACTACCCACGCCGGCGCAAGCGCCGCATACATTAGTGGCCTCCCGCAGAGCCGACGGCAGCGTCTGGAATGCCCGGTTACAGGCCACTAGACCACGACAGCGCGACGCGCGCGCAGGTCGTGCGCCACCAGCTTCATCACTGCGGTGGAGGCAAGCCGCACGCGCACGCTGTCGGCGCGCGAGGTCAGCACGATCGGCACGCGCGTGCCCAGCACGATGCCGGCGCTGTCCGCGCCCGCAAGATAGGTGAGCTGCTTGGCGATCATGTTGCCGGCCTCGATGTCCGGCACCAGCAGGATGTCGGCCTGGCCGGCCACCGGCGACTCGATACCCTTGGTGCGCGCCGCTGCCATCGACACGGCGTTGTCGAACGCCAGCGGCCCGTCGAGCAGCGCACCGGTGATCTGCCCGCGATCCGCCATCTTGCACAGCGCGGCCGCATCGAGCGTCGACGGCATTTTCGAGTTGATCGTTTCCACGGCTGCCAGGATCGCAACCTTGGGCGTCTCGACGCCAAGGATCTTGGCCAGTGCGATCGCATTGCGACAGATGTCGGCTTTCACGTCGAGGTCGGGCGTCAGGTTGATGGCCGCATCGGTGATCAGCAGCAGCCGCGGGTAGGCCGGCACGTCCATCACGAACACGTGGCTGACGCGGCGATCGGTGCGCAATCCCGTGGCGCCGTCGAGCACTGCGCCCATCAGCTCGTCGGTGTGCAGGCTGCCCTTCATCAGCGCCTCCACCTCGCCCGCACGGGCCATCGCAACCGCCTGCGCCGCGGCGCCATGGCTATGCGGCGCATCGACGATGCGATAGGGCGTCAGGTCCACTTCCGCCGCCACGGCCGCGGCACGGATCTTCGCGATCGGCCCGACGAGGATCGGCACGATCAGGCGGCGGCGCGCGGCTTCGACCGCGCCCAGCAGCGAATCGCGATCGCCCGGACACACCACGGCACAGATGACGGGTTCGAGCTTCTCGCAGCGGACGAAGAGACGGCCGAGACCATCGCTGTGCCGCAGGATCACTTCGGGCGTGGCAATATCGTCGTATTCGATGCGCGCCGTGGGCGCCAGTACCGTGACGATCCCGCGGACCAGGATCTCGCCGCGCTGGTTGCGACAGCCGCACTCGAAGTCGATGCTGCGGCCATCGGGCAGCTTGGTACGCGCGTGAACCTCGACCGTCAGCACGTCACCCGCATAGAGCCGACCGGCGTAATGCAGCTGCGTCGCGACGATGGCGCTGCCCGGACCCGGCAAGCGACGATTGAGGAGGCCCGCCACGAGCGCGACGGCGGCAGCGCCCGGCGCCGAGCCATCGTGGCCGAGGGCTGCCTGCCGCAGGTGAAAGGCTTCGACGTCGCCGGCAACGAGCGACAGCGCCTCGACGTCCGCCGCCGTCACCGTATGGGTGAGTCGCTCGGTAGCGCCGGGCTCGATCTCGGCCCAGGTGCGATTCGTATAATTGTTCATGCGTACCCGACGCTAGGTGACCAGCTGATCATACCCGTGCCGGAACCGCGAGTCCGGCGGCGAGGCCGCGTTCATCCTGATCTACCCGCTGCGCTGGTGGCTCGCGCGCAATCACCTGGAGCACTGGCATAGGATCTGCGGCGAGGCGCTCGCCCATCGCGACGGCATGCGGCCCACGCTCTGGCGCAGCCGCGGCTTGATCGCCACCGCGTACCTCGTTGGTGAGGTCGGGGATTCGAAGCGCAGATCTGGTCGAAAGCCATACTTGCAGCGTGTGGCGCCACACGCTACAACTCCTCCGTGAGTCGAAGTTTCAAGCACAAGGGCATTGAGCGCTTTTTCCGATCGGGATCTCGAGCAGGAATTCAGGTTGCTCATGCTCCGCGCTTGGCTCGGCAACGTTCTGCGCTTGATGCCGCCAAGCGACCCCAAGACATGAATCGTCCCGGCTGGGACTGGCACCCACTCATGGGTGGCCTATCGGGGCACTGGTCGGTCAGCGTGAACCGCAACTGGCGTCTGACCTTTGCATTCGAGAACGGCAATGCCGTTCTGATCGATTACCAGGATTACCACTGAGGTTCATATGAGTTCCATGTTCAACCCACCCCACCCCGGCTTGACGCTGCGTGACGACATCCTGCCTACTTTGAACCTGCAGGTTGGCGAAGCGGCCGACCAGTTGGGCGTTGACCGTACCACCCTCTCCAAGGTCCTCAACGGACGGGCTGCCATCAGCCCTGCGATGGCACTGCGCATTGAGCGCTGGCTAGGACGTGATCATGGAGGGTCTGCCGAAGTGTGGCTGGCTCGGCAGGCAGCCTACGACCTGTGGCAGGCGCGGCAGGCCGTCAAGGCGACGAAGGCGCTCTCAGGCGTCAAGGTCCTCAAGCTTCCGCCTGCTTGAGGATCAAGCACCTCAGCGCACAACGTGCTCGTCGGCCGGCTCGGCTGAGAGAATGAAGAAATGAAGGGCGCGCTCAAAAACCAAGTGCCACATTTGTGGGAGAAAATGGTGCATGGGAAAACACTACGGTCGGCTGAGTATTGCAGAACGAACGATGATCCAGACGCAACTGGCGATGGCATAGGAAGTCCGTTGGCCTGCACGCGCGCCGCCCCGCAGCCCGGAGCCGCTACATCGTCGTGCTCATCGACCAAGTGCCGGTGCCATAGCTGACACCTACTCCGGACTGGGGTCGTCCTAGCGCGCCCAGATGCGCACCCATTGCACCAAGCGGTCGGCGTCGTCGAAATGGGTGAAGGTATAGACCAGCGTCGGATGCGCATTGATCTGGGGCCCGCTTGGCGCGCTGGCGCCGTTCGTCGTCGGCTTCGTTCGCGGCGGTGCCGGTCGCCCGGTCCCACCCCGGTAGACGTCTTGCCATGCACGTAGCCGCGTTGTACCGGTATCCCGTTGATGGAAGAGGACCAGACGCGCCGGAAGTGCGCCGCTCACCCGCTCGTCGGTCGGAATCGCCCACGCCTGTGGGCAATGGAACCGTCGTCAGACCCCGGTGTTGTACATGGCTTGAGCTCAGGCCCGGGTCAGGGCTGCAGGTTCATCTCAAGTCGGATGGCGTCGCCGCGATAGGTCACGTCGGCCAGGTAGATGACAGTGCCCGCCGCGTCCTTGAAGATGCGCCGCGGCTTCTTAAGTCGATGCCCCGCTACGCCTGGGCAGCGCTGCTGGCCCGCATCGACGAAATCTTCCCGCTCGTGGGTCCCAACTGCGGCGGCGCGATGCGCATCATCGCCTTCATCACCGACGGCCCCACCGTGCGCGACCTCCTCGCCCACCTCGGTGAGCCGATCGCGCCACCCACCGTAGCGCCGGCCCGCGGCCCGCCGCTTTGGGCATGGCCGCCCGCAGGACAGCGCGAAATCGATCCCCAGGCCCAGCCGGCACCTGACTACGGGTTCGACCACCGCCGCAGCTGGTAGCCACCACCGTCACCGTCGCTGCGCGCCCGTGGGTGACGCCGGGCCGGCGCGTACCTGCCCCCGCCAGCCGGCCCGCGCGCGATCACCTTGGCGTCGGCGCCCGCCCGAAAGGGCCATCACCAGCGGGCGGGGCAACCCTTCGCCGCCGAAAATCCACGTTCGACCCGCACCACCGACCCGACCAAAATCAGGCTCGCGCGATTGAAATGGCTATCCGTCACTTCACCTTCCAGGACATCTCCATCGAGGCGGATCGGGAAGTTTCGATCGCAACCCAAACGCCGGGATCGGTGCATGCATTGCGTGACCCATTCCAGCAATCTGGATCACCGGAATGTGCAACCTTTTGACATTGAGCGGAACTCATCGTCGTTGACCGCCAAGTCGCCGGCTGATGGGACGGTGGCTGCGAGTCCTTCGCCGAGGTTGTCCGATCATGGATTCACGACGTTGAACTCATTGGCCGCGCTCGCGAATTGGCCGCGCACTGCAGGACTGCCCATATTCGAGGTGATGGCCGCCGAAACGCTGTACACACCCTCCGTCGAGAATCTAACCGTATAGGCACCGTTCCCGACGATGCGGCCGAAATTGACGAGGAAGGTCTTCGGTAAAAAGGTCGCGCCCGGATCGGTCGAATTCAAGGTCACCGTGTAGGACCCTTGGTCGAACCCGCAGGTCACGCTGATGCTCCCGGATACGGGGGCGCCGCGCCGCACTGTCTTCGGGGCGGCGGCCGTGGACGCCGGCGCCGCTGGACACGAGGCGATGCCAGGCTCGACATAAACGAAGCTCTGGCAAGCACCCTGGTCGGCGCCGAAGGCAAGGGCGAACAGAAGAAGTGTCCGATACGGTGCACTCATCGTCGCCCCAAGTATCCCGCTGGCCTCGCGCGCGCCTCCATGGCGCCTGCCCGCGAGGCGGTCCAGGGAGGATTACTTCAACGAAAGCACGTACGCCGCCAAGGCGCGCGACTCGGCAGCCGACACCTGAGGCTGCACGGGCATCACGTCCTGGCCCCAAACGCCGGTTCCACCACGCCTGATCTTCTTGGCAAGGACGTCGGCCGCGTTCTTCTGGTCGGCGTACTTGGCTGCGATCTCCTTGAAGTTGGGGCCGTACTTTCTCTTGTCGACCTGATGACAGGCAAGGCAGTTCTTCTTCACGACGAGGTCGTAATCCGCACGCGCCATCCCCGCGGCGCCCAACAAGCCGATGACGGCAATCCATCGCAGCGTGCTTCTCAACGGGCTCTCCTGCTTACCGCAAAAAAAAGACGCGCTGCCGCTAGACAGCGCGTCTGCGCGTTGCAGTTACTCTGGCTTCACACGGATGATCTTGCCCTGGTCCTCGAGCGCGACATACAGATCGCCGTCCGAGCCCAGTTCACAAGCACGGAACCGTCCGGCGACAGTCGGCCAGGGGAAATCGGTCTTCGTCGCGGACATCCCGTCGGCACTGATCTTCAACAGATCGAGACGGTTACCCACGGCCGTGCCGTGAATGCCAATGCCGGCAAAGCCGACAATCATCTGGCCGTTCCAGTCCTTCCACTTCGCGCCGTTCAGGAAGGCGTTGCAGAACATCCCCTGTGACAGCCCCTTGTTGTTCCACGCCGGCTTCATCGCTTTGGGGTAGGTCTTGAGATCGGTCATCGACATGAAGGCCGAGCGCTGCTTGGGATCCATGGCGCCCATCTGATTGGGCGAATAGCCGCAGTAGTCGTCGGGGCAATCCTTGCGGCCCGCCATGTTGGGACGCGGATCCCAGCCGGCATTGCCGCCGTTGACCAGAATGGTCACTTCATCGCTGTGCCATGGGCCGTTTTCCGCGGTGAACGGGCGGTTGTCGCTCGGGCGGAACGCGATGCCTTGCGGATTGCGGTGCCCATAGGTGTACACGCGCGGATCGAAGCCTGTCGGCGGCTTGTTGTCCGGCGCGGCCTTGCCATCCCTGTCGACACGCAGAACCTTCCCGCCGATGTACGTCGGACTCTGCGGCGCGATGCCGAGGTGGTTGTCGCCCGTCGTCACGTAGAGGAAACCATCGGTGGGGCCGAATCGAATGCGGCCGCCGTTGTGCGCCCCGGGCCCGCCGAACGGATGCTTGCTGGCCTTGGGCTTGTAGCCGATATCGCCCACGATGTCGGTGCGATCCGATACGCCCGACATCGCATCGTTGAGCTTGAACCGCATCACCCGGTTGCCGAGTTTGCCGCCGAGATTGGAGCTGGAGTACACATAGATGAATCGATTGCTGGCGAACTGCGGGTCGATCGCCACGCCCATCATGCCGGCCTGTCCGTCGCAGAACAGGTCGGCGCTCGCCGACGAATAGCCTGCGGTGGTGCCGACGCCATGCAGCTTGTTGATGGTGCCGGAAGGGAGTCGCACGGAAAGTCCCTTGCACTTCTCGGTGAAGAACATGGTGCCGTCCTTCATGAACACCATGTCCCAAGGCGAATCTAGCTTGTCGACGAAGTCTGTCGTCGAAACGGTCGGTGCAGCAGCAAGCAAGGTGCCCGTCAGCCCCATACCAACGGCGGCCGCCAATACGATTGTCGTTGCTCTCAGCATGTTGATTTGCTCCCCTGGTTCGTAAATCGGCCTAAGACAGGTTCCAATCCACCCGCCACGTGGGCGAAGCCTCTTGTGAGCATTCTCACGCAAGTGCCCGCGCGGCCACTAAGATAACATCCAATTCGCCGCAAGTAATCGTGCGGATCGTTGTCTGCCCATCGCGCGACGATATCGTCGTCCGTATTGCTGCATTGCGGAAACGTACTGAATGCCCCCTGGCGCAACGTCGGATCAAACTTCCGGCGTTGCCCGCCCGCGAGGCTGCGATGTTTCATTTGAACGTGTAGGTGGCGGCGATGCTTACGACAACGTTGCGGGTCGGCGCCGGCGCGTAGTAGCGGCCATTGGCGTCGCCGACGACCACGGCGCCGATGTACTGGCGGCCGAACAGGTTGTTGACGCGGGCAAACTGGCGAAGGCGCCACCTGCCCATCGTCTGCTCGAACCCGGCCACGGCATTGGCAATCGCGTATCCGGAGGCGAACGCCGAATTGAAGTCGTCAACCGCCACCTTGCCGTTCGCGATCACCTCGACGGCACCACTGAAGCCCGTGCCCGGGTTGCGATACGCGAGATTCGCGAATAGCGAGGCATCGGGCACGCCGGGCACGACGTTGCCAGCGGGCACGACGGCGGTATTGGCGCCGGTGACCGGATTGCAGAACGTCGCCAGCGGCGCGCAGCTGCGGAATGCTTCATCGAATTGCGCTTTCAGCCAGGTCAACGCAATGTGCGTGCTGAAGCCGCGACCGAGGTCGCTGTCCAACATCAGCTCGACGCCGCTGCGCGCGGTCTCGCTCGCGTTCTGGTAGGACGCGCGGCCGCCAGTGCTGCGAGCGATGACGATCTCCCCGGAAGTCCGGATTGCGAATGCGGCCAGATTGACCCGCGTCGAGTCGCCGAGCATCGCCTTGACGCCAAACTCGACCTGGTCGCTGATCGCAGGTTGCAGCGCGAAATTGAGGCCACTGCTGCCATCGGGCCGGTAGGCCAGTTCCACCGTCGTCGGCGTTTCGAACGCCCGCCCGTAGCTCACGTAGAGGTTGATCGCGGGCGTGGCGGCAAACAGGAGGCCGACCGTCGGCGTCCACTCGGAGTAGCTCGTCGATCCGCTGTCGTCCGGGTTGCCCGTCCTGATGTAGCGGTCGGTCGAGGTGAAGTCGACCTTCGTATGGCGCACCCCGGCCGAGACGGACCAGCGCGGCAGGAATCGCCATTCGACCTGCGCATAGGCGCCGAGACTGTCGACGTCGTTGTTCTCGTCGCGCTTCAGGTCGCCGCGCACACCGAGGTTGTTGATGTAGCCCTGCCGGTCCTCGCTGGAGCTGTCGTAATCGGCGCCAACCGTGAGCGTAAGTGGCCCCTCGGCCAGGTCCTGCCGGTGCGTCCAGCGGATGCCGGCGCCGCCAAACTGGCGATCAAGTACCGAGACGCCGCCGGAACTGGTGGGTGCGACCTGGTTTTCCAATGGCACCGCGAGATACTGCTCGTTGCCGCGGCCGCCCCCGTAGGCCAGGACACGCAGGCTACTGGCGGCGGTCGGCGTCGAGTCCCAGATCAGCCCGCCCTGGAACTGGTCGAGCGAACGACGGGCGTTGAACGCAATAGCCACCGGCTGTGCCTGACGCGGATTCTGCTGCACTTGCTGCTGCGTGAGACCGAGCGGGTCTTGCGCGTTGGGCAGGTCGAAGCCGGTAGCGATGGCCGTCAGGCGGTTGTTGGCATTGATGTCGTAGGAAAGGTTCGTGTTCAGCTGACTCTTGCTTGCCGCGCTGTGGTCGCGGTAGCCATCGAGGCTGAAGTAGGAGGCGCTCGCCATGCCTCCGAAGGCGCCTGCGGCGGCAGCACCCTTGACCGCGTAGCGCTGCAGGCCGTAGCTGCCGAATTCGGCGTCCGCGACGCCAAGCGGCGGCGCGACCCCGCGCTCGCTGAACACCTGCACGACACCACCCGAATGATTGCCGTACAGGGCAGAGAAGGGTCCGCGCAGGACCTCGATCCGCTCCGCCGAGCCGAGGTCGAACATCCCCGGATTGCCCTGGCCGTCGGGCGTGCTCGCCGGCAGGCCATCGACGATGAGCTTTACGCCGCGGGTGCCAAACTGGGAGCGGGCGCCGAAACCGCGAATCGAGATCTGCAGTTCCTGCGCGAAATTCTCGCGGTTCTGCACGAAGGTCCCCGGGACCCGGTTCAGGTCCTCGGAAATGTTGATGCGCGGCTTCCCGTTCTGGATGTCGCCGCGTGAGATCACGTCGATGGACATCGGCAGGTCAAAGGCGCGCGCCTCGGTGCGTGTGCCCGTAACCACGATGGGCTCGAGAACCTCCGGTGCCGGCTGGGCAAGCGTCGCGCCGCCCGCCAGCGCCAGGCCGGCCGCGACGATCGCGGACCGCGCAATCGGTCGGTACGGGACGCGCGTGGAGAATCTGCGCGTTTGGCCCCGCAACAGGCCCTGGGCTGCGGTCGATGGCAGGGCGCGGAACCGGGACTTGTACAACGCGTAGGCCACGGGCCAGCCGAACCGCTGTAGCGGCGCCATACACGCACTGACGCCGCGGCGGGACACGCCCAGGCCGAACACGGAGGCCTCTACGAGTGCGGTTGCAGCAGGAACGATCTGCGCAGCGCGCTCGACACTCAAATGCAGGTTCAAGGAATTCTCCTCGTTGACGCCGCCGGGCGCCTGATTCGCGGGCTCGGTGGGCGGGCGGGTGGAACTCCGACCCGTCGACGCGACGTCTAGCGTAGCGTAGCAGGGTCCAAGTTGCACAGACCCTCGGCGAAGCTCGAGCGGCGGCGCGGCGAGGGTCAGGCCTGTGCGGCCGCGCTGGCCGGCGCGGGTGTGCCCGTGCAGGAACTGCGCGCCCGCGGCCACACGCACCTCCTGGTCATGCCCCTCGAAGCGGACGCCCACCGCGAGATCGACCGGCGTAAGCAGGCGCACCTCCAGTAGCTTGGGGTCCACACCGACCAAGGGCAACGGTATCGCATCAACCTGCGCGTCTTCATGCATCAGGGCCAAGGTGTCGTTGTACTGCCGGTCGAGGTAGAGCAGGCGCGCCTGCCCCTTCGCGTCGATATAGTTCACGTCGAGGTCATCCGGCAGCAGGAGTCGTCTCGAGAAAACTGCATCGATGTCGCCGGTCGTGCGCGCGCCTGTGTAGCAGTGCACGGCTGCGCCGCCAGCGAGGTACATCTTCACCGGCAACTGCGCGCGATCCGCCCCGCTTAGCGGCGCGGCAATGCGTGCGGCGATCTCGCCGAATGCTTTTACAAACTGCGCATCGGCGGCTTCGCTGAGCCGAACAATGGAAGGCGGCTTTTCAGGCATGGTCAATGATTCGCGATGGCGCCTGCCGCGCTGCCGCGCGACGCAATTGGCGCAGCATCGGCAAGATTCGACAGGGCTTGAGCGGCGTTTCGCGAAGCCATCGCCGAAAGGCTTCATGACTGCCGATACCAGGATGCAGTTCCTCGGCAAGCGCCGCGAATCCGACGCGATCGAAGTCGTCCTGGGTCGATAGCATGAAGGCCAAGCCGGCCATGAGGAAGGTCGGGCCGGCCGCACACCAGCAAGCCAGATCCTGGCTGCCGCTCGCGGCCAGCGCAAGCAGCGGCGCTTCGGCGGTGCGGTCCAGGTGGCGCGGCCAGCGCCCGGTTGGGTCGACATCCAAGGCCGCTCCCACGGGCTCCGCCCGCAACGTGCGATCGCATGCCTTGTCCTTGGCCTGGGCCTCCAACGTCGCGATATCGCATTGGCCGCGCCGCTTCACGCGAGACAGCGTTTCGTGGCGCACTTCCGCGGCGTTTGCCCACTGGCGATCGGTCCATCCGCGCGCCCGCGCCTCTGCCTGCAACGTCTCGAGCACCGCATGCGTCATGGCCGTTGATCGATTCATCAACTAATGAAGCTATGCATTGATCGATCAGTCAATAATCGAGGTCGGTTGTTATCGGAAGGCCACGTCTCCACCGTGAGCACGTCGCCGGCGTAGAACCGTCCGGTGTAATGCCATTGTGTTGCCGTGATGGCGCTGCCCGGACCCGGCAAGCGCCGGTTGAGCAAGCCCGCCACGAGCGCGGCGGTGGCAGCGCCGGGTGCTGACCCATCGTGGCCCAGGGCGGCTTGCCGCAGATGAAAGGCCTCGACGTCGCGGGCCACGAGCGACAGCGCCTCGACGTCCGCCGCGGTCACCGTGTGGGTGAGTCTTTCGGTGGCCCCGGCTCGATTTCGGTCCAGGTGCGATTCGTATAATTGTTCATGCGTACCCGACGCTTCGTGACCAGCTGATCATACCCGTGCCGGACGGCTGGCCGGCACCCTCAATTCACCCTTGGAAAGTGCATTCCGGCACCCGCAGCACCGATTTCGCTATGCGCAAAAAAAGGTTCTTCACCGAATTCCGGGAAACGCACCCCGAATCTTGAGGAAGAAGTAGGTGTCGTCACGGTAGCCGTAGGCCGTGCGCTTGATCACTTTGATCTTGTTGTTCATCCCTTCGATCAGGTTGGTGCCAAGCGGCCATCGGCAGTGCGCGATGATGCCGCGCGGCCGCCGAGCATCGCGCCGGGGGCGGAACCCTATCAGGCGACGGTGACCGTCCCCGTCAACCCTTCTAGCTCCGGAGTCGTCGGCAATAAGGGCGTCCCCGTTCCGGCGGACCGAAGGCTCGTCATGGAGTTCGTCAGCGTGTCGGTGCTCGTTCCGCCGGGCCAGACGGCCTTGGTCTCGCTCTACGGGTTGGTCCATGGCGCCGGGCTGCCGTTTACCCTTCCGCTCACTTTCGTCGGGCCAACGGCCTCGTTCGACGAATACCGTGCAACGCACCAGGTCCGGGTATATCACGACGGCAATGGCGTGAATGGGCCGGGCGCCGGGTGCCTTCGTAGCGTACCCTCGGGTAACGCTTCTTGCAGCGTGACGATATCCGGTTACCTCATCGGGAAGTAGCAGCGCCGCTGGCGCGGCCATTCGTCGAAGGTTGGGTGAGCACATCCTCCGCCTGCTTGTCCGCGCGCTGCGACGAGCGCGCAGGTCGCGCATCGTCGCCAGTACCTCGTCGTCCGCCTACCTCAAGCCGACCATGATTCTCGACTTCGTCGGAACACCGGGCACGCGCGGCTTGAAATCGCGCAGAAGCCCGTTGCCGCCGCATATCGACGCTTGACCCACCCTACCCGCCCCCCGCACTCAGCCGCGTACGCTTGAAATGACTTTCTGTCCAAGGTGTTTACGCAAGGGGTGCTATGGCAAACAACTGGCGGGGTAGGCATAGTCTTGCCAGCTGGCCGGCTTCATGATGTTGCGCTGGCGCTCTATGCGGGAAACAGGCCTTGCATCCCATTGCAAGCCAGATTGCACTGCAGCAAGAGGCGTTGCCTGATTGGCCTGGCCAAGCAGAGTAACGCCGTTAACGATCAACCCACTGCGCGAAGACGAGATCAAAAAGCCCTTGTCAACCAGCACCTGCAAGGCCTGCGACGCGGTATTGCGCGACAGACCGGGCGCAGCAGCCATCGAACGGCTGGGCGGCACCTTGGCACCCGTCGGTACCAACCCCATCAGGATGGTATGCACCATCATCTCTCTAACGCGCCCTTGCAGCGTTGCAGTTTTGGCGCATACTTTTAAGGCACGATGACAAATCCAGTAGTTTTCATTTTGGCACCAGACAAAAGACCATCTGGCACTCTTTCAATGAAGTGGATTTACCTATTTTTGAGTTAGTACACGTGCGAGTCTGCAAGTGCGCCTGATTTAACTCGCCAATTCATTTGCAACTTTTCTTTCCCAATGGAGAATGGCCGTCATGAAGCCCCTGCTAAAAGCACTACTCGTCAGCTCCGCCTTCGCACTGATCCCGGCTTCACAAGCGGTAGCTCAAACCAAGGTGATTATTGGCCACTTTGGCGACCCCGCACCCTACAAAGCCATCGTGGCCGACGGGTCTCTTGAAAAAGCTACCGGCTGGACCATTGAGTGGCGCCAATTCGCTTCTGGCGCTGAAGTCAACGCGGCCATGGCCTCTGGCGGCATTGTGATCTCCGAGATTGGGTCTGTGCCCTTGTCAGCCGGTACGAGCTCTGGGCTCGACTATCAGATGATTTCCGTAGGCAAGGCCATAGACAGTTCAGAGGCCCTGATTACCCGAACTGGCGCTGGCATTGACAAGCCCGCCGATCTAAAGGGCAAGCGCATTGCCGTGCCGATTGGGTCCACAGCGCACTTCTCACTGATGGGCGCATTGAAGATGTACAACATGACAGAGAAGGACGTGACGGTCGTCGGCATGTCGCCAGCTGAAATCGCCGCCGCCTGGAGCCAGAACGCGATCGACGCAGCGTTCGTCTGGTATCCGGTCCAAGCCAAGATACGTGAGAACGGCAAGGTGATGACTACTGCAGGCATCGTTGCCAAAACTGGCTTCCCCACCTTCAATGGCTGGGTCGTCACAAACAAATTTGCCGCGGCCAACCGCGATGGTTTGATCAACTTCCTGAAAGCCATGAACCAGATCAACGGCGACTACACCAATAACAAGGCCGCGTGGAACGCAGATTCGCCGAAGGTCAAAGCCGTTGCCACCAATGTCGGGATAACTCCAGCTGCCGTCGTGTCGGCATTGGAAGGTGCAGCCTACCCCGATGGCGAAGTGAATATGTCGGCAGCCTGGATGGGGGGTGGAGCCGCCACGACGATCAAATCGACAGCTGACTTTCTCAAGAGTGTTGGCCGCATCAACGCGGCAGCCGACAGTTATGCAAAGTTCGTGAATGCCGACTTTGCCAAAGCTGCTGCTGGCAAGTAAGCCCGCGCTGCTCCGTAAGTGCTGACCTGCGCGGGTCAGGTCAGCACTTCGCACTTTCACCTTGAAGCTTCCAATGACTGCACTTGCCATCCGAAATGTGTCGGTGTTCTATCCGGTGCCCGGTAAACCGGCTGTACATGCGCTCGAGAATATCGACCTTGAGATTCATGAAAAAGACTTCGTGGTGGCGCTTGGCGCATCGGGCTGCGGCAAATCAACGCTGCTCAATCTGATGGCCGGGTTCATGGCTCCCAGTGCAGGGGAAATTTCACTGAACGAAAGAGTTGTCACCGGCCCCGGAGCGGATCGCTCTGTCGTTTTCCAGAAGCACGCCCTGCTGCCGTGGTTGAATGTGCTGGACAATGTGGCGTTTGGTTTAAAAATTCAGGGACACGACAAAGGTAAGCGCGAGAAAATTGCCAGAGATTTCATCAAGCTGCTTGGGCTCGAGCAGTTTGAACAATCGGCCACCTACGAGTTGTCTGGCGGAATGCAACAACGCGTTGGCATTGCCCGAGCGCTAACCAGTGACCCTGCCATCTTGTTGATGGATGAGCCGCTAGGCGCGCTTGATGCGCTGACGCGTGAGCGGGCGCAGGAGTTGATTCTGAAAGTGTGGCGAGACACCGGCAAGATGGTGTTTTTTATCACCCACAGTGTTGAAGAGGCGCTGTTCATGGGTACCAAGTTGGTTGTGATGTCGCCTCGCCCTGGCCGCATTTCACATGTTTTCGACTTGCCGTTTAGCAGGCAATATTTCGAGACTGGCAATGCCCGTGAGATCAAAGCGTCTGCGGAGTTCATTGCTCTCCGAGAAAAAATATTGAAGATCATCTTTGCTGACGAAGCAGGAGCCGAGAATGAGTGACGCCCGTTCAACGACTGGCAACAGCATACTGGGTGGTTTCATGAAAGCCAAACCTGCCAAGCCCGGTGAAATCTATGGCGTACCAGGCCAAGGCGAGAGCCTCAAGATCAGCGCAATCGTCATTGCCGGTTTGATCACTTTTTGGTGGTTCGTCACGTATGCAGGCTTCGTCAAGCCACTTTTCCTGCCCTCGCCGTTGGGCGTGATAGAGGCTTTTCTGGATATCCTGAAGGATGGTTTTACCGGCGCCAGTTTTTGGGAGCATATCTGGGTCAGCACGATGCGGGTCTTTGGCGCTTTCCTGCTCGCTTGTGTCATCGGTATTCCGCTTGGCATTGCGATGGGTATGAGCCCATTCGCGCGCGGAGTTTTTGACCCCCCTATTGAGTTCTATCGCCCAATTCCGCCACTGGCTTACCTGCCGCTCATGATCATCTGGTTTGGCATCGATGAGTTGTCCAAGGTTCTGCTGATTTTTCTGTCGGTACTGGCACCCATGGCACTGGGAGCGCGAGCAGGTGTCAAGTCTGCGGCCATTGAACAGATTCATGCTGCCTACTCGTTTGGTGCAACGCGCTGGCAGGTGATTCGCCTCGTGGTCTTACCGTCAGCCATGCCGGAAATATTCACCGCGATGCGTGTTGGCATCGGATTTGGCTGGACCACACTGGTGGCAGCCGAAATGGTCGCCGCTACCTCCGGCTTGGGTTATATGGTCTTGTCAGCGTCTCGATTTCTGCAGACGCCCATTGTCATCATGGGGATCGTGGTGATCGCGGCGATTGCCTACGCCTTTGACCATCTGGTGCGTTTTGTTGAACGCCGCGTGGTCCCCTGGAAGGGCCGTGGTTGATCCACTACAAACATTCTTGAAAGCGTTGCATGACGATTGAATATTTAAAGAAAGCCACTCCGCCGCAAGAGGAGATTGACAACGCGACGTCCGAGACGGTACAGCGCTTGCTG
>JANNKR010000103.1:0-5807 GCA_031396395.1 Betaproteobacteria bacterium
CCCCGGACGCAATGTCCGGCGTCATGCGGCCGCCGCTTCGGCCAGGAGGTCGGCCAGCACCGCGACCACGCGTTGCGCCGCGTCGCCCGCGCCAAAGGGTGCGTGCTGGTCGAACGCAAGCGCAGGCCGGCGCGGTGCCGCTAGCAACGCGTTGGCGGCCGCGACGATGGCGTCGTGGTCGACCGCCACCAGTTGTACGAACCCGGTAGCGATGCACTCCGGGCGTTCGGTGCAGGTCCGGGGCACCAGCAACGGCACGCCGAGGTGCGGAGCCTCCTCCTGGATGCCGCCCGAGTCGCTGATCAGCAATGCCGCGGTTGCGGCCATAGTCACAAAGGCGCGATAGTCCATCGGCGCGACGAGGTCAAAGCGCGGGTGCGCCGACAGACGACGCCGCAGCCGCGTCGCGACTCTTGGGTTGGCGTGTACGGGCAGCACAAACCGCAACGCCGGATGGCGCGCGGCAAGCGCCAGCAGAGCGCCACAGACGATGTCGGCATTGCCGTCCCAGTTTTCGCGCCGATGCAGCGTGACCAGCACGTGACCTGCGTGGGCACCCGTTGCGAAGGGCCGCAATCCATGCTCCTCGAGCAACGTCCGCAGGCTGTCGATACCCGTGTTGCCGACATGATGGATCGTGTGCGCCGCCACGCCTTCATCGAGCAGATTCCGGCAGGCCGAGGCGCTTGGCGCGAAGTGCAGGGCGGCGTGGCGTGCAATGCGGCGGCGAAACCACTCCTCGGGAAACGGATCGGTAACCTTGGGCGCCCGCAGTCCGGCTTCGACGTGGATCACGGCCACGCCTGCACGCCGCGCCGCGCGCGCGCCGGCAAAGGCCGTCAGCGTATCGCCCTGCACCAGGACCATGGCAGGCCGCACCTTGGCAATGGCACCTTCGAGCAGGCGCTCCATCCGCCGGGACGCGGTCGCCAGATTGAACGCCCCGGTCGATGCCGGCAACGCGATGTCACAACGGACGCCGAAGCCCTCAAAGGTGCGGTGCACCGCATCGGCATGCTGGCCGCTGTTGACCACGCTCGCGTCGAGTTCGGGATGTCCCGCGATGGCATGGATGATCGGTGCCAGCTTGATGCACTCCGGCCGGGTCCCGGCCACGATCAACACAGTGGGCGAGGACACGCCCGGAGCCCGTCGGGAGGCGCGCGCATGCACCCAACGCTCCTGCATCGGAGCGGAATCGCTCGTCGAATTGATCGGCTGCCCCCAGTAAGCTTTGATCGACATCACCGTTCGTGCCGATTGAATCGGTCTGTGCAGTGATTTCGCGAAAGGTGTTCCCCTGCCCAAAAACGGGTCGCGGCGACGAGGTCTCCCGAAGCGCGATGCGTCCAGAATGTAACAAGATGTTTCCGGACAGACAAGGCCTTCTGTCGCTGTTCAAGGCGCGTTATGACATTTGGAAGTGGGCCCGGCTGGATTCGAACCAGCGACCAAGGGATTATGAGTCCCCTGCTCTAACCGTCTGAGCTACAGGCCCGTTTGAAAACGGCATGCCGCGGCGCAGGAGAGCCAGCCCACAGGCGACTTGGAGTATATCCGGACGGGGGCAAGCCCAATCGCGGTGGGTGGTTTTTTGCCTGCCCGGTCGCCCGATCGCCCGGTCGAGTAGACTCGCTTCCACGTCATTTCGCCAGGAACTCCGCTCGCGATGCAACACTACCTCTCCCCGCTCCTGAAGCCGCGATCCGTAGCGCTGGTCGGCGCGTCCGACAAGGTGGGATCGCTCGGCCGCACGGTCTACGAAAACATCCTGGCCGGCGCCTTCAAGGGACCGATCTACGCGGTCAATCCCAATCGCCGTCGCGTCTTCGGCCGCCGTACCTACACCTCATTGGGCGCGATCGGACAGCCGGTGGACCTGGTCGTGATTGCCGCGCCCTCGGCGGTGGTGCCGGACATTCTGCAGGACCCCAAGGCACAGATCCGCACGGTCGCCCTGATGTCCTTTCCCGACACCGACGACCCGGCCGTGGGTCGCGCGTGGCGACGGGATGTGCTGGCGATTGCCAAGCGGCGCGGCATCCGCGTGATCGGGCCCGGGGCATTCGGCATCGTCCGGACCGACATCGGACTCAACGCCACCTTCTGTGCGCCCACTGCCCATGCTGGTCGCCTGGCCCTGGTCTCGCAATCGGGTGCGGTCTGCACGGCAATGCTCGACTTCGCGGGGTCGATGCAGATCGGATTCTCGACGGTCACTTCGCTCGGGGGGGGCATCGACGTCGGCTTTGGCGAGCTGCTCGACGCGCTGGTCCTCGATCCCGGCACCGATGGCATCCTGCTTTACGTCGAGTCGGTGGGCGCGGCCCGCCCCTTCCTGTCGGCGCTGCGCGCGGCCGCGCGGATCAAGCCCGTGGTCGTGCTGAAGGGCGGCCTGGCAATCGAAAGCGCCGCATCGACGCATGGTGCAGGCAGACCTTCCCACGACGCGGTCTTCGATGCCGCGTTGAAGCGCGCGGGCACGGTGCGCGTGCAAAACTATACGCAGCTCTTTGCCGCCGCCCGCATCCTGGCAATGGGCCGCATTCCTGCCGGCAATCGGCTGGCGATCGTAGGCAACGGCCGTGGGCCTGGGCTGCTCGCGGCCGACGGTGCCGCGTTGGCCGGCGTCGCGCTCGCGCGTTTTGCTCCGGCCACCGTCACCGCCCTCTCGGCGCTGTTGCCCCCCGAGATCGAGCGAACCAATCCGGTCGACGTGCGTGGCGATGCGCCGCCATCGCTCCTTGCAGCCGCGGTTGCGGCCACCCTGGCGGACCCCGGGGTGGATGCCGTGCTTGCGTTGCATGTCCCGCGCCCGATCATCGGCGCGCTTGAATCCGCGCGCGCGGTGGCCGATGTGGCACGCGGATCGACCAAGCCCGTGCTGGCAGCGTGGCTCGGCGCGCTCAATCGGCACGGGGTCCACGAAGCACTGGAAGCCGGTGGCATCGCCAATTTCTTCACGCCCGAGAACGCGGTCAACGCCTTCGCCTTCCTGGCGGCCTATAAACGCAACCAGGAATGGCTGCTGCAAGTCCCCGCATCGACGCATGAGACCGTGGCGCCCGACTACGCGGCCGCCGAAAACCTGCGCGAACGCGCCGCCAGTGCGCGCTGGAATACGTTGCCGGTGGATGAAACGAAACAACTGCTGCGTGCGTTCGGGATCACGCTGCAACCGTTCGTGGTGGTGGAAACGCTGGCCGAAGCGCGGGCTGCGGCGCGCGAATTGCACTATCCGCTGACGCTGCGACTGGTCGGAGAGTCCGCAGTGGTGGCCAGCCGTGCCATCGCCAACGGGCGGGCGCTGGGCAACGCATGGGGAGAGTGGCTGCCGCGAGCAATGAATGCGCCGCCAACGGGCTGGGAGGGCGGCGTGATGCTGCAGCGGACCTACCCCGAGGGGGCCATCGGTTCACTTTCCATCGCGCTTGCCACCGATCCCGTGTTCGGACCCGTGATCACCGCGGGCGCCAGCCAGCTGGCGCTGCCGACGCAGCGACGGGCAGCCGTGATGCTGCCCCCGCTCAACCGGCGCCTGGGCGAGGATCTGCTGGCCGGCGCAGGCATCACCGCGCCGCATCAGGACCTGATCGCACTGCTGCTGCGCGTGTCGGCCATCGCCTGTTCGTCGCCATGGGTGCGCGATCTGGTGCTCGACCCCATCCGGCTGACGGCAGACGGCATCGAAATCGCATCAGCGCGCGTTCGCGTCGAGCCGTCGAAGCGGTTCACGCGAGGCTACCGGCACATGGCGATCCATCCGTATCCCGGCGAGCTGGAGACACAGATCGAGCTGCCCGATGGAACTCATCTCGCGGTGCGGCCCATACGACCGGAAGACGCCGAGCTCGAGCGGCGCTTCGTGGCCTCGCTGTCGGAGCAGACGCGGTTTTTCCGCTTCTTCTATCGCATGCACGAGCTGTCACCGGCCATGATCGTCCGGTTCACCCAGGTCGATTATGACCGCGAGCTGGCACTGCTGGCGCTGGTTCCCGACGCGGCGGCGTCGGAGGGCGAAAGCATCGTGGGCGTTGCACGCTTCATCGAGAAGGCCGACCTTGAAAGCGCGGAATTTGCCGTCGTGGTCGCGGACAAGTGGCACCGGCGCGGTGTCGCCGGGCGACTGATGCAGGCGCTGATTGCCAGCGCGAGGAAGAAAGGGCTGCGACGGCTGGTCGGCACCGTGCTGCGCGCCAACCAGAACATGCTCCGGTTCACGGCCGGACTGGGGTTTGTCCAGCATGACGATCCGGACGACCACGACCAGGTCGAGGTGGAACTCGAGTTGCGCTAGCGATACGGCAAATGGTTGCAGTCGATTACACCCGTGCACTTCGCAATGCCGATGAATCCCCGCACCGCCACCGCATTGAAGACGCCGGCGCCTGGCTATGTGCGGTCGCCCAAGTCTGCCGCGATGGCGCCCGCCATTCTCGACCTATTGATTGCCCGCGGGGGCGCGGGTCGAGCTGGCACTCGCGATCTTGGTGTTGCAGCACGTTGCCACGCCCGACGTCGATATCGGCCGGCTGCAGCGCGTCGTCACACCAGGCGGGGGGCCTTGTTCATCGCCAACAACCTGCGCCGTGCGGTGCCCGCCGACCAGGGTTGGGCCCACGATGGCGTCGACGTGGCGGCCCCCATGCGCATCTGACCATGGAATAATCACGATCCGCAACGTGTTAGGCGTTGCATTACAGAAACCCGGGTCCGCATCCGCGGCGTGCCGGGCACAACAAGGAGGAGTGGCATGCAGAAATTCAAGTTGGGCGTGTTGGTATCCGCGGTATTGTTGGCGGGCTGCAGCACGATGTCGCCGCAGAGCACCACAGGCTTTTTCGTCACCAGCACCGGCGGTGGCAAGGGCGCCGACTTCGGTGGCCTGGCGGGGGCGGACAAGCATTGCCAGACGCTGGCCGCGGCAGCCGGCATGGGCGGCCGCACGTGGCGCGCCTACCTCAGCGCGACGCCTGCCGGAACGGCGCCCGCGGTCAATGCCAAGGATCGTATCGGCGAAGGACCATGGCGCAACGCCAAGGGCGTCATGATCGCCGCCGGCGTCGGTGAATTGCATGCCGACAACAACCTCACCAAGCAGACGGCGCTCAACGAAAAGGGCGAAGTGGTCAAGGGTCGGGGCGATACGCCCAACGAACACGACGTGCTGACCGGCTCGACCAAGCAGGGCACCGCCATCCCGGGCACCGCCGACACGACCTGCGGCAACTGGACCAAGAGCGGCGACGGCGCCGCGATGGTCGGCCATATCGACCGGGCGGGGCTGCCCACCGCGACCCTCGCGGACGCGACTTCGTGGAACTCGTCGCATCTGTCCCGCGGCTGCAGCCTGGACCAGCTGAAGTCCTCCGGCGGCGCGGGCTACCTATACTGCTTCGCCGCGAAGTAACGAGCATCACCAACAGGCAAAACGCCCCGGATTCCGGGGCGTTTTTTTTGGGGTCAGGCTCGATTGGGGTCAGGTTCGAATTGATCGCGCCAATGGCACGAATGCCCTGCGCCTGATCATCGATCAGTTCGAGCCTGACGCCGATTTCAGCTTCACTCGCGCCCTCCGCTTCACTTGTGGATGTCGCAACGATTACCGGTCGGGCGTGGCTCGGTCGCGCGGCGACGGGCCCTTGCGGGCCTTACGCTCGGCTGCGCCGAGCGCGCCGCGCTCACTCGCGCCCTCCGCGCACCTTGTGGATGTCGCAACGATTACTGGTCGGGCGCGGCTCGGTCGCGCGGCGACGGGCCCTTGCGGGCCTAACGCTGGGCTGCGCCGCGCGCGCCGCGCTCACTCG
>JANNKR010000110.1:0-8742 GCA_031396395.1 Betaproteobacteria bacterium
GTGATACGTGGCAATGGCACATCGGATGTCGCCGCAATGGCCCGTAGGCGAGGCTTTAGCCTCGCGCAGCGCAACGGCAACGGGCACGTCCCCGTGACCGCCATTGCACTTGGCCCGCATCCGGCCATCGTCTCCACCGCCCCGCGCGGCCCCCCGCTCGCCGCGGCGACGCTAAACCAGAAGTCCGCCCCACGACGCTGGACTGGCGCGCCGGTTGCTATGCGCACCCTGCCCCCAATCCGGGAGCAATCCCTGTTGCCGCCGCGGGTTCAATCGGTAGATCGGGCCAGGCAACTAATTCCATCGTCATAAAAACTATGAAAGCATAGGAGTCGTCTGGATTTAAGGGCATCGGCTAGAACATGCATAGCATGGGGTTAGACAATTGCGCTTGTTTGCCTAAATCATCGGCCATCCAACTGTCATGAATATGTATGAAGGAAAGTACGACGGTATGACATACGAATATAAAAAACAATAACAAACATAGTGTTACGATGTTTTGTTCACATGGCGTCTGCATAAAAATAGGACGCAATTTGCCGTTCGTCGCCTGACTGCCAGATACAGCTTGTAAATGAATTTCTTATGATGAATAATCCGGTCACAGGGGAGCGCTCCGTCCATTTGCCTTCACGGAACTTCGTGGAGAGCACAGGGCAATCGGCAACGACGGGCGAGCCATTTTCAGATCCATCGACCAAGGTCCGGAGGCCGGTGATGCGGGGCGCAAACAACATGATTAATGAACTGGCACCGCGGTCTCGCGGTTGGCGTAACCAGGCGATCATTGCGGTCGCACTCGTGGCGGGCTTGTGTGCAGGGTGGGCACAGGCGGCGTTGACCGAGGTCTACCGCTTCTATCATCTCGACGCGGGTCGGCACTTCTATACGGCCAGTGATGCGGAACGCCAAAAGGTCCTTAACCTCTATCCGCGCTTCGTGTACGAAGGTGTGGCGTTCTTCGCGGAAACGGCGCAGATCTCCGGCACCGTTCCGGTGTATCGCTTCTATCACCAGGTCAACGGCAGCCACGTCTACACGGCGTCCGAGTCCGAGAAGAACTCGATCATCGCCAACTACCCTGTCTATTATTACGAAGGCATCCAGTTCTACGCCGAACAGAGCGCGGCCAATGGCGCCGTGCCGCTCTACCGGCTGTACAACACGAAGCTCGGGACTCACTTCTTCACGACGGCGGCCAGCGAGGCGTCGAACGCCGTAAGCACGTGGCCCTGGTTCGTGCACGAAGGTGCGGTCTTCTACGTCCGGACCTCGGGTGGCACCGCGCCCCCGCCGCCCCCGCCGCCCCCGCCGCCGCCCCCGCCTTCCAGCAACGCGGCGCCGACGGTTTCGCTGATCGCGTCCACGAACAGCGTCAACACCGGTCAGCCTTCGATGCTGACGGCTACCGCCACCGATTCTGATGGCACGATCGCCAAGGTCAGCTTCTACAACTTTGGCATCCTGCTGGCCGAGGTCACGACGGCTCCCTACACCTACGCATTCACTTCGACCAACACCGGCGTGTTCGCAATCAACGCCGTCGCCACGGACGACAAGGGTGCGACCGCGGCGTCGAACTCGGTCTCGATCACGGTTGGCGGAGGCGTGATCGTCCCCGGCAACGTGGCGCCCACGGTCTCCATGTCGACCGTCCCAGCAAGCGTTGTCGCTGGGACCTCGGTGACGCTGAACGCCACCGCTGCGGACGCCGATGGCACGGTCGCCAGCGTCGCGTTCAACAGCAACGGGCAGCAGATCGGGGTGGACACATCGGCGCCGTACAGTTTCGTCTACACGCCTTCGATGGCTGGAACCTATGCGATCACCGCGACCGCCACGGATGACAAGGGCGCGAGGACGACGTCGCTGCCGGTTACGCTGACGGTGACCGGTGGCACACCCGCGGCAACCGCGCCGCGGATCACGCTGTCGATGGCGAATTCGATGGTTGCCGCGCCTGCCACCGTAGCCTTGACCGGTACCGCCACGGCGACGGCGCCAGGCGCCACCGTGGCCAGCGTGTCGTTCTTCGTCAACGGCGTGAATGTCTCGACCGACACGACGACGCCATACACGTTCAACGCCACCATTGGTGCGCCGGGGACGTATTCGGTGTATGCGCAGGTGACCGACTCGACCGGCCAGGTTGCGACAACGCTGCCGCAGAGCATCGTTGCACCGGTCGCGCCGGCGGTGGCCACGACCAGCGCCGACATCTGGCGCCTGCTCAACCAGGCCACCTTCGGCGCGTCGCAGGCCGAGGCCGCCCGGGTCAATTCACTGGGTATTGCCGGCTGGATCAACGACCAGTTGACCAAGCCGATCTCGGGTTATCCGGATGCGAAGTACAACCGGCTGCAGCTCAACACCAGCGCCGATTGCACCACGCAGATGCCCGGCGGAGCCAACTATCCGGCTGATTCGCCACAGGCTCGGTGCGTGCGCGACCACCTCACGCTGGCGATGATTCAACGCGACTTCTTCACCAACGCGGTCTCGGCAACGCCGACCTCCGACCAGCTGCGCCAGCGTGTCGCGTGGGCCCTGTCGCAGATCCTGGTGACATCCGGTGCGGAAGCCGACCTTTCGTACGCCCATGTGATGTCGCGCTACCAGAACCTGATGTTCCAGGAGGCCTTCGGCAACTTCGAGCAGCTGCTGCTCAAGGTCACCTACAACCCGGCCATGGGCAATTACCTCGACATGGTGAACAACGACAAGCCAAGCGGGGCACGGGTCCCGAACGAGAATTACGCCCGGGAAATCATGCAGCTGTTCACGATTGGCCTGGAGGAGCTGAACCTCGACGGCACGCGGATCCTGGATGTGAACGGCCAGGCGGTCCCGACCTACGACGAGGCGGACATCGTAACGTTCTCGCGGACCTTCACCGGCTACACCTACTCAAGCGCAGCCAATACAACGGGTGCGCCGGTGGCCGCCAAGACCGGCACCCGCTACTACGGTTCGCCGATGGTGATGTACACGTCCACGGCTACGTTGGGGCATGACACCCTGGCCAAGACACTGCTGAACGGGACGGTGTTGCCTGCCGGCCAGACCGCCAGGCAGGACATCGACGCGGCCGTGCGCAATGTCTTCATGCACCCCAATACCGGTCCGTTCATCAGCAAGCAACTGATCCAGCGGCTGGTGACGGGCAACCCGGCGCCGGCGTATGTCGCTCGCGTCGCTGCAGTCTTCAACAACAACGGCGCCGGCGTGCGCGGCGACATGGCGGCCGTGGTCAGGGCCATCCTGCTGGATACGGAAGCCCGTGGCCCGGCCAAGACCGCCTCGGACTTCGGTACGCTGAAGGAACCGGTGCTGATGGTGACGGGCCTGATCCGCGCGCTGAACGGTGCCACGGACGGTTCGCGTCTGGAGGGCCAGACCGGCAATCTTGGTCAGCGTCCCTACTACGCGCCGACCGTGTTCAACTACTTCCCGCCAGACACCACGATCAATGGCACCAGCGTGCTTGGGCCGGAGTTCGCGATCCATACCACCACCGCGGCGGTAGGCCGGTCGAATCTGGTCTACACGCTGGTCTACGGCGGCTATGGTCCGGACACCACGATTCCGGATTCCGTGGGCACGCGGCTGTTCCTCGCGCCCTTCGAGGCCCTTGCGGACAATTCGGTGGCAATGGTGGCGGAAATCAACAAGGCACTTGCCGGCGGCCAGTTCCCGGTCGCGAAGGAGGCCACGATCGTGACGGCCGTGAACTCCGTCACGCTCTCGACGCCGCCTACGGCACAACAACGGACGGACCGCGCCAGAATGGCCGTCTATCTGATGGCGTCTTCCTACGACTACCAGGTGCAGCGCTAATGAATACCAATCGCCGGAAGTTCCTCACCTCCACGAGCGCACTGACTGCCAGCGCGCTTGCCACCAACCTTGGCACCTGGGGCGTCGAAAGCGCAAACGCCCAGCCTGCGTCGGGATACAAGGCCGTCGTGTGCGTGTTCCTGTTCGGGGGCAATGACTCGAACAACATGATCATCCCGTTCACGGACTACGCCGCTTATTCGGCGGTGCGCACCGCGGCTTCGAACGTGGCGCTGACGCAGGCGCAGCTGCTGCAGTTCAACGCGCCCAGCAAGGGCAAGCTCTACGGCTTCCATCCCAGCCTGTTGCCGCTGGCCCCCGTGTATGCGGCCGGCAAGATGGCCGTGCTGGCCAACACCGGAACACTGGTGGCGCCGTTGACCAAGGCGCAATACCAGGCCAATCTGAATCGGCCAAGTAACCTCTTCTCCCACTCGGACCAGCAGGCGATGTGGCAAGGCCTCATCAATGGGGCGCCGGTGCGCTCTGGCTGGGCTGGTCGGATGTCCGACCGGCTCGTTGCCGGCAACACGGGTCAATTGATCCCCACGGCAGTTTCGGTTTCGGGTTCGCAGGTGTTCACGTTTGGCAGCACGACCGCGCCGCTGGTGGTTCCCCAGAACGGCGGGGTCGCGGTCTCCGGGCAAGGCAATGCGGCGCAGTTCGCCGCATTCAATTCCCTGCTCAAGGGGGCGGACCCGACCAACGTTGTCGTCAAGGGCGCGGCCGATGTGCATGACAAGGCGCTGCTCGCGAACGCCACGGCCAACCCGATCCTGACGGCGACGCCGCTTCCCGCCGTCATCAACACCGCCTTCACAGTGAATGGCGCGCTTCTCAATACCGGTCTGGCGCAGCAGTTGCGGCAGGTGGCGCGATTGATCGACGGTCGTGCGACCACTGGGGTGAAGCGGCAGTTCTTCTTCGTGAGCATGGGTGGCTACGACACGCATTCGAACACCATCACGAATCAGACCAACCTCTTCAATCAGCTGGTTCCGGCGATGAAGGCGTTCTACGACTACACGGTGGCCGCAGGTATTGCCAACGACGTCGTGCAATTCACGAGTTCGGATTTCAACCGCACCTTCGTGGGCAATGCCAATCAGGGCGTCGACCACGCGTGGGGCGGCCATCACCTGGTAGTTGGCGGGGGGGTCAGGGGTGGCGACATGTACGGCACCTTCCCCGACCTCGCGGTCAGGGGAACCCAGGATTCCGGCAACAACGGCTCGTGGATACCGACCACGTCGGTGGATCAGGTCGGTGCCACCCTTGGGAAATGGCTTGGCATGCCCGGCAGCGACATCAGCCAGGTATTCCCGAATCTCGCCAACTTCGCGACGTCGGACCTTGGCTTCATGACCTGAAGCGGGTCATCCTCGTCGAACGGCCAGGCGACTTCGCTGGACCGGTAACTCCCGAAGCCGAACCGATTGCGCCTGCAGCCGGTTCGGCTTTGTCATGCATGCTGCTCCGCGTGGCGCGCAATCAGCGCGGTTGCGAGCGCCTGCAGGGCATCCGGCACCACCGGTTTTGGCAGCAGCGTGAAGCCGGCAGCGCGTGCCATCGTGTCGGCGTGCGGAGTGGTGTCGCCCGAGACCAGCAGACCCGGAACGCAAATCCCCAGGGCATCCCGCAGTCGGCGCACTGCAGCCACGCCGTCGTGACCGTCGGCCAGGCGCAGGTCCGCCACGACGAGGTCCGGATAGCGCTCGAGTGCGCCGACACGCGACAGAAGCGTCGCCAGATCGTGCGCGCCGACCACCGCCGCGCCCCAGGTCTCGAACAGCACGCCCATGGCATCGAGCGCGGCATGGTCGTCATCGATCACGGCGACGATGCTACCGGCGAGTGTGCCGCTGCCGCGTACCCGCGTCGCTCGGGACGCAAGCTCACCGACCGGCGCAGGCCGCCGTGCACGCTCCGCCGCTGGCGCGATGACGCGAAAGCGCGACCCTCGGCCGATCCGCGAGTCCACGGTGACCTCGTGCCGTAACAACACTGCGAGGCGACGCACGATGGCGAGGCCGAGGCCCATGCCGCCGTGGGCGTGCGTGCCGCCGCTGCGCACCTGATAGAACTCTTCGAAGATGCGCGTGCAATCGGAAGGGACAATGCCGATGCCCGTGTCGACCACGTCGATCGCAACGTCATCGCCGCGCTGCCGGGCGGCCATCAGAATGCCGCCGCGTTCGGTGTAGCGGATGGCATTGCTGGCCAGATTGCGAATCACCCGCTCGAGGAGCGCGGGGTCGCTGATCACCGCGAGCGACGTTGCTGCTGCACGCAGCACCAGCCCCTTTTGTGCAGCATGCGGCTGCAGTTCCGCCAGCACCCGCGAAAACAGCGGCGCCAGCGCCACGCGTGTCCAGGCCGGTGCAAATCCGCCAACCTCGAGACGCGACAGGTCGAGCAACTGCTCGAACTGCCCCTCGAGTGCCGTCACCGCGCTCTGGACGCTGCGGACCAGTGGCCGGAGTTCGGTACCGTTCGCGCGCACTGCCAGTGCGGCCGTATACAACCCAAGCGCGTGCAGCGGTTGCCGCAGGTCGTGGCTGGCAGCGGCCAGCAGACGGCTCTTGCCCTGGTTGGCTGCTTCCGCCGCGGCTCTGGCCTCACCGGCGGTGCGGGACTTGGCCTTCAATTCTGCAATGAGATCGACATTTTCATAGCGCATGGCCAGCGACCGCGTGAGCACGTCGTTCAACTGGTGTCCAAAGGCCAGAATGAATGCGCCGACCACGCTCATGACAACTGCCGTGAAGACATGAACCTGATCGGTTTCGAACGCAACCCGGACAATGAGAGGTAATAGCGCCGGGAGCACGAATCCGTAAAACGACGGTCGGTAGACCGCAGTGAGGTTGAGGCCACCCAGCACCACGCCGAATATGCACACGATGAGCAACGCCTGATGCGCAGTCGACGCAGGAAACATGGCCAGTCCCGCGATTCCCCACAGCACGCCGCCGAGCGTGGATCCGGTTGCCCAGTAGCGTCCCCAGCGTCCGGCAGCATCGATGCCAGGCTGTTCACGCCGCCACGCGTGGGTCAGTACACCGCGCCAGGCCTGGTTGAGCACGATCAGCATCATCCACGCCGCCATCCACCACGGCGAGACCTGACCCCACATCACGATGCACAGCAGGGTGCCCCCGAGCAGCATCGACGCCGAGGTGCGGTGCCATCCCGCATACAGCTGCGCGACCTGGTCCGCATGCGCGCGGGCGAGGATGGCCGGCGGCAGTGTTGACGCATGCATGGATGACTCGACCGGTCGGGCGCGAATGCGCGATCAGCTGACGCGGCGCGTGGATTCGACGTCGATCCCCCGACGCGCGAGTTCCACGATCGCCTGCGAGCGCGAATGCACATTCAATGCCTTGAGGATCGCGCTGATGTGCACCTTGACCGTGCCTTCCGAGAGCCGCAGGTCCCGGCAGATCATCTTGTTCGGCTTGCCCTGGACCAGCAGCAGCATCACGTCGCCCTGGCGCTGGGTAAGTCCCAGCGCATCGATGTCGATGCCGTCCAGCCGGGTGCGGGGCGCGCGCGCGATGTCGCGCGTGACGTGCTCGCCGCCGGCCAGTACGGTCCGGATGGCGTCGAGCAGCAATTGGGGATGGGCGGTCTTGGCGATGAAGCCGCGGGCACCCGCGTTCAACGCGGCCCGCACGGTTGCACCATCGTGGGTGGCCGAGAGCACGACGATGGGGAGCCGGGGGTGGTCGCGCCGCAGTTCGCCCAGCAGGTCGAGTCCATGCGCACCGGGCAGCGCGAGATCGAGCAGCACCAGCGCACAGTCCGGGTGGCGCGCCAATGCCACCAGCGTTTGCTGGCGATCGGCGGCGCCCAGGATTTCAATGCTTGATTCGATATCCGGCAGGACTTCACCGAGCGCATGGACGATCAGGGGGTGGTCATCGACGACAAGTATCTTCATGGTGCCTCCGCAGGGGTCGATGCGCGGCATCGATTGCCGGGCACCCCCACTGTGCGACACCGCGTCGGGCAAAACTACTGTCGGAAACGACAGGTATCCGCGGCGAACTTCGGGGTTGCCCGTAGGCGAGGCATTAGCCTCGCGCCAGCGGTTGTGAGCCAGTGGTTGCGAGGCTGAAGCCTCGCCTGCACGGTCATGCTGGCGGCGGGCGCCGCGCCTACTCGTGACGCAGCGCGTCGATGGGCGCCAGCCGCGATGCCGTGCGCGCCGGATAGAAGCCAAAGAACACGCCGATGGCGCCGGAGAATCCCACCGCCAGAACAACGGAGGCCAGGCTGACCTCGGTGCGCCATCCGGCGAGTTGGCCCACGGCAATGGAAGCGGCAGCGCCAATGACGATGCCGATCAGGCCGCCGATCAACGCCAGCGTGACGGCCTCCACCAGAAACTGCGTGAGGATATCGCGGCCACGCGCGCCGACCGCCATCCGCAGGCCGATCTCGCGCGTGCGTTCGGTGACGGAGACGAGCATGATGTTCATGATGCCGATGCCGCCGACGATCAACGACACCGACGCGATGGCTGCCAGCAGGTAGGCCAGCACCTTGGATGAGGCTTCCTGCGCGGCCAGCACCTCGGACAGATTGCGCAGGAAGAAATCGTCCTCCTGATTGGCGGCAAGTTTGTGCCGCTGTCGTATCAAGTCCCGCATTTCCTGCTCGGTGACGGTCATGTCGGCGCCGTCGCGCGCGCGTACCGTGATGGAACCCACATTGCGGCTCTTGACCTGCTGCCCGCCCAGAACGCGCTTGCGTGCGGTGGTGATGGGGATCAGCGCGACGTCGTCCTGATCCTGCCCGACCATGCTCTGGCCCTTGCGCTCGAGCACGCCGAGCACCGTGTGCGGCACGCGCCGGATGCGCACGGTCTCGCCCACCGGATCGGCTTCGCCGAAG
>JANNKR010000158.1:0-24951 GCA_031396395.1 Betaproteobacteria bacterium
ATCAGCCGCGCGACAGCCAGCGAAAGATGCCCAGCGCCACGATGACCGCCGCCAGTGCCAGTCCAAAGGACAGCACGTCTTCGCCGTTCCAGTTGGCCGCCACGGCCAGAAACGTGACGGCCAATACGGTCACGATGACGCCGATCAGCCGGTCCTTCAGCGCATCGATGCTGGTGACCTTGAGCCAGTTGAGGTGCGCCGGTAGTTTCAGTTCACCGACAAAGAGTTCGTAGAGTCCGACCGCGACGATGTAGAGGGCGGTCGCAATCAGGAAATAGTCGGCAAGCTGGACCGACTCGATGGCGAGGCGCTTCATGCCCTTTGCGTCATTCAGGTAGCCGGTGATCTGCAGCAATACCTTCCCCCCCTGCACGATGCCGCTGACAAAGAGGACCGTGGCGGCGAGCATATTGCCCACGACACCCAGCAGTACCAGGAACCTGGTGTAGCCAACCAAACGATTCATTGCGTTCCTTCGTTCTCATGCGGCGGCGACGGCCTGCCCAGTCCTGTTGGCAACGTTGCTAGCGCTGCAAGACCATCGCCGCAGCGAACATCAAAGTCAAAGCCAGCATGGACAGGCCCGCAATCGACCATTGCCGCGCTGCGTCATCGATGCGCACGAAGCCCTGGGCAAGCGCGCACAGCGCACCGCGCAACGGACGCAGCAAGCCGGCGATCCTGTCGACGATCGCAAAGCGAGGCAGCTCGCGGCTGTACGCCAGCACCAGCAGTGCGCCACCGATGATCGCGATCGCCGACGCCAGCAGTTCCTTCGGCGCCAGCGGATTGGAAATGAGACTCGCGGGCACCGGCCCCAGCACGGCCAAAGACAACAACAGCGAACACACGGCCAGCAGCAGCGCCGCCCATTCCTGCGAACGCGCCACCCGCACGCGCGGCACGATGGGTGCCGCGGGCTTGGCCAGCGCCTGCGCGATCACCAGCACCACGTAGCTGGCGGTGAGGAAGCCTCCGGCTTCGAGCACCAGCGACCACCACCACTGGCCGCTGCCATCCGCGGCACCGAGCAGCAGTTTTTTCGCCAGGTAGGCCCCGCTGGGCACGATGCCCATCAACGCAACGCCGCCCACGGCAAATGCAAGCACCGTGACCGGTACGACGCGCGCCACGCCGGCCATGTCGCCGATGCGATCATGGCCCAGCGTGGCATAGATCAAGCCGGCGGCCATGAACATGGCCGCCTTGGCGGTGGCGTGGGACATGGCCTGCAGCATACCGCCCGTCAACGCATCGCCGCGCACGAATGCGCCCACCGCGGGGTCGAAGGCCAGCGGAAACATGATGAAGAGATAACCGATCTGCGCCAGCGTCGAATAGGCGATCAGCAATTTGAGCCGCTGCTGACGCAGCGCAATCACGCTGCCGAAGAGGATCGCCGCGGCACCCATCGCGGCCAGCAGCTGCGCGGCGCCGAGGCCGGGCACGCCCGGCATCGCATCGAACCAGATGCGAACCACGATGAAGAATGATCCCTTCACCACCAGCGCCGAGAGCACAGCGCTGGCGGCCGGCGGTGCCCCGGCGTGCGCGGGCGGCAGCCACAGGTGCAGCGGGAACAACGCGGTCTTGGCCAGGAGACCGATCGTCATCAACACGCAGGCGGCCACCGTCGCCGCATCCGCTTGCGTCACCTGCCCCAGTTGCGCGATGTCGAGCGTGCCATAGGCGCCATAGATGAGCACGGCGCCCAGCAGATAGAGCACGGAACCCATCAAGGCAAAGATCATGTAGCGCAGCGCGGCCTGCAGTGTCTCGGCCCGGCCATCGAGGCACACCAGCGGCATCGCGCTGAAGGTGAGGAGCTCAAGGGCCACGTAGAGCGTGAAGAGATCCGCCGACACGAACACCGCGTTGAGGCCGCACCAGATGCCAAGCAGCATGATCCAGAACGCATACGGGGCACGCGCCTCGGTCACGCCTGCCGGCGTGCGGAATTCGGCACGGGCGTAGATCGTGATGCCGGCCACGACCACCGCCGTGATCACCATCATCACCGCCGACAGGCTGTCCGCGCGCAAGCCCACGCCGAGCGGTGGCGCCCATCCGCCCAGCCAGTAGACGAGTTCGCTGCCTGACTGCAGCATCTGCCAGCCGATAGCCACAGCCACTGCGAAGCCGACGAGGACAACGACTACGACAATGCGCGCCACGTGGCGTCCACCGGCCAGCATCGCGGCCAGAATGCCCGCCACCGGCACGATCAGGGCCAGCACCAGCCATGCGCCGCCCGCCGTCACGGCATCAGCCGAGGCCAACATGGACGCCATCAGTTGCGCCGCGGCGCGGCGGCGGCATCACCGCCACCGGCATCGTCGGCGGGTGCGGTTGTCGCATCGATCGCGTCGGCGCGCAGACTGGCCGTACCCGCCACCGCGTAAAGGCGCAGGATGAGCGCCACGGCCAATGCGGTGGCCGCGAAGGACACCACCAATCCGGTGATGACGAGGCCCTGCGGCACCGGATCGCCGCCGAAGCCCATGGCTGCGCCCCGCCGGGCGACGACGCCGAAGAGCATGAACACGCCGCCCCCCAGCACGTTGAAAGCGAGGACCTTGCGCAGCGGCTGCGGATTGACGATAAGCCCGAAGAGGCCGAGGCCCACCAGCACGGCTGCGCACAATCCGAGCAGCGTCGTTTCCGTCATGCTGGCACCGTCCGCTCGGGCGCGCCTGCCATCAGCATGCCCAGCGCCACGGCAATCGACAGGGTCACCGGCACCTCGATGGCGAGAATGAAAACCTTCGCCCACCCTTCCGGATACGCGAGGAATGCCCCTGCGGTGAACATCCCGACGACCCCGACCACAAGAAACACGGTTGATCCCATAACCAGCAGCGCACGCACGCGAAGCGCTGCGGTAGGCGGCGCATGCGTCACGCCGGCCAGCATCGCCAGCAGCCACATCGCGGCCAGCACGGTCGCCGACTGGAATTCGCCCCCTGGGCTATTGGACCCCGCATAGAAGAGGTAGAGCGCCACGATGATTCCGAGCGGCGGCAACCGCCGTGCCGCGTAGACCAGCATGCCGTTCGGGTCGGCATGGTGCCGCAATCCCGGATAGCCACCCCACAGCCGATCGGGCGCCAGCGACCACGCGCCGACCAGCGCCAGCAGCAACACCACCACCTCGAGCATCGTGTCCGTGGCGCGGAACGCGATCAGCACCGCGGTGACCGGATTGCCGAGTTCAGTGCGGTACAGGTTGGCCGCCGCCAGCGGCGCCAGCGACGGCGCGGGTTCGGGCAGCAGCAACACGGTGAGGGCGAGGCCCACTGTCACGGCGGCACACAGCAGCGCCGCCACCACCCGCACCACGGCGCCCGGCGCATGCGCGTTCTCGTTGCCTTCGGTGCCGCGCAGGCGCGAACCCGCGCCCAGCAGCAACACGCCGGTGAGGCCACTGCCGATGGCCACTTCGGTGAGCGCGATGTCGGGCGCGTGCAGCAGCATCCACACCAGCGACAGGATGATGCCGTAGGCGACGAAACCGACGACCGCGGCAAACGTGCTGCGCACGACGATGACCCACAGGGCCAGGGCGAGCAGCAGCACGGCCACTAGCGCGCCCGCCCATGGCATCACGTTCATTGGTCGAGTTCCTCGCGCCGCGCGGCGCGCCCGATCAGTTGCGACACCAGGGCGCTGGCGAACAGCACCAACGCCCAGATGCAAATCAGCTTGATACCCGCCGTGACGCTGTCAACGCGCGGCAACAGGCCGATCACGATCAAGCCCAGCCCGAGGTTGTCGGCCTTGGTGAGTGCATGCAGGCGCGTCAGCGTGTCGGGAAAGCGCAACAACCCCACGGTGCCCGCCAGGAAGAAGATGGCACCGGCGGCCACGCAGACGAGCGTGAACACATCGATGGCGCTGATCATGCGGGCGGCTCCGTCGTGCTGCCGGGTTCGGAGGCCGCACCGGCGGCGCCCTTCTTCACGAACGCGATCGACGCAAACGCGGCCAGCAAGCCCATCGTCAGCGCCACGTCGACCGTCGCGGCAAGCCCCTCCGCCGCACCGACCAGCAGCAGCACCGCCATGCCGCCGGTGCCCAGCAGCTGCGCGGCCATCATCCGATCCACATCGGCCGGCCCCCACAGCACGCGCATCAATCCCAGCGCCACGGTGAGCAAAATGACGGCGGCCGCGAGCAGCAGCAGGTCAGGCATGGGGAGCCTCGACGATGAAAGCGGCGAGCCGCTGCTCCTCGGCCGCCAGTTCCGCTACCACCGGCTGGCTGGTATCGAGGCAGTGATAGACCAGTGCGCCATTCTCGACGCCACACGGCACGGTACCGGGCAGCAGGCTGGTGATGGTGGTGAAGGTGTTGCGGGCGGTGCTGCTGCGGAATCCGACCGGGTAGGAGACGAATCCGGGACGCAGCGGCATGCGCGGATCGAAGGCGCGCCGCGCGACATCCAGACCGGCGACGACGGACTGCCACAGGAAATGCGGAAGAAACCGCAACAGCGCGCCCCAGCGAATGTCATAACCATCGGCCGGCATCAGCCGCAGGCTGACCCATGTCGCTGCCGTGGCGGCCACCACCCCGAACGGCAAGCCGCCGGGCGCGCCCAGCGACAACACCAGCCAGAAAACGAAGAAGCCAAGCCAACGCGGGATGGCGGCGCGCATCATGCCGGCCTCGCGAGGGCGGTCGGGTCGATCACGCGCACGTCCATGGCGCTGAGGCGGTCGTACAGACGCGCTTCATCGCGAATCGGCCACCAGTCGTACAGGAAAATCTCGATCGGCCGCCACAAGGCAACCCAGCTGCCGATGGCAAAGCTTTCCTTCAGCACCTTGCCGAAGTCGTAGCGCCCGATGGCGCCGAACACCAGGTCACCGAGCACGCTGGCAGCGCCGACAAACAGGACTCCGATCAGCAAGGTAATCCGGCCCATCCGGAACAGCCGCTGCAGCCGCGTTCGCGCCGCTCTTGCCTGCTCGGCAAAGTACTCCTGTATCGCCTGCTGCAGGGTAGCCATGTCGTCGGGCGCGGCCGCCTGTGCACCCAGGTACACGGACAGGGCAAGCGGCTGGTCCACACGAAATTCGCGGGCCCAGTCCACGATGTATTCCTCGGCCTTGGGGTCGAGATCGCGTTCGCGAAAAGGCGCGGGATCCATCGCGTTGTACAACTGCCGCAATTCGCCGACATGGATCTCGATGCGCCCGACGCCGGGCGCCAACGCAGGACTGGCATTGCTGGTGTACGTGTTCATGATCGAAGGCAATGCCGGAGGATCGGTCCCGCGCTGTCGGCTTTTCCGCTCACGCCGATGTCGACGAGGCCGGCGCAACCGCGCTCGGCGCCGGACGCAGCGCATCCTCCTTGCCGAACACAGCGACATACACCGTAGGCAGGAAGACCAGCGTAAGCAGCGTCGCCACCGTCAACCCACCCATGATCGCAAAGGCCATCGGCCCCCAGAACACGGTGGGCGCAATCGGAATCAGCCCGAGCACGGTTGAGACCGCGGTCAGCATCATCGGCCGCAGCCGCGAACCGCTAGCGATGAACACGGCGTCGCGCACGCTCTTGCCTTCCTTGCGTTCACCTTCGATCGAATCGATGAGGATGACCGCGTTCTTCGCAATCATGCCCAGCAACGCCAGTATGCCGAGGATGGCCACGAAGCCCAGCGGGCGTCCCGATGCCAGCAGTGCGGCGACGACGCCGATCAAGCCCAGCGGCAGCAATGCAATGACCATCGCCAACCGCCGGAAACTTACCAGCTGCACCATCAGCACGGTCAGCATGATCAGCAGCATCACCGGCACCACCGCCGCCACCGAGTTGCTCGACTCGGCGCTCTCCTCATAGATGCCGCCCGTTTCTATGCTGTAGGCCGCCGGCAGCGTCTTGTTCAGCTGCGCGATGGCGGGCGCGATAGCGGTGACCACGCTCTCCGGCAATACTCCCGACTGGACGTCGGCGCGCACCGTGAGCGTGGGCACGCGATTGCGGCGCCAGATCATCGGGAATTCCTGCGCCTCCTCGAAGGTGGCGAACTGGGACAGCGACACCATCCGGCCATTGGGCAGCGGCACCTGCAACGTGCGCAGGTTAGCGAACGAAACACGCTGGTCGTCGGTGGCACGCGCGATGACGTCGACAAGATAGATGCCGTCGCGCACCTGGGTCACGCCGGTGCCCGTCACGGCGGCGTTGATGACACTGGAAATCGCCGCCGAACTCAAGCCGAGCTGGCGTGCCTGGTCCTGGTCGATACGGATCTTCAACTGCCGCGCGGGTTCCATCCAGTCGAAGTGGACATGCCGCACCCGTGCATCCGCACCCGTGACCTTGGCGAGTTCCAGCGCAATGCGGCGCACTTCGTCGTTGTCCGGGCCGCTGACGCGGTACTGGATCGGCCAGCCCACCGGCGGGCCGAGTTCCAGCGGGGCAACCCGCGCCACGACGTTGGGGAAATCTTCGGCCAGCAGCTTCTCCAGCTTCACCTGCAGCCGGTCGCGCGCCTCGACATCCTTCGCCACGATCACTAGTTGCCCAAAGAAGGGATTGTCGAGCTGCACGTTCAGCGTGAGGATGAAGCGGATGGCGCCGCGCCCGACATACGAGCTCCAGTGGTCGATGTCCTTGTCGCCCTTCAACGATGCCTCGAGACGTTGGACCGCGGACTCAGTCGCAAAGATCGACGCATTCTGCGGCAGCGTCAGGTCGACCGTGAGTTCCGGCCGGTCCGATGGCGGGAAGAACTGCGCCGGCACGAAGCGCAGCGCAAAGATCGCGACGACGAACGCCGCCAGCGTGAACCCGATGGTGAGCCACCTGAGCCGGATGGCCAACGACAGGAACGACGTGAACATCGTGATCATGCGGCTGGGCTTCTCGTCCACCTGCTGCTCGGGCGCCTTGAGAATGGCGACGCCCATCAGCGGCGCGAAGATCACGGCCACCAGCCACGACACGAGCAGCGAGATGCCGACCACCGAAAAGATCGAGAAGGTGTATTCGCCCGCCGAGCTGGCCGCGAACCCGATGGGCACGAAGCCGGCGATGGTGACCAGGGTGCCGATCAGCATGGGTGCGGCCAACGTGCGATAGGCGAAGGTGGCCGCTTCCGCCTTGGAGTCACCGGCGGCCAGCCGCCGGATCATCGCATCGACGGTGGTCATCGCATCATCGACGAGCAGTGTCAGCGCGATGATCAGCGCCCCCAGCGAGATGCGCTGCAGATCGGTGCCGATCATGTCCATGATCGAAAACACGATCGCGAGCGTGAGCGGGATCGACAACGCCACCACGGCGCCGGGTCGCATGCCGAGGCTGACGAAACTGACCGCGATGATGATCAGGATGGCCTGCCACAGCGACGTCGTGAAATCGGTGATGGCTACGTCCACCGTGACGGCCTGGTCGGCCACCAGGATCGGCTCGATGCCCAGCGGCAGTTCGGCGGTGGCGGCCTTCATGGCCTTGGTGAGGTTGGCGCCCTTCGCCAGGATGTCGCCCGATTCGCGCATGGCGATGGCCATGCCGATCGCGGGCTGCCCGTTGACGCGGAAGAGCGGCTGCGGCGGATCGACAAAACCGCGGCGAACCTCGGCGATATCGCCCAGGCGCAACAAGCGGTCGCCGGCCAGGAAATTGACATTGGCGATATCGCGCTCGGAATCGAAGGAGCCGGACACCCGCAGCGACACCCGCTCGTCGCCGGTCTGGATGACGCCCGATGGGCGCACGAGGTTCTGCGCCTGCAGCGATGCCAACACCGCCGGGAAGTTGAGCCCCAGCCCGGCCATCCGCTCGGTGGAGAATTCGATGAAAATCTGCTCATCCTGCGCGCCCATGATCTCGATCTTGGACACATCGGGCACGAGCAAAAGCTTCGAGCGGATCTCCTCGACATAGTCGCGCAACTCGCGCTGGTTGAACCCATCGCTGACGAAGCCGTAGATGATTCCGTAGGTATCGCCGAAATCGTCGTTGAAGCCGGGGCCGATCACGCCCGCCGGCAACGTGCCGCGGATGTCACCGATGTTCTTGCGCACCTGATACCAGACATCCGGCACGGCGGCGGCCGGGGTGGACCCCTTGAGGTCGACGAAGATGGTGGTCCTGCCGGCCGTGGTGAAGCTGCGGATGTTGTTGAGGTGGTTTGTTTCCTGCAGCTTGCGCTCGAGGCGCTCGGTGACCTGCAGCAGCGTGTCCTCGATTGACGCGCCCGGCCAGGCCGCGCCCACGACCATCGTGCGAAACGTGATGGCCGGATCTTCCGCCCGCCCCAGTTTGAGGAACGACATTGCCCCGGCCAGCACCGCAATGATCATCAGAAAGACGACCAGCGGGCGTCGATTGATCGACCACTCGGAGAGATTGGGACCGATCACGACTGAGCTTTCAGCAGACGGACCTTCTGCCCCGGCCGCAACGCCTGGATGCCGGCGGTGACCACGATGTCGCCGGCTTGCAGGCCCTTGCCCACCAGCACCTTGCTGGGGTCGAAGCGCAGCACTTCGATCACGCGGGTTGCCACCGTTTGCGTCTTCGGATCGACGACCCACACCGATGTCCGGTTGTCGGCGCGCGACAGCGCCGACGCGGGAATTTCGATGCCCTCGGTGCTGCCGACGGCCATGCGCCCGGTGACAGTGGTGCCAAGCCGCATCGCGGCGGGCGCATCCGTGAGGCCGACGCGCACGCGGAACGTGCCCGTGGCCGGATCGGCGCGCGGCGACACTTCGCGCACGCGCCCGGCGGCCGTCACCTTGGGATCGGTGGCCAGCGCGACCTTGATGTCCGGATTGGCTGGCGCGAAATCCTTGAATTGCGGCGGTACGTCGAACACCGCATCGCGCCCGGCCTGCCGCGCGATCTGCACAATCATGCGCCCGGCCCCCACGACCTCGCCCGGCTCCGCGCCCACTGCGGTGACGACACCCGCAGAATCGGCCACCAGGCGCGTGTAGCCCAACCGGTTCTGCGCAATGTTGACCTGGGCCTGCGCCGACTCCACCGCGGCCGACGCCGAGCGCTCTACCTGGGTGATCTGGTCGAAGGCGGCCTTCGAGATGAAGTTCTCGGCGAGCAGCCGCCGGTTGCGTTCAAGGTTATTGCGCGCTTCGATCTGTTGCCCTGTGGCCGCCGACAGCGAGGCTTGCGCACCGCGCAGACCGTTTTCCTCGTTCTCGGGATTGAGCGTGGCGATCAGCTGGCCCGCCGTGACGTTGGCACCCACGTTGACGTTGCGCGTGACCATGCGGCCATCGACCCGGAACGCGAGATTGACTTCCGTCTGGGCCTGCACGGTGCCGCTCAACGAAACCGACTCGCCCGCGGGCCGCTTCTCGACGGTGACTACACGCACCGGCCGCACTTCGGCCGCGGGCGGGGCCTCGGCCGGCTTGCACGCCCCGAGCAGCGTAAGGAGCGACAATGCCAACGCGGTGCTTGCGATGCCGCCGAATGCGGTCGATCGGGAACCAGCGGAAGTACGCGCACGACCCGAACCCGTGGATGGGATGACGACCATAGTTCTGCTCTCCTGCCCGAAAGGACCAAATTCCCGCATGCCAGCCGCAAGGCGCTGGAGACTTGTACCGGCCCCGTAGGCGAGGCTTCAGCCTCGCGCAGCGTCAAACGAGGCTGAAGCCTCGTCTACGGAAAATCACAGTCGCACCTTCGCGCACACGCGATTTCAAGCCGCCCAAAGTCTACCGTATCCGGCCATCTTAAACACCCGGACAACGGTTATCACGCCTATCCTGAAATGGCATCGCCGAACCGCATCCCGGAGTGACTTGCAGACGTTACTGCAGGCGGTCAAGGCGCGGCGCGCATTGGTGTCTTGACACCGCCGGCAATCCCCTCGTCGACGCGCTCGCGCATATAGGGGAAGAACGGATTGGAGGACATCCGGAACAGCGAATCGAGCGACACGATCAGGATGCCGCGCTCGCCGCGCGTGGACATCGCGCCAAGCTGGACGCCGAAGTCCTCATCGCTGCTGTCGGGCTTCAACCCGTACAGCGAATCGGTCAACGGAAACGGCAGGGCGAGGTGCGACAGCGAAAACACATCCTGCGGATATTCGAGGCCAAGCGGGCGCGTCTGCACCGTCGTGGCGCCGGCTTCCGTCACCTGTGCCACGACCTCGCGCGTGTCGGAGGAGGCATTGGTGACGATCGTCGTGCGATAACGGCGCGGGGGCGCGACCAGCAGGCGCGCCAATACGGTTTCGTTGCTGGCGCGCAGCAGCGGCCCGAACTTGGCGTAGCGGTTGAGATCGAACAGCACCAGCTCGCTGCCGTTGGCGGGCAGGTGGACGTACAGTGCATCCACGATCGCCTGCGTGCTCACCGTGAAGTCGACCACTGACTGGAATGTCAGCACCGGCGGGAGAGCCGCCAGCTTGCCTTCGCCGGCATACTGCGCAATTTCGCGCTGCAGCGCCCGGGCCGCCAGCGACGACTGCCGCGCGCCATTGACGGGAAACGAGTTGTACTTGAACGGATTGAACTCGGGCACGATGCCGAGCCACGACGCCTTGGCAAACGGCGGAAACACTGCCGGCCAGCCGAAGATGCCGGCGAAACGCGCGAGGCTCGTCACGCCGATCATCGGCGAGATCAGCACCACGCGGGTCAACGGCGGCAGTGACTTGTCGCCGAGCGCATCGAGCGCGTACTTCATCGCCAGCGCGCCGCCATTGGAAAAGCCGATCATGTGCAGCGGCTTGCCGGGCCCGGTGCGGCGGCGCGCTTCGAGCGCGGCCAGGCGCGTGGCCGCCGACCAATCCTCCCAGTGCACGTTGGTGAGGCCGCTGGGCACGGTGCCGTGTCCCGGCAGACGCGGCGCGACGACGATATAGCCCCGGTCGCGATACAGGCGCGATAGGTGCCGCAGGCTGTACGGTGAGTCGGTGAGGCCGTGCAGCATCACCACCGCGCCAATCGGCGCGCCCTCCGGCTCCATCACATAGGACCTGTTCCAGTCCGTCTTGAACCGTCCCGGATAGATGGGGCTGCCTTCGAAATAGCGGTTGCCCGGGTTGCGCGCCTCGTCGTCGAGCTTCTGCGTGACGTTGGTGCGCACGTCGTCGAAGAGCTTGTTCTCGGCGGCGAGGTAGCCGTTCCAGTCGACGGCGCCTATCGCCGCCGCGTCGAGATCGCGCGGCACATAGGTGTGCCACAGCTGCAGTTGGGGACCGCGCTGCGATTCGACGGCGCGCAACACAAGCACCGCGGCAAGCGCGATGGCCAGCAGGACCACGGCCCACTTCAGGAGTTTGACGGTGCGGATGACCATGGATCGACGCCGAGGGCGGAAAGGGGTGATGCACTGCAACGCGCATTGTCCCAGACGCCGATGCAAAGTGCCACCGGCGACGTGGTCCATTCCCGCCGGGTGTTACTTGGCAGGAATGATGCCCCGGCTGGTCAACTGGCCCACGATGAGATCGGCAAAGGCCGGGGTTTCGCGCGCGATCGACCGCGGATTGAGCGTGCTGGTGGTCGCCGCCCAGATCACCTGCCTCGTCTGCACGTCGAACAGCTTGACTTCCACCGTGGCAATGTCGTCCTGCCTGATCTGCTGGACCGGCATCGCGCTGCGACTGGTCGGACCACCCCACGGACCGCGACCCCAGCCCATCCCGCCCTGCACCATGGTCGTGGACACCTGGGTCCGCGTGTCCACACTCAGCAAACTGACCAACAGCAGGCCCTGCGCGCCGGTGTTGGTGACCGCGGCAACAAATGTGTTGGCCGATGCGTTCGTGTCGTCAATGTTGACCGTGTGACCGGCTATGCCCTCCACCCCGGCGAGACGAAGTCTCGCGGCGAAGGCATCCTCGAACACGCGAGCGTCGGCAACGCTTGCAATGCCGGTAACGACAATGATCTTGCGCATCGGCGGTCCGGCAAAATCCGTGTCGAACCAGGCGGATCGGATCGAAGTGCTTTGACATCCTGAAAGTAGCGCGGCCGCCAGCAGCGGTATCCATGCCGAGACAAACTTCATTTTGGAACTCCCCGTCGAATCAGGTTGGTGAAACAGGTAAAGTCTCGGAAGCGGCAACATTGAACGCCAACGAAACCACAGAGGTCATCATGAACTTTCCCATTGCCCGCCTTAGCTCGACGGCACGCATCGCCTGCACGCTGCTCATCATTACCGCAGCGCCGGTTTCGTCGCACGCCAGTGCGACCGGCGCGCCATCGCCTCGTGGCGATGTACTGGCGCAGGCCGCCACGCCGGGTAGCGCGCCGACAATGAGCCCCAGTGCGCCTTCGGCGTTGCCATCGAAAACGACATCATGGACCTTTCCCGCATCACCTTCCGCCGGCAGCGCAACCTGGGTCGCAGAGCGCGGCAGGCTCACTCCCGGCGATGGGAATGCGCAGCTGCAGCCAGACTCCAATCGCCGCGTGGTGCTGCTGTCGCCGCCCGGATTGCCCGACGCCGTCCAGGTCGCCGAGGAATTCGTGCTGGGCTTGAGCGGCACCGGGCTGCGGCGGGTGCGCATTCAGGGACGCCGCGACGCGAGCGGTGGATGGATCACCATTGCCGACGCGGCAAGCAAAGACCTGAAGGAAACCGCGGAGGGCTACGTCGTGAAGCGCAAACGCGGAGCACGCAGCGCCCCGATCGAGCGTTTGCGGATCGAAATCGAGTTTGCGACGACCAACCCGCGCGCGTTGCAGAGCATTGTGGCCCGCTGAAACGAGGCGCCGGCATCACGGTAGCGGAAGTGAGGTAAGGGCGGCTTTGCATCGGCTGTTGAGGTTGCCCTGTGGCGCTCGTCGACGCAAGTAAAAATTGGCTATCGCGCAATAACAGGGTTGGACAATCGGCCCCAGACGCAACGCCGGAAATGACAAAGCCCGGCACGAAGCCGGGCTTTGTCATTGCAGCATGTCGCGCAAAAAGCGCGCGACGCAGTGCGGTTACATGTCCATGTCGCCCATGCCACCCATGCCGCCCATGCCGCCGCCACCACCGCCCCCACCACCCTTGTCGTCCTTGGGCAGTTCGGCCACCATGGCTTCGGTCGTCAGCAGCAGCGAAGCCACCGATGCCGCATTCTGCAGCGCGAAGCGCGTGACCTTGGTGGGATCGACAACACCCATCTCGACCAGATCGCCGTACTCGCCGGTCTGCGCGTTGAAGCCGTAGTTGCCCTTGCCTTCGCCGACCTTGTTGACGACGACCGACGGCTCGTCACCGGCATTGGCCACGATCTGGCGCAACGGCTCTTCCAGCGCGCGCAGCACGATCTTGATGCCGGCGTCCTGGTCCGAGTTGTCGCCCTTCAGGCCCTTGAGGTTGGAACGGGCGCGCAGGTAAGCCACGCCACCACCGGCCACGATGCCTTCTTCGACGGCGGCACGGGTTGCATGCAGGGCGTCTTCGACACGGGCTTTCTTTTCCTTCATCTCGACTTCAGTCGCGGCGCCGACCTTGATCACTGCAACGCCACCGGCCAGCTTGGCCACGCGTTCCTGCAGCTTTTCCTTGTCGTAGTCCGAAGTTGCATCCTCGACCTGCTTGCGGATGTTCTTCACGCGCGCTTCGATCGCAGCCTTTTCGCCGTGACCGTCGATGATCGTCGTGTCTTCCTTGCCCACTTCGATCTTCTTGGCGCGGCCGAGATCCTTCAGCGTCGCGTTCTCGAGCTTCAGGCCCAGTTCCTCGGCGATCACCGTGCCGCCCGTGAGGATGGCGATGTCTTCGAGCATGGCCTTGCGGCGGTCGCCGAAGCCCGGCGCCTTGACGGCGGTGGTCTTGAGTATCCCGCGGATGTTGTTCACGACCAGTGTGGCCAGCGCTTCGCCATCGACATCTTCGGCGATGATCAGCAGCGGCTTGCCGGCCTTGGCAACCTGCTCCAGCAACGGCAGCAGATCACGGATGTTGCTGATCTTCTTGTCGTGCAGGAGAACGTACGGGTCTTCGAGCAGCGAGACCTGCTTGTCCGGGTTGTTGATGAAATACGGGGAGATGTAGCCGCGGTCGAACTGCATGCCTTCGACGAGATCGAGCTCGTTTTCGAGACCCTTGCCGTCTTCGACGGTGATCACGCCTTCCTTGCCGACCTTGTCCATCGCCTCGGCGATCGTCTTGCCGATCGACGTGTCGGCGTTGGCCGAGATGGCGCCGACCTGGGCGATTTCCTTGCTGGTGGTGCACGGCTTGCTGATCTTCTTCAACTCGGCGACGATGGCGATGACCGCCTTGTCGATGCCGCGTTTCAGATCCATCGGGTTCATCCCGGCGGCAACGTACTTGAAGCCTTCGTTGCAGATCGACTGCGCGAGGACCGTGGCGGTCGTGGTGCCGTCACCGGCCACGTCCGAGGTTTTGGACGCGACTTCCTTCACCATCTGCGCGCCCATGTTCTCGAACCGGTCCTTCAGTTCGATTTCCTTGGCGACGGACACGCCGTCCTTGGTGATCGTGGGTGCGCCGAAGCTGCGCTCGAGTACAACATTGCGGCCCTTGGGGCCCAGCGTAACTTTGACGGCATTGGCGAGGACATTCACGCCGACCATCATCTTGTTGCGCACGCCTTCGCCGAAGCGGACGTCTTTAGCTGCCATGGTTCATTTCTCCTGTTGCGTATGCTGGAGCCGGCCTTAGCCGACGATGCCGATGATGTCGTCTTCGCGCATGTGGAGGTAATCGGTACCGTCCATGCGGAATTCCTGACCGGAGTACTTGCCGAAGAGGATCTTGTCGCCGACCTTGGCGCCCATCGGAAGCAGCTTGCCGTTGTCGTCCGTCTTGCCGGGGCCGACGGCGATGACTTCGCCCATCGACGGCTTTTCGGCTGCGGTGTCCGGAATGACGATGCCGCCGGCCGATTTACGCTCTTCCTCGAGCCGCTTGACGATCACGCGATCGTGTAGGGGACGCAGTTTCATGTTAGCACTCACTCCTGGTGAATAATTGATTTAAAATCATCGAGTTACCGGAAAACACCACGGAACCATGGCGCAGGGCGCGCCCGGATGGTCCATGCTTGACCGGCAACCCGCAGCTGAATGCTCTTGCTAGCACTCGATCGCCACGAGTGCTAATAATAGGGCGGCAGGCGGCAAATTTCAAGTCCCGCCCGCTTCCGCCGCCTGCTACCGCATTTGCGCCGCCTGTAAGTCCGCGTACCCGGGAGTGCGCGTCAGCGCTACGGTGGCGACTGCATTACCAATACCCACACGCCATGCTCCAGCCCGCCCACGTCGGTCACCTTGCCATGCTGCGTGCCCTGATCCGTCAGGGTGCGGCGGATGGCAGCTTCGACCGCGACCTCGGCCTCAGCACACCGGAGTCCGAGGCGTTCTTCGCGCAATTGAAACGCGCGCTGGTCACGGGGTATTTCGTCGAGGAGGGTCGCAGCGGCAAGATCGACACCGTTGCAGTCCCCGGCTATGTGTACTGGCCCGATGGCAAGCACACCGGCACGGCGCCCGTCGGGTTCGGCCTGTTTCGGGCCATGGGCGCGGGCAGCTACGAGCTGTGGCTAGCCGGCCTCGATTTCGGCGCGCGCGGTGGCGGCAACGGCCGGGCGCTGCTGGCGGCGCTGTTTGCCACTGCACCCGGGCAAAAAACGTATGTGGTGCGTGTCCAGCGCGATTCGCGCTATGTCAACGCCATCCAGCACGTGCTGGCCGACTTCGGCTTCAAGCCCGTGGGCGACACCAAGCGGCTGCGCTGGTTCCTTCGCTCCGACACGCCCGCCGAGCTCGCCTCGAGGATTCGCGATACAGTCGACGCGCGAGCCGCGCTAAACTAGCCGCTTCGTCCTCACAGGTGCGGCGCGACGGATTGTTCCACGCGCGGCAACGCTTCATGTCCCGTTCCCGCGACGACGCGGTCAATGTGCTGGGTTCGCCGCTGGCGCCGTGCAACGATGCGCCGCGCACCGGCTACTTTCGCAACGGTTGCTGCGACACCGGACCCGACGACACCGGGTTGCACACTGTATGCGCCGTGATGACCGAACCCTTTCTCGTCTATTCGAAACTCTCGGGCAACGACCTGTCCACACCGCAGCCGGCATCGGGCTTTCCCGGACTCGTGCCGGGGGACCGCTGGTGCGTATGCGTCGGCCGGTGGCGCGAAGCGCTGGACGCGGGTGTGGCACCGCCGGTCGTGCTGGCCGCCACCCATGAGGAAACGCTGGCGGTCGTGACGCTGGAAGACCTCGAGCGCCATGCCACGCGCTGATCCCCTGCCGGTTCACGTCATCACCATCCAGACCAGGAGCGCCCCGCCATGGCGGATCCAATGAACGATATCCGCGTGGTCGAATCCGGGCGCGGCGCCCACTGGTGGGCGCAAGGCTGGCGGACTTTCACGTCCAACCTGTGGACGTGGATCGGCATCATGCTGGTCTACATCATCATTTCGATGCTGATCAGCCTGGTACCCTTCGTCGGCGATGCCGGGCACTCACTCCTGGCGCCGGTGTTCATCGGCGGGCTGATGCTGGGGTGCCGGGCCATCGACCGCGAGGAGCCGCTTAGGGTCGCGCACCTGTTCGAGGGTTTCCAGGGCGTGCATTTCGTCCCGCTGCTCATCATCGGCGCCATCGACTTCGCACTGACGCTGCTGATCGCCGCCATCGTGTCGGGCGGCGTGTTCGGCGGCGGGTCTCTGCTGGATACAATGCGCTCCGGCGGCGCCGACCCGATGGCCGCGATGACGCGCTCCGCCACGGCGATCGGATTGACCGGCTTCTTCGCGATGATTGCAGGATTGGTGATCGCCGCGATCATGGGTACGCTCAACTGGTTTGCGCCGGCGCTGGTGGTGCTGCATGGCGCCAAATCCATCGACGCGATGAAGACGAGTTTCGTTGCCTGCTGGCGCAACTGGGTCCCCTTCCTCATCTACGGTCTCGTGGGCCTCGCGCTGGCGGCGGTCATACTCGCGGTCTACGGTGGGCTGGCCGCCACATTCGTGTTGGGAGGCGCGGGCTCCGACGGCAACTGGATCGTGGCACTGATCGGCCTGGTCGTGTTCTTCCTGGTCTTCATCGCGGTGATCGCGCTGGCGTTGGGGCCGGTTCTCTTCGGTTCCACCTACGCCAGCTACGGCGACATTTTCAACGACGCGGACGAAAGTGACACGGGCAATCCCGCGTATCGCTGACGCGATCTGTCTCAGTGCGCCTGGTCCCAATTGGCGCCCACGCCGACGTCCACCACCAGCGGCACGCGCAGCTGCGCCACGCCGGTCATGAGGCCGGGCAAGTCGCGCCGCACCCGTTCGACCTCGGCAGCGGGCACTTCAAGCACCAGCTCGTCGTGAACCTGCAGCAGCATGCGCGTGGCCAGGCCTTCCCGGTCCAGCCAGCCCTGCACGCTGATCATCGCGAGCTTGATCAGGTCGGCCGCGGTGCCCTGCATCGGCGCATTGATCGCGGCACGTTCCGCGCTTGCACGACGCGGCCCGCTGCCTCCCTTGATGTCGGGCAGCCACAGCCGCCGTCCGAAAACGGTTTCGACATAGCCCTGCTCGCGCGCGACTTCACGCGTGCGCTGCATGTACTGCGCCACGCCGGGATAGCGCGCAAAATACTTGTCGATGAACTGCTGCGCGGCACCGCGCTCGATGGAGAGCTGCTGCGCCAGCCCGAACGCGCCCATGCCATAGATCAAGCCGAAGTTGACGGCCTTGATGTAGCGGCGCTGGTCCACCGTCACGTCCTCAGGCGGCACGCCGAAGATCTCGCCGGCGGTGGCGCGATGAATGTCGCGCCCTTCGTGGAACGCGCGCAGCAGGGCCGGGTCCTCCGACAGGTGCGCCATGATCCGCAACTCGACCTGTGAATAGTCGGCGGACACCAGCACGTGTCCGGCGGGCGCGATGAAGGCCTCGCGGATGCGCCGGCCCTCGGCCGTGCGCACGGGGATGTTCTGCAGGTTGGGATCGGATGAGGCCAGCCGCCCGGTGACCGCGGTGGCCTGCGCAAAGGTCGTGTGCACGCGTCCCGTCTTGGCGTTGACCATCAGCGGCAGCTTGTCGGTGTAGGTCGACTTGAGCTTGGACACCGAGCGGTGTTCCAGCAGCACCTTGGGCAGCGGATAGTTGGCCGCCAGTTCCTGCAGCACCTCCTCGTCGGTGGAAGGCTGTCCGGTGGCGGTCTTCTTGACCACCGGCAGCTGCATTCGCTGGAACAGGATCTCGCCCAGCTGCTTCGGCGAACCCAGGTTGAACGGCTGCCCCGCAAGCTGGTGCGCCTGCTGCTCCAGCGCCACCACGCGCTCGCCGAGTTCGCGGCTTTGCTTCGCGAGCAGCGCGGAATCGATCAGGATGCCGTTGCGCTCCATCCGGAACAGCACCTCCCGCACCGGCAACTCCAGCTGGCTGTAGACGTAATCGAGCCTGGGGTCGGCAGCGATGGACGGATACAGCGCGTGATGCAGGCGCAGCGTGATGTCGGCGTCCTCGGCCGCGTACTCGGTCGCACGGTCGAGCGCCACCTGCTCGAACGGGATGCGATTCACGCCCTTGCCGGTCACGTCGTCATAGGAGATCGTGGTGACGTCGAGATGTCGCCGCGCGAGGCTGTCCATGTCGTGCGACTTGCTCGACTCGAGCACATAGGATTGGAGCAGCGTGTCGTGCGCGACGCCGCGCAGCGTCAAGCCGTCGTTGGCCAGCGCGTGCTGGTCGTACTTCATGTTCTGGCCCAGCTTCTTCTTCGCGGGATCGGCAAGCCACGGCGCCAGCCGCCTGAGCGTGGCGTCGCGGTCGAGTTGCGCCGGCACGCCGGCATAGCGATGGTCGAGCGGGATATAGCACGCACGACCCGGCTCCACCGACAGCGACACGCCGACGATCCGCGCCTGCATCGGATCGAGACTGGTGGTCTCGGTATCGAAGGCCACGAGATCGGCGCGGTCGATGCGGTCGAGCCACGCCGCAAGCGCGGCTTCGTCCAGCACCATTTCATAGGCGAGCGTGGCGGGTGGTGCGGGCGCCACGCGGCCCGCGCGCTCGTCGCCTGCGTCCCAGCGCCTGCCGGCATCATCGCTCGCGGCCCTCTTCGCGATCGCATCCGCTGCATCGGGTGCCACGCCGGCGCCACCGATGTCGCGCAGCCAGCTCTTGAATTCGAACCGCTCGTACAGGCCGCGCAATACCTCGGCATCCGTCGCGCCCACCTTGAGATCGGTCACGGCCACTGGCAGCACGCAATCGGTCTTGACCGTGAGCAGGCGCCGGCCCTGCGGCAGCCAGTCGAGCGCCGCGCGCAGGTTGTTGCCGACCACCCCGGCGATGTCGTCCGCATGCGCCACGACATTGTCGAGCGTGCCGTACTGGGCCAGCCACTTGGCTGCCGTCTTGGGCCCCACCTTGGCGACGCCCGGCACGTTGTCGACGCTGTCGCCGGTCAGCGTGAGGAGATCGAGGATCTGGTCGGGACGCACGTCGAATTTGGCCTTGACGCCGGCCTCGTCGAAAGTCTCGTTGCTCATCGTGTTGACCATTGTGATGCGCGGCGTCACGAGTTGTGTCAGGTCCTTGTCGGACGACGAGATCATCGTGTCGATGCCCGCCTGCGCGGCGCTGAAGGCAAGTGTGCCGATCACGTCGTCCGCCTCCACGCCTTCGACCATCAGGAGCGGCCAGCCCTGCGCGCGCACCAGCTCATGCAACGGCGCGATCTGCGCGACGAGATCCTCCGGCATCGGCGCGCGATTGGCCTTGTATTCCGGATACCATGCATCGCGAAAGGTCTTGCCCGGCGCGTCGAACACGACGGCGAAGTAGTCCGGCTTGCCGTCCTCGACCAATCGGCGCAACATCGACAGCACCCCGCGCAGCGCGCCTGTCGGCTCACCCTTCGAGGTGCGCAGATCGGGCAACGCGTGATAGGCGCGGTACAGGTACGAAGACCCGTCCACCAGCACGAGAAGAGGCATGCGTCAGACCCACAAGATTCCGGAAGTCATCGATCCACACGCACTCAACACGACCAATGGCCAGGAAGCGTGGCGGCTCATGGGGATTATGGCAGAGTTCGCCATCGCCACCGAGCGCCTGCGCGGCATCCGCCCGGCCGTCAGCATCTTCGGCAGTGCGCGCATCAAGGAAGGCCACCCGTATTACGAGACAACGAAGGACATCGCCCGGCGGCTTTCCGACGCCGGGTTTTCGGTGATCTCGGGCGGCGGTCCGGGACTGATGCAGGCCGCCAACAAGGGCGCCCACGCCGGCAATTCGCCGGCCATCGGCCTCAACATCAGCCTGCCCTTCGAGCAGAGCAGCGGCGAGTTCCAGGACGTATCGGTCAACTTCAAGTATTTCTTCGCGCGCAAGATGATGTTCGTCCGCTTCGCCTCGGCCTACGTGATCCTGCCGGGCGGGTTCGGCACGCTGGACGAGCTGTCGGAGGTGCTGACGCTGGTGCAGACCGGGAAGAGCCGGCGCATCCCGATCATCCTGGTCGGCGGCGACTATTGGCGAGGATTGCTCGACTGGATGCGCGACCGGATGGTCGGCGAGGGCATGATCAGCGCCAGGGACATGGACCTGATGCAGGTCATCGAGGACCCGCTGGCCATCGACGAGGCGATCTTCGCGTTCTACGAAAGCCGCGGCTTCGTGCCGTCGCGCGAAGAGCGGGAGAAGATGCTTAACCTTTGACGGCGGCCCGGCCTGTGCACGCCGGTCCGGCGAGCCGCCGCTGCGACAATGGCTGAAGGCGGCATCCGGGGCGCGGTGTTTGGTAGAATCGAGGCAAGATGACCTCGAACACTTCCATTGCGCGGTTGAGCCTCGGTGTCGCGTTGTTCTGCGCGATGGCGCTGGCAGCGCCGGCGTCGGCACAGTCGCCGTCGCCACTGCCGCCTGCCACTCCGCCCCCGCCGGCGTCTGCGTCCGCGCCACCGCCGCTACCGGATGTGGGCGGGGACCCCGAGCTCGAGCCCCAGGTCACGATCATCCGGACCGAAACCGAGACCATCGAGGAAGCGCGCATCAACGGCGAACTGCGGTACCTCAAAGTGACCCCGCGCGGTGGCGGGCGACCTTACTACCTGGTCCCGAGCGGCAACGGGCAGACCTTCATCCGTCGCGACTCGCTCGACTTCGGCTTGCGGGTGCCGATGTGGCAACTGTTTTCGTGGTGACCTGACCTCCTCCGTTCACGGCGCCATGCCGTTGCGCCGCCGGCGCGACGCAACAATTTCCGCTCCGCAGCCACGATCCCTGCTCCATGTCCGTCTACACACTGGTAAGCGCTCCCGATCTCGAGGCATGGCTCACGCGGTACGCCGTCGGTGCGCTGGTCACGCTCGAACCGATCGCAACGGGCATCGAGAACACCAATTATTTCGTCACGACCGACCGTGGCCGGTATGTGCTGACGCTCTACGAACGCCTGCCGGCGGCCGAGTTGCCGTTCTACCTCAACCTGATTGCCCACCTTGCGCGTGCCGGTGTCGAGGTTCCAGCGCCTGAAGCCGATCGCACGGGCGCGCTGTTTTCGATGTTGAACGGCAAGCCCGCCGGCCTGCTCGCGCGGGTGGAAGGCGCGCCGGTGTCCGCACCTGCCCCCGCGCAATGCGCACAGGTGGGCGGTGCGCTGGCGCGACTGCATCTTGCGTCGCAGTCCTATCGCAGTCGCCTGACCAATCGTCGCGGGCCCGCCTGGTGGCGCCAGGCGGCGCGCGCCGTCAAACCCTACCTCGATGCCGGGCAGTGTGCGTTGCTCGATGCCGAGATCAAGTTCCAGACCGGATTCGGACGCGGCAAATTGCCGAAAGGCGCCATCCACGGTGACCTCTTCTGCGATAACGTGCTGTTTGCGGGCGATCGCGTGGCCGGCATCATCGATTTCGGCTTTGCCGCCACCGATTTTTTCGCGTACGACCTTGCCATCACCGTCAACGACTGGTGCACCGATGCGGACACGGGGGCGCTGGTCCCGGAACACACGCGATCGATGACGGCTGCCTATGCCGCCGCGCGGCCCTTGACCGACGACGAGCGCGAAGCGTGGCCCTCGCTGCTGCGTGCGGCCGCGCTGCGTTTCTGGCTGTCGCGTCTCTACGATCTGCACCTGCCGCGCTCCGGCGAATTGACCCATGCGCACGACCCCGTGCATTTCGAGCGCGTGCTGCGTTCGCGGGTGGCAACGATGCCCGCATTTCCGACCGCGGCTGGGTGAGTTCATGAACAAGCCAGCGCGCGAATTTGCGTTTTCCAGTCATCCGGCCCGCCAGGGCATGGTGTGGCTGACGCAGGCGTGGCGCATGTTCAATCAGCATCGCCTTGCGTGGGTGGTGCTGCTGTTGGCCTACTACCTGATCCTGCTGTCCACACGTGCGCTGCCCTTCATCGGACCCTGGGCGATGACCATCATCAAGCCGGTGCTCGCGGTGGGCCTGCTCGCCGCTGCCTGGAGCCAGGAACGCGGCAAACCACCCGCGCTGGGCCAGATCCTGCAGGGCTTCCGCGCCAACCTGTGGGCGTTGCTGCCGATCGGCATTTTCTTCGTGCTGGGGATGACCGCTGCCGTATTCGCCTCGGCGTTGGTCGACGGCGGCAAACTGGTCGCCTTCATCACCTCAAGCGCCAGTGCCAGCGAAGCCGACATCGCAGCGGCGCTGGCGGACCCGCAACTGCAGTTCGGCATGCTGTTCTCCGCGCTGTTGTCGCTGCCGGTACTGGTATCCACCTGGTGGGCACCGGCGCTGATCGTGTTCCAGGATGCGGGGCCGGCTGCGGCGTTGCTGGCCAGCCTGCGCGCCGCCTTGGCCAACTGGAAACCGCTCCTGTTCTACGGCCTCGGTATGTTCTTCTACGGCGTGGCCCTGCCGGGACTGGTGGTCAGTGCGCTTGCGCTGATCATGCCGCCCGCGTTCGGGCAGGTCATCGTGCTGGCCGTGCTGTTGCCCTATCTCATGTTCTTCGCCGCCACGCTGCACATTTCCGACTACGTCAGCTACCGCGACGTGTTCCACGCCGACGAGCCGCTCGCCCCGCCGTCGACCATGCCTACGCCGCCGGTGTAGGCACCTGATGCCTGGCCCCATGCTGCGCCCGGCACCCGTGTTGCTGGTTCGCTGGCTGCCGGGGCTGGCACAACTCTTCCCATACCCAAGCGGCGCGCTGCGTGGCGACGCCGTCGCCGGCTTGTCGGTGTGCGTGGTGATGATCCCCTCCGTGCTTGCCTATGCGGAACTGGTCGGCGTGCGTCCGGAGGCCGGGCTCTACGCGGCGCTGGGCGCGATGATCGCATACGCGCTGTTCGCGTCGAGCCGCAGCGTCATCGTCGGGCCGGATACCACCATCGCGCTCCTCGCGGGCTCGATCATCGCGCCGCTGGCCGGCGGCGATCCGGTGCGCACGGCGGCGCTTGCCGCGGTGCTTGCACTCGGTGCGGGATTGCTGCTGGTGCTGGCGGGGCGCCTGAAGCTCGGCAATGCGGCGGACCTCTTGTCCACCCCGGTGCTTGTCGGATACGCGGCAGGTGCGGCGCTCGTGCTGATCGGCACCCAGCTCCCGTCGCTGCTCGGTGTGGCGCTGCCGCGCGATCCGTTCTTCTTTCGCGTCTACGATGCGTTGGCTGCGCTGCCCAGGGTCAATGTTCCCACCATCGCACTGGGCGTTGGGCTGATCGCGCTGATGCTCACGCTGATGCGCATCACACCACGAATACCGGCGACGCTGGTGGCCTGCGCGGTCGCGATCGCCGCCTCGGCGGCCTTCGACCTGCCGGGCCGCGGCGTGGTCCACTTGCTGGCATTGCCTCCCGGGTTTCCCGCGCCGGCCGTGCCGATCATCGCATTGCGTGACCTGCAGGACCTCGCCCCGGGCGCACTCGCGCTCGCGTTGCTCATTTTTGCGGAAGGTGTGCTGCTGGCGCGCACGCTCGCTGCCAAGCGCGGCGAGACGGTGCAACCCGATCAGGAGCTGACCGCGCTGGGCATGGCCAACGTCGCGGCCGGTGCCGTCGCCGGCTTTCCCGTGGGTTCCAGCACCTCGCGCTCAGCGACGGCAGACGCCAACGGCGGGCACACCCAACTCGTGCAGTGGATCGCAGCCGCGCTGCTGGTGATGTTCGTGTTGTTCCTCGCACCCTGGCTCGTACTGCTGCCGCGCGTCGCGCTGGCGGCGATCCTGATCGTCGCGGCCATCCGCTTGATCGACGTCGCCGAGGTGCGCCAGCTCGTGGCCATGGATTCTCGTGCGTTCGTACTTGCGGTTGCTGTCACGCTGGGGATGCTGGTGCTGGGCGTGCTGCCCGGCGTCCTGCTGGGCGTGGCCCTGTCGCTTGCGCGCGTGCTCCTCGAGGTGTCGCGCCCGCGCGACGCGCTCCTGCGCCGGCTGCCGGTCGACCGTCGTTTTCATGATCTCTCCGACGACGAGGGCGGCACAGCCACACCCGGCGTGCTGGTGTACCGGCTCTACGCGCCGCTCATCTTCGCCAACGCGCGCCACGTGACCGACCATCTGCGTACGCTGGTTGCGGAAGCCTTGCCGCCGCTGCGTTGCCTGGTGCTCGATCTGCAGGCAGTGACAAACATCGACGTAACGGCGTTCACCATGCTGCGGCAATTGCACGACGACCTCGAAAAGGCAGGGATCGACGTGCGCTTCGCGCGCGCCAACCGGCCGCTGCGAGAACAACTGACGCAGTGGCTGCCCGCGGACCGGCTTGCCACGGAGCGCTTCTTTCCATCGGCCTCCGCCGCCGTCGACGATTTCCTGGCCACGCACCCTGCTGCGGGGCGGTGAATGACGGTTGCCATTCGGGATTCGGTACGCACGCCTCAGGGATGGATCGGCTGCTTTTCCCTGAAACGAATTGAGCCATGTCGTCGACGTGGCGTGGGGGACCGCTTGCCGGGTCTCGCGGCCTGGTGCAGTTGAGTCATGCTGGCGCCGCGGCGTGGGGGACCGGTTGCCGGGTCAAGTCGGGGCCAAATCGACGGCCCCTCC
>JANNKR010000216.1:0-2293 GCA_031396395.1 Betaproteobacteria bacterium
GCCCGCTTAGCTCGAACGTTCGGCCTCACAGAAGAAGCTTCTCGAGATCCCTGCGCCTTAGGCGTATAGTCGTGCGAGGCTTACAGTCGTCGAAAGCCCGATCTTTCAGAGACTTTGGCCGCGCTACTGGGACGAAGACGAGCGCGCCGAGTTCGCATCATTCATCCCACTCGATCCAGAAGCAGGCTCAGTCATCCGTGGATCAGGTGGCGTCCGCAAGGTACGCTGGGCGCGAGAGGGAACGGGCAAGTCTGGCGGCGTGAGGATCGTCTACCTCACTCGGAACGAAGCCGGTGAGGTCTACCTTCTCACCATGTACGCCAAGTCGGAGTCAGAGAACATCTCCCTCAACACACTCAAGGAGATCCGCCGTGTCCTCGAAATCTAGGAAGCTCAGTTCAGCAGAGATTGCAGCCTTTGAAGCGAAGCGCGATATCGGCGCAGAGATCCTTCAGTCCATCAAGGACATGAAGGCCGGCAAGGGTAAGGTCGTCGTTTCTTCGGCCACGGAAGCCCGGGAGGCCACAGGCCTGTCTCAATCACAGTTTGCAAGCCTGCTTGGGGTGTCGGTTCGTACCCTCCAGGGCTGGGAACAAGGACGAAAGCAGCCCAGCGGCGCGGCCCGCACACTGCTCGCCATTGCGCGGACGAATCCCAAGGCAGTGCTGGCCGTTTCAGCGTAGTCGCCGCAGCGGCAAGTGAGGCCGAACCCCTCGCTCAAGCGGAGCGCCAACGGCAGGCCACAAGGCCCGGGCCGGGGGTACACGGTACATTTTCACCGGCCCGGGCCTGGCGTCCTGCCGTTGGCGACCGCTTAGCTCGAACGTTAGCCGACAAGAGCCCTCCGATGGCCCACAAGATCACCAGTACCTTTGACTTTCCGACCGATCCGCAGTTCTGGCAGAACTGGTTCACACAGGACGTAAACCGCCCAATTTCTTGGATCTTGAGCGCACGTGACTTGTTGGAACACCTTGGATCGATGGCAGACGATCTACGCGCTGCCTGGATTGAATCTCATCGCAATATGGCATCGAGCCCGTCAGCACCGCCCCGCGGCCTTCATCGCGTGTATCTGTTCCTTGCGGCGCTCACCATTGAGAACCTGCTCAAGGCAATAATTGTGAACAATGCTAAATGGCCCGATTCACAGATTGCCCAGAAGATTCCCGAGGAACTGCATAGCCATGTTCTTCTTGATCTTGCCACGGCGGGTGGATTCGCGCTCACAGTTAATGATGTCGAACTCTTGGAGCGCATTACCGAATTCGGAATCTGGATTGGTCGATATCCTGCCCCAACCAAACTACATCTCACAAAACCCAAGAGACTGCGAAGCGGCATCGTAAACCTCGCGGGCTATATGCACGGTTCCGATATCCGCGAGGTAGAAGACATAGTCAACCGACTAGTTGAAGAATTGAAAGTAGTGCAGGGTATCGAACACCTCGCGCCGTTTCCTCCCCGCGCGCAGGAAGATTTTGTGGGTGTTTCCATAAGCCCGAACATCCGTCCTTGGTAGGTACAGTGCCTCCGCGCGCGCATGTCGGCTAACCCGGTGGTCAACCGGATGCGCCGGTACGCAGCTTCTGCTTGGCGAGCAGCCGGCGGCATGCCGGTTACCTGGTTCCGTTGGGCCGCACCCAAAGCATCCCTCCGGTCCCATTGCATTTGCCCGTTATTGTAGCTACAATAACTAACGCGCATTACCTTCGACCCAGCGAAGCGACTGCGCACGCTCGAAGAGCGGGGCTTGGATTTCGCGGATGCCAGCGTCGTGTTTGAGGGCACCACAATTGAGTTAGACGACAGCCGCAAGGACTACGGCGAGCGTCGCATCACTTGTTATAGCCTGCTCTCTGGACGCCTCGTCGTCATTGGCTACACTCCTCGCGGAAAAGCCCGCCACATTTTCAGCATGCGAAAGGCCAACGATCGTGAAAAAAGCCGCCTCGCCCCGTACTTTGAAGTCTGACCTCGCCAAGGTTGACGCGCACTCGATTCGCCCTCACGAATACAAGGAGCTTCCTCAGCTCAACGAGCAGGCCCTGTCCCGCGCTGTAGTGAATAAAGGTGGTCGTCCGCGGTCGGCCAATCCTCGTAAACTGCTGTCCATTCGGCTGCCGGTCGACGTTATCGAACGTTGGAAGGCAACTGGCCCTGGCTGGCAGACGCGTATTGCCGAACGCTTGAGCAAGGTTCGCTGAACCGTATGCGGCCTAACCCGGCGGTCAACTCGGACGCGCCGTTAAGGGCTTCGTTCTTGTCACCACCGACCGGCGCGCCGGTTACC
>JANNKR010000253.1:0-4862 GCA_031396395.1 Betaproteobacteria bacterium
GATGAGCGCGCCGCGGCCGTTGCCGGCATGGCCGTACCCCCGCATGTGCGCGCATCGCGGCGCCGGCACGCTGGCGCCGGAAAACACGTTGACGGCCATGCGCGTGGGGCACGCTCACGGTTACGCCATGGTCGAAATCGACGTGAAGCTCGCGGCCGACAACGTTGCATTCCTGCTGCACGATGCGACGCTGGAACGCACGACCAGCGGCCGCGGGCGCGCCGATGCGTTGCTGTGGCGTGAACTGTCGCGGCTCGACGCCGGCGGCTGGCATTCAGCCAAGTACGCCGGCGAGATGCTGCCCACGTTGGCCGCCGTTGCCCGCTGGGCGCGCGCACACGGCGTGGCATGCAACGTCGAGATCAAGCCTACGCCGGGCCGCGAGCGCGAGACCGGCGCCGCGGTCGCGCTCGATGCCGCTTCGCTGTGGCGCGATGCCGAAGTGCCGCCGCTGTTGTCTTCGTTTGCCGAGGACTCGCTTGAAGCGGCGCGCGATGCCGTGCCCGGGTTGCCCCGCGCACTGTTGTTCGAGGAGCTTCCCGCGGACTGGCTTGCGCGGCTCGCGCGGCTTGATTGCGTGGCGCTCGATGCGGATCACGCGACCCTTACCCGCGAGATCGTCGCGACCGCGCACCGCAGCGGCTATCGCGTGTGCTGCTACACGCCCAACGAAGTCGCGCGCGTCGCGGTGCTGGTGGAGTGGGGTGTCGACACGATCATCACCGACGCGGTGGACAAGGTCCCGGCGTCCTGACCCCATTTTTACGCTGCAGCCATCTCCGGGCGCTTGATCGGCCGTTCGTCGATCGGCAGGTTGATCAGCCCCGCGATCACGCCCAAAGCCATCGACAGATACCAGACGATGTCGTAGCTGCCCGTGACATCGTAGAGCCTGCCGCCCAGCCATGCCCCCAGGAAACTGCCGATCTGGTGCGAGAAGAAGGTCAGGCCGGAGAGCATCGCCAGATAGCGCACCCCGAAGATCTGCGCGACCATGCCATTGGTGACGGGTACGGTGGACAGCCACAGCAGGCCCAGCGTCGCCGCAAAGACATACACGCTGGCGACACTCAGGGGCACCCAGAAGAACAACGCAAACACCACGGCCCGTCCGAAATAGATGAACGACAGGATGTACTTCTTGCTCATCCGGCCGCCCAGCCAGCCTGCGACATAGGTGCCCACGATGTTGGCGAGGCCGACGATGGCCAGCGCCATCACCGCGACATGGGCCGGCATCCCCTTGTCCGCGAGGTAGGCTGGCAGATGCACGCCGACGAACACGACCTGGAAGCCGCAGACGAAGAATCCGAGCGTCAACAACACATAGCCCCTGTGCCCGACTGCTTCGTGAATCGCCTGCCCCGCCGACTGCTTGAATGCGTGGGCCTGCGTTTCGTGTCGTTCGACCAGCACCGCGGCCAGCGGCGCGATCAGCATCGCCACGCCGGCCAGCGCGATGAGCGCCATGTGCCAGCCCCAGTTCGAAAGCAGCCACTGGGTCAGGGGCAGGATGGCAAACTGGCCGAACGATCCCGCCGCCGCGGCAATGCCCAACACCATGCTGCGCTTCTCCGGCGGATAGCGGCGACCAAGCACGCCAGAAATGACACTGAACGTGACGCCGGACAGGCCGGTGCCGATCAGCACGCCAGCGGTGAGCACGAAGAGCCACGGCGCGGTGGCGGTGGACATGAGCAGCAGGCCGAGCACATACAAGATGCATCCGCCGATCACCACGCGCGCGCTGCCGAAGCGGTCGGCCACCATGCCGGTGAACGGCTGCGTCGCGCCCCACACCAGGTTCTGGACGGCGATGGCAAGCGCGAAGGTCTCGCGGCCCCAGCCCAGATCGGAGGAAATGGGCTGCAGGAATAGGCCGAAGCCGCCGCGGATGCCCATCGCCAGTGTCAGGATGATGCCGCCCGCGGCAAGCACGAGAGCGGGCGTGCGCCAATCGGCAGAGGATGGGCTGGTCAAGATGTTTCCTTGCTTAGGACTTCAGGCGGATCGGTTGGCTTGCGGATGCAGCACTTCGACATCCTTGAGCAGGCCGACCAGGTTGGCAACCTTTGGCGCCCCCAGCCGGCGGCTGACGTCGCGCTGCGCACGTTCCCACGCCGGTTGCGCGGCGGCCAGGCGCGCCCGTCCGCGGCGGGTCAGCGTCACTTCGCGCGTGCGCGCGTCGCGGCCCGCGGCAATCGCGACAAGGCCTTCGGCGATCAGCGGCTCGAGATTGCGCGACAGCGCCGTGCGGTCGAGCAGCACGAAGGCGGCGAGCGCGGTAATGCGCTGCGGCCCGCGGGCATCGAGCGTGCGCAGCAGTGAGAACTGCGTGATGCGCAGCCCGGTCTCGACCAACGCGTCGTCGTAGAGCTGTGTCAGCGCCCGCGCGGCGCGGCGCAGACGGCCGCATACACAGGGATGGTCGGTGGCCGTGAAAGGGGGCGGGTGGGCAGGCACGGAAATGGAAAAACGCGCATATGCACGTATTTAGCGAGTATATGCACCTATCGGGGTGGTTGCAAGCAGGTGTCGCGAAAAAAAAGGGGTCAGGGTCAGTTTTAAAAAGGGGTCAGGGTCGAATTTTCCTAGGATCGATTTCCAATCTACGCCGGTGCATAGCGGCAAATTCGACCCTGACCCCTTTTTTACGCCCACGCCTTCGACCGGCTGATCGCCTTGTGCCACCCGGCAGTCAGTTCGGCGGCACGGTCGCGGCTCATCGCGGGCTCGAAGATGCGATCGACCTGCCGGTTGGCCAGGATGTCGTCGGTGCCGGCCCAGAACCCGGTAGCCAATCCGGCCAGATAGGCCGCGCCCAGCGCAGTGGATTCGAGGACCTTCGGCCGCACCACCGGCACGCCCAGCAGGTCCGCCTGGAACTGCATCAGCAGATTGTTGGCAGCGGCGCCGCCATCCACACGCAGTTCCTTCAGCGCGATGCCGGCGTCCTTTTCCATGGCTCGCAGCACATCGGCGCTCTGGTAGGCGATGGCTTCCAGCGCGGCGCGTGCGATGTGGCCGCGGGTGGCGCCGCGCGTGAGTCCGAACATGGCGCCGCGCGCATACGCATCCCAGTGCGGCGCGCCCAGGCCGGCAAAGGCCGGCACGATGTATACGCCGCCGTTGTCCGGCACGCTGGCGGCCAGTGCCTCGATTTCGGACGCGTGCCGGATGATCTCGAGTCCATCGCGCAGCCATTGCACGACGGCGCCGCCGATGAACACACTGCCCTCGAGCGCGTAGGTAAGGAGACCGTCGCGCTGCCACGCCACGGTGGTGAGCAGGTTGTTGCGCGATGCCACGGGGTCGTCACCCGTATTGAGCAGCAGGAAGCATCCGGTGCCATACGTATTCTTGGCGAGACCCGGCTGCACGCAGCCCTGGCCGAACAGCGCCGCCTGCTGGTCGCCGGCGATGCCCGCGATCGGCACCGCCACGCCGTCGATCGCGGCCTCGGCGCACACTCCGGATGACGCGACGACACGCGGCAGCACTTCCGGCGGAATATCAAGGAGACGCAGCAGTTCGGGATCCCAGGCGCCCGTCCGGATGTTGAAGAGCAGCGTGCGGCTTGCGTTGGATGCGTCGGTGACGTGTGCGCGTCCGTCGGTCAACTGCCATATCAACCAGCTGTCGATGGTGCCGAACGCGAGTTCGCCGCGTGTCGCGCGCACCCGCGCCCCGGGCACGTGATCGAGCAGCCACTTCAATTTGGTCCCGGAGAAGTAGGCGTCGAGCACCAGCCCTGTGCGCTCGGCGAAGAGTGCCGCATGCCCGGCCGCCCGCAAATCGTCGCACAGCTGCGCGGTGCGGCGATCCTGCCAGACGATGGCATTGGCGATCGGCTTGCCCGTGGCGCGCTCCCACACGACGGTGGTTTCGCGCTGGTTGGTGATGCCGATGGCGGACAGGTCCCGCGCGCCGATGCCGGCCTTGGCCATGGCTTCGTGCAATACACCGGCCTGGGTGGCCCAGATGGCCGTTGCATCGTGCTCGACCCATCCGGGATGCGGAAAGATCTGGGGAAACTCCTGCTGCGCGGAGGCGCGGATGGTGCCCGCATGGTCGAACACGATGGCCCGGGAACTGGTGGTGCCCTGGTCCAGGGCCAGCACATACGCCATGGTGGTGCCTCCGGTTGCCGCGATGGTGCGCCGCGGCGTAAAATCGACAGGTTGGCAGCATTTTAGCCCGCCCCCGTCGGCTCGTCGCAGCCGACCGGTTCCGTCCCCCCAGCAACGCCCGATCGCCCATGCCTCTAGCCTTGTCCACCGTCCCGCGCGAGCGGCTGCACCAGCGCACCGTCACCTACGAAGGCTTCCGCCGCGACGATGGCCTCTTCGACATCGACGCGCACATCGTGGATGTCAAGGATCACCACTACGAATTGCTGGTCGGTATCCGCGATGCGGGTCTGCCCGTGCATGAGATGCGCGTGCGGGTGACGATCGACCGCAACGGCGTGATCCATGCGATCGAAGCCGTGACGGATGCGATGCCATACCCCGGTGTCTGCGATGCCATTGGCCCGGCGTATGGCAAGCTGGTCGGCGCCAACCTGCTGTTCGGCTTTCGCAAGCGGCTGCATGAGACGCTGGGCGGTGTCCATGGCTGCACCCACCTGACCGAGATGCTGGCCTACCTGCCGACTGCGGCGGTGCAGACCTTTGCCGGCCTCGTCCGCGAGGATGACGGCGACACCAAGCCCTTCCAGCTCGATCATTGCCATGCGCTTGAAACCACCACCGACAACGTTCGCCGCTATTATCCAAGGTGGTATCGCGGGTCGTCCGGAGCAACAACCGGGCAACCCGAACAACCTCCAAACGACCCGAACAATTCGTAGGCGAGGCTTC
>JANNKR010000266.1:0-7661 GCA_031396395.1 Betaproteobacteria bacterium
CCTGGCGCGAACCTGTGGTCGAAGGCGATGGGCCCCTCGGGGATGCAATGCAGCGGCGGCCGGATTTCCGTGCCGGGAGACGACGTATAGGTCGAAGCGTCCCCCGCCCAGAAAGCCCGGATTGCCAGTCGGCGCCGGGCATGGTTGTTGCCCGTTGCCACAATAAATGATGACAATGAGGCACATAAAATGGCAAGACTCCTGGAAGAACTGGAGCGACCCTATGGGCGGGAGTACTTCGAACGCATCAAGGCGGGTCGCGAAGGGATATACGCGCGGGCGGCGGATGGCTTGATCATCCGGATGGCGGCCGCAGCGGAAGCGCACGAATCGGAGAGAATCGCGCGCAAGTTGTTCCTGCTGGCGTGCAAGTACGCGCTGGCGCAGTAATCCGGTGGCAACACCGGAGGCAGGGCCGGTGCGCCATGTGGCGCATTGGGGCAGCAACGTCGAAACGGGTGACGGCTTGACGCGCTTTCGGTGCGACGAGCCCCGCCTGCCGCCGCGGTATGGCGGGGAGGTGAAGCTATGTTCACGACGAAGATTCCGTGGTGACACGGAAACGCAGTACCGGCGATTTTGAAGGCTGTGCGCGGCCTTCCCAACCGAGGATCGGGATCGCCGCCGCGTCAAGCGTGCCCGCTTGACGCGGTCAACAGTCGCGACAACCCCGGCGGGTCCGCCCGCCGGGGCGGTGACGAAATTGACGCAATGCGTCTGCTATCATTATTGGCAATCATGGAACCGCTTGTCCTGACCGTCGATATGGCCGGGCTGCCCCAGGCGTGGGTGGCATTGGAAGAGGCCATCACCTACCACGCCAAGCAAATGGTCGCGTGGTCGATCGGCCGCGAGGTCTGCGAGTTCCGCGGCGGCTGGCAGAAGAACGGTGAGCGTTCGCGTCTGGCCACCAAATCCATCCTTGCCATCAAGGGTACCGGCGCCGGGTCGCATCTGCATGCGCCCGGCCTCACCAATTCGATGCTCTTCGCGCGTGACCGTCAGCTGTGTGGTTACTGTGGCAAACGCTATCTGCTGCGTGACCTGTCCCGCGATCACGTGGTGCCGGTCTCGCGCGGCGGTCGCGATACCTGGACCAACACGGTCACGGCCTGCCGCAGCTGCAACACCCGCAAGGGTGGCCGTTCGCCGGAGCAGGCGCACATGCCTCTGCTGTACGTGCCCTACGTGCCGAATCGGCACGAGCACTTCATCCTGCGCAACCGCCGCATCCTGGCCGACCAGATGGAGTACCTGCTGGCCGGCGTGCCGCGCTCGAGCCGGTTGCACCTCGTCAAGGACGCCGGCGCCCGGGAACTGGCGCGGCTGGCACTGAGCTGACCGTTCGCGGGCTGGGCAAGAATCAGGCAAGAATCAGGGACAGACCACGATTTAGCGGAATTGCGACCCGCGAAATCGTGGTCTGTCCCTGATTCTTGCGGCCCGCTAAATCGTGGTCTGTCACTGATTCTTGAATGCCTGCGGATTGATGCCGCTGCGTCGATGTAGGATGATGTCGTGCTGCGCCGCAGTGGACTTCATCGGCGGCGCGCGACGCGATGCACCGAGGTCGTGCATCGATTGCAGAATTCATCGAATCCAGGGGAAGAAATAATGCTGACTCGGCGTGGCGTAGTGAAGACATTGGCAGGATTGGCGGCAATGGCGGTGGTGACCGGCGTGCCGCTCGCGCAGGCGCAGACCAAGACCAAGGTAGCCGCGATCTACACGGTGCCCGTCGAGCAGCAATGGGTCAGCCGCATCCACAAGGCGCTCAATGCCGCCAAGGACCGCGGCGAGATCGAGTACGTGTTCTCCGAGAAAGTGGCCAACGCCGACTACGAGCGCGTGATGCGCGAGTTTGCCGAGAAGGGCAACACATTCATCGTCGGCGAATCGTTTGCGGTGGAAGCCGCTGCGCGCAAGGTGGCCAAGGATTATCCGAAGGTGTCGTTCCTGATGGGGTCCTCGGGCAAGCCGCAGGAACCCAATTTCGCAGTGTTCGACAACTACATCCAGGAACCGGCGTACCTGTCCGGCATGATCGCGGGCAGCATGACCAAGTCCAACAAGATCGGCATGGTCGGCGGGTACCCGATTCCCGAGGTGAACCGGCTGATGCACGCGTTCATGGCCGGCGCGAAGGAAACCAATCCCAAGGTCGAGTTCTACGTGACGTTCATCGGCTCGTGGTTCGATCCGCCCAAGGCCAAGGAAGCCGCCTTCGCGATGATCGAGAAGGGTGCCGACGTGATGTATGCCGAGCGGTTCGGCGTGTCGGACGCAGCCAAGGAGAAGGGCAAGCTCGCGATCGGCAACGTGATCGACACCCAGGCGCAGTATCCGGACACCGTGGTCTCGTCCGCGCTGTGGAACATGGAGCCCACGATCGACACCGCATTGAAGGCGGTGAAGGGCGGCAAGTTCAAGGCGGAAGACTACGGCCAATACTCGACCATGAAGTACAAGGGCTCGGAATTGTCGAAGCTCGGCACGTTCGAGGCGAAAGTGCCGAAAGACATCCAGGCGAAGGTGGCGGCGAAGCAGAAGGACATCCTGGACGGCAAGTTCAAGGTGGCCGTCGTGGAGACCGAACCGAAGTCGACGGCGAAGTAACACCCGTGCATCGCATCGACGCCTCGGTTGCGACCGGGGCGTTGTCGTTTGATGAGCCGGATTGCCCTGTAATCCGTAGGCGAGGCTTCAGCCGCGCGCAGCGGCTCGCGAGGCTGAAGCCTCGCCTACGGGAAATTTCGCGATGGCAGTGAATGCGCCGGTTCTGCGCCTCTCGGGCATCACCAAGAGTTTCGGCGCGCTGAGGGCCAACGCCGCAATCTCGCTGGAAGTCGAGCGCGGCGAGGTGCTGGCGCTCCTGGGCGAAAACGGCGCCGGCAAATCCACGCTGGTGTCGATCCTGTTCGGCCACTACGTGCCGGACGAAGGCAGCATCGAAGCCTTCGGCAAACCGCTGCCACCGGGTGATCCGGCGGCGTCGCTGGCGGCCGGCATCGGGATGGTCCACCAGCATTTCACGCTGGCGGACAACCTGTCGGTGCTGGACAACGTGATGCTGGGCACCGAGCCGCTGTGGTGGGGCGTGTCGCGGCGCAAGGCCGCGCGCCGCAAGCTGGTCGCCACCGGCGAGCGCTTCGGACTGCAGGTGGACCCCGATGCGCGCGTGGGCACGCTGTCGGTGGGCGAGCGACAACGCGTCGAGATCCTGAAGGCGCTGTACCGCGATGCGCGGGTGCTGATCCTGGACGAACCCACTGCCGTGCTGACGCCACGCGAAGCCGAATCGCTGTTCGACACCCTTGCGCAACTGGTGGCAGAAGGCCTGTCGCTGATCTTCATCAGCCACAAGCTGGACGAGGTGCTGCGCGTCTCCAACCGGATCGCCGTGCTGCGCGGCGGTAGACTCGTTGCCACTCTTCGCGCGGCCGATGCCGACAAGGCAAGTCTGGCAGAACTGATGGTGGGACGCGAAGTCAGGATGCCCGAAGCCAAGCCGCACGCGCCGGGTGCCGTGGTGTGCGTCGTCGCCAACATTCGTGTTCGTGGCGAACTGCACGATGTCTCGTTGTCGCTGCATGCCGGCGCGATCACGGCGATCGCCGGTGTTTCGGGCAACGGGCAGCAGGCGCTGGCCGACATTCTGTGCGGCCTGCGGGCGCCTGAGGCCGGCAGCGTGCGCGTGGGCGACGCCGCAATGCCTGCCTCACCGGCGGCATGGATCGCGGCCGGCGTGGCGCGCGTGCCCGAGGATCGTCATGCGGTGGGCACGATCGGTGACCTGCCGCTGTGGGAAAACGCGATGGCCGAGCACCACGCGACGCGCTTCGCGCGCGGCGGCATGGTGCGCCGCGGCCCGGCCCGCGCGTTCGCGCGCCGCGTTGTCGATGGCTTCGACGTGCGCTCGGCGCGCGGCCTTGACACGGCGGTGCGCTCGCTTTCCGGCGGCAACATGCAGAAGCTGGTGCTGGGTCGCGCGCTGCTCGGCGCAGGCGAGGATGCGCGTGGCCAAACCGGTCGCGCGCCGTTGCTGATCGTGGCCAACCAACCGACGTGGGGTCTCGACATCGGCGCGGTCGCCTTCGTGCACCAGCAATTGCTCGACGCATGCGCGCAGGGCTCTGCCGTGCTGCTGATCTCGGATGATCTCGATGAAATTTTCGCGCTGGCCGATCGCATCGCGGTGATGCATGCCGGCCACCTGACACCCGCGCGCGCGACGAGCGCATGGACTCTGGCCGCCATCGGCCTCGCGATGGCGGGTTCCGTTCCTGCCGCGATGGTCGCCGATCATGCGGCTTGAGGCGCGCACCGAAGTTTCGCGCCTGATGCTGGTCGCGGCGCCGTTCGCCGCCGTGGCATTCACGCTGCTGGTGTCGTCCTTGTTCGTGGCGTGGGCTGGCGCGCCGCTGTCGCAGACCTATGCCCTGATTTTCGAAGGCGGGTTCGGATCACGCTTCGCATGGAGCGAAACGCTCACGCGCGCCACGCCGCTGATCCTCACCGGCTTGTCGGTGGCGGTGGCGTTTCGCGCACGGCTCTTCAACATCGGCGCCGAGGGCCAGTTGTATGCCGGCGCCTTGGCCGCCGTGGCCGTCGGCGGCCTGCATGGCGGCGCCGGCTTCGATGCGCATCCGGCACTGCTCTATCCCGCAATGATGGCCGCGGCCATGGTCGCGGGCGCGCTCCTGTTGCTGGTGCCTGCGCTGCTGCGCATCCGGCTAGGCGTCGACGAAGTGGTCACCACGCTGCTGCTCAACTTCATCGTGCTGCTGTTCGTGTCCATGATGCTCGATGGCCCGATGAAGGATCCAACGGCGATGGGCTGGCCACAGAGCGTGGCGCTGCAGGATGCGATGCAGCTGGAGAAATTGATCGAACGCACCCGGGTGCATACCGGGTTGCTGTGGGCGCTGACATTGGCCGGCATGCTGTGGTTTCTGTTTCGCTACTCGACGTTTGGCTTTGCGGTGCGCGCGGTCGGCGCCAATCCGCGCGGCGCGGCGTTTGTCGGCGTGCCGGTCGCGCGGACAATGGTCCTGGTGGCGCTGCTGTCAGGCGCACTCGCTGGGCTGGCGGGCGCGATCGAAGTGGCCGGACGCGCCGGCTACGTGACGCTCGACATGTCGCCCGGGTATGGCTACACCGGCATCGTCATCGCGATGCTGGCCGGCCTCAATCCACTCGGCGTCGTGGCGGCGGCGGTTTTCGTTGCCGGCGTACTGGTGGGCGCGGACAGCATGAGCCGCGGCGTCGCGGTGCCGACGTACATCGCCGATGTCATCGTGGCGATCGCGTTGCTGTCGATGCTGGTGGCAACCGCCTTTGCGCGCTATCGATTGCGGTGGCAATGACGACCCCCACGCTCGCTTCACTCGCTGCCTCCCGAGGGGGCGTATCAATCCCTTGGGGCGGCCCGGCGGGATTGACGACCCCCACGCTCGCTGCGCTCGCTGCCCCCGGAGGGGGCGAATCAATCCCTTGGGACGGCTCGGCGGGATTGACGCGATGATTGCCGACGTCCTCACCATGTTCGCCAACATCGACTTCTGGGTCGCGGTGCTGCGCATTGCCACGCCGCTGATCCTTGGCACGCTCGGCGTGCTGCTGTGCGAACGAGCCGGTGTGCTCAATCTCGGTATCGAAGGGATCATGGTGGCGGGGGCGCTGACCGGCTGGCTGGCGGTGTATCTTGGCGCGTCGCTATGGATCGGTGTGCTGGTTGCGGCGCTGACCGGCGCCGCGTTCGGCCTGCTGCATGCGTTCCTCACGGTGCCGCTGGCGTTATCGCAGCACGTATCGGGGCTGGCGATCACGATGTTTGCCACCAGCGTGTCGTATTACGCGTATCGCGTGAGCTTTCCCAACGTGTCGACACCGCCGACCATCGTTCCGTTCGCCGACATGGCATGGCTGCCGATTCCGCTGCTGGCAAAGCAGACACCGCTTACGTTGTTGGCGCTCCTAGCCGTGCCGCTCATTGCCTGGGTGCTGTATCGCACGCCGGTGGGACTGGCGGTGCGGATGGTCGGGGAAAATCCTGCCGCGGCGGAAGGGCAAGGGCTGAACGTCAATGCCGTGCGCACCGGAGCGATCGTCGCCGGCTCCGCGCTGATGGGCATCGCGGGGTCCTTCCTGACCTTGTCGGCCTTCAACGCGTTCTTCTTCAACATGGTCAACGGCCGTGGCTGGATTTGCGTCGCGCTCGTCGTATTTGCAAGCTGGCGGCCGGGCAAGGCGTTGGCGGGCGCGTTGCTGTTCGCTTTCTTCGATTCACTGCAGTTGCGGCTGCAGCAGAGTGGCGGTGAGGGCATTCCGTACCAGCTCTACCTGATGCTGCCCTATGTGTTGTCGATTCTTGCGCTGGTCCTGGTCGCGCGCCGCGCCGCGTACCCGCAGGCGTTGATGAAGGCGTATCGGAAGGGGGAGCGGTAGAAGAATCAGGGTCTGTCCCTGATTCTTCTGCAAATTGGGGTCTGTCCCTGATTCTTACCAGCGGTATAGTCCTGCTATACAGGAGCGCCATGAGCACCGAAGCACCACCTGCCAAGCACATCCGCCTGACCTCGCATCCGGTGGCGGACTCGCCGGATGTTCGACCGATCCGCTGGGGGCGCGCCAATCCGGCGGAGCGCGGTCCGATCGTGGGCAGCACGTCCAATCGCAGCCACCGCAACGTGATCGGCACGCACAGCGGATCGTACGGCGTCTATCGCGCGCTGGCGGTGGCGGCCGGATCGCTCATGCGCGGGCACAAGCCCGATCTCACCAATACAATGCCCTCCGATCCTCTGGGTCCTTATCCCGCCTGGGGCGACGCCGACCGCATCGTGTCGATGGATCCGTTCGGCGCGATCGTGGCCGACGTGTTTCGCGCCGAGATCGCGGCGGGCGTGGACATCCGGCCGACGATTGCGGTCACCAAGGCCCACATCGATATGCCCGAGGTGCGCGAGGCAATGGCAGCGGGGCGCTTGAAGCCGGACGGCCGCATCCTGCTCGACAGCGGATCGGCAGTGGTGACCAAAACGGCGATCGAGCCGGTGTGGTGGTTGCCTGGCGTGGCGCAGCGATTCGGTTGCAGCGAGGCCGATTTGCGCCGCGCGCTGTTCGAGGAAACCGGCGGCATGTATCCGGAACTGGTCACGCGCAGCGATCTTGAGGTGTTCCTGCCCCCGATCGGCGGCCAGACGGCATACGTCTTCGGCAATCCGCACGACCTCGCCAATCCCGATGTCACGCTCACGATGCGCGTGCACGATGAATGCAACGGTTCCGATGTGTTCGGGTCCGATATCTGTACCTGCCGGCCGTATCTGACGCACGCGATCGAGGAGTGCATCCGCGGCGCGCAGAATGGCGGCGTGGGTCTGGTCGTCTACTGCCGCAAGGACGGCCGCGCGCTGGGCGAGGTCACCAAGTTCCTGGTCTACAACGCGCGCAAGCGGCAGGTGGGCGGCGATTCGGCCAGCAATTACTTCCTGCGCACGGAGTGCGTCGCCGGAGTGCAGGACATGCGCTTCCAGGAACTGATGCCCGACGTGCTGCATTGGTTCGGCATTCGCCGCATCCACCGCCTGGTGTCGATGAGCAATCTCAAATACGACTCGATCGTGGGTTCCGGCATTGCAGTGGACGAGCGGATCAAG
>JANNKR010000272.1:0-2633 GCA_031396395.1 Betaproteobacteria bacterium
GGTTCGTGTCAAATCGCATGGCAGCAAATTCCAAGAACGATCAATTGTCCCATTCCATGGAGGCTTCATGAAGCGAGCAACGCTGGTTCCGGTCATCGGCGCCCTTGCAGTCGTCGGTATCTTCAGTGCCGTCGTATCGGCACAGACGGTTACGCCCGAACGCTCGATCAAGTACCGGCAAGGCATCATGACGGCACAGGGCTGGCAACTGGGCATTCTGGGCGCCATGGCCAAGGGCGATCGCCCGTACAACAAGGATGAGGCCGTGCGCAGCGCCACTTACCTCAGCCAGTTACTGCAGATGCCGTGGGAAGGGTACGGACCCGGCACCGAGCAGGGCGCGCCAACGAGGGTCAAGCCGGAAATCTGGAAGGACCCTGCCAAGTTCAAGCAGGAAGGTGAGGTTGCGCAGGCCGAATCGCTGAAGCTCCTGGCAGCGGCACAGACGGGCGACGTTGCCGCACTGCGCACCGCCGTGGGTGCGATGGGAAAGGCCTGCAACACCTGTCACGACGACTTCCGGAACAAGTAACCTGCGCGTCTCCAGAAAGAGGGGGCCGGCCGGCCCCTTCGTTCCTCCGTAGGCGAGGCTTCAGCCTCGCGCGATGGCCCTCTGGCTCCGCGGCCAGAGACGCTTCCGGCATGCGCGGCTCACAGCCGGTTGCACACCCACCACACCGCCAGCGCGCTCAGCGCCAGCAGCACCAAGGCGCGCGGCGTCGACGCCACGGCATCATGCGGCCGCTGTAGGCGCGTCGGCAACGCCTTCTCCCCCGTCACCATCGGATGGACCAGATTCTCGCCAAGGTGCACCAGATAGGCGATAACCGCGAGAATGTGCAGGGACGCGAGGCCCACTAGAAGCCACCAACCGCGTCGATGCCATGTCCCGATCCAGTCAGACCGGTCCTTGCTGATGAACTTCACCAGCGGCCCTTCGCTCAGAACGTCGTCGTTGGTGAAAAGGCCCGTGGTCGCCTGCACGAACAGCACCAGCAATAACGCCACCACCATCCAGCCGCCCAGCGGATTGTGCGTGGCGTGCGCGTGATGCGGCGGACGGATCAGCGATCGCGCATATTCGATCACTGCGCGGGGACTACGCACGAACGTTGCAAACCGCGCGTTGGCGCTGCCGGCAAATCCCCACAGGATGCGAAAGATCACCAGCGCCAGCAGCACTTGCCCCATGCGCATGTGCCACACCAGCGCCTCGTTGCCGATGAGACCCGTGGTGACCATGGCGACGACCAGCACGACGATCAACCAATGCACGACGCGCACCGGCCAGTCCCAGACCGCGACACGATCCTTCACGACATCGGCGTGATCCATGTCAGCGCAATTGGGTCTGGAATTCCCGGATAAAGGTACTGACACCGCGCATCAGCATTTCCACCGACAGTGCGGTCAGCAGCATCCCCATCAGGCGTTCGAAGGCAATCACCGCCTGCGTGCCCAGCACCTGCTGCAGCTTCGGCGCGGCCAGCAGGATCGCCGTGCCGATCGCCATCGCAATCGTCAGCGCGAAGACCCATGTCAGGAGCTGCGATGGATCGCGCGACGCCATCAGCATCACCGTGGCCAGCGCCGACGGCCCGGCGATCGACGGCACCGCCAGTGGCACCAGGAAGGGTTCGCCGCCCGGCACTTCGCCGAAAATGCCGTCCTTGCTGGGAAACACCATCCGCAGCGAGATCAGGAACAGGATGATGCCGCCCGCTATGGTCAACGATACGTCCGACAGCTGCAGCCAGTGCATGAACGTACGCCCGCCGGCCATGAACGCCAGTAGGATCACGAAGGCGAACATCGATTCCCGCAGGATGACGCGTGCGCGGCGCTCGGGTGGGACCTTGGCAAGCAGCGACAATACGATCGGCAGGTTGCCGAACGGATCGAGGACGAGTACCAGCAGGATCGTGGCGGCAACGAGGTCGGCGTTCATCTGGAGCCTTGTGCATTCCGGTGTGGCTCAAATTATAGCTTGCGCGCGGTCGCACGTTCCATCGCGGGATCGTCGCTTCAACCCAACCGTAGCAGCCAAAATCCCAGCGGAAAGAGGATCGCCGCCAGCATTGCGTGCAGCGCGAAAGCCAGGCCCGCAAACGCGCCGGCGTCCGCATTGACCTGGAACGAGCGCGCGGTGCCGATGCCGTGTGCGGCGAGCCCCAGCGCGAACCCGCGTGCGCGCCAGTCGCTGACGCGACACGCATCCAGCACATACTTGCCGAGTGCGGCGCCCAGGATGCCGGTGCTGACGGCAAACACGGCCGCGAGCGCCGGCAGGCCGCCCAACTTGTCGGCAATGCCCATCGCGATCGGCGCCGTCACCGACTTGGGCGCCAGCGACGCAAGCGTGACGGGCGTTGCGCCCAGCAGCCAGCCGATGCCCACCGCGCTGACCAGGGCCACCGTCGACCCTACGAGAAGCGACGCCGCAATCGGCCACGCCAGCCGTCGTACATGCGGCCATTCGCGCACCAGCGGAACCGCAAGGCCGACCACGGCCGGCCCCAGCAGGAAGTGGACGAACTGCGCACCGTCGAAGTAGGTCTGGTACGACGTGCGCGTGAGCGTCAACACCACGATGATCAGCACCACCGTGATCAACACCGGGTTGGCCAGCGGGT
>JANNKR010000260.1:0-2080 GCA_031396395.1 Betaproteobacteria bacterium
CGGTTGCATTGCAGCTAATTGTGGTCCGTCCCTGTTTTTCAGCTGCGGTCGTCCAGCGACCAGGCGGCAGCGCCCAAGGTGAGCGCGACCATGGCGGCAAGTACGATGCCCACGCCGGCAAGCGAGAACGGCTGCGCCGAGAACAGCCGATGCGCTTCGCGCAACACGTCCACGAACAGGGATGGCATCGCCAGGACAAGCGCCACGGCCGCCGCGCCCCAAAGTGTCGCCACGATTGGCTTGCGCCATGCCGGGAGCACGGCCGCAAGGGGCAGGGACTCGACCACGCGCGCGGTGAAGCCGGCGTCGTCGATATACGTCGCACGCTCGACCGCGCCATCGGCGGCGAGCAGGTCGTCGAGCCACGCATCGGTGGCGGGCGCCGGCACAGTCGGGTTGTCGTGAGCGTTGTTCATGGTCGTTCAGCGCGCATACGCGGACAGGGCCGCCTTGAGCTTGACCTTGCCGCGCAGCACGTGCGTCTTGACCGTGCCGACCGGGCAATCGAGGACATAGGCGGCTTCCTCGTGCGTCAGGTCATTATGGTAGCACTGCACGATCGCCGCGCGCTCGGCCTCGGACAGCGCCGCCATCGCGCGTTCGAGATCCAACTTGAGCGTGGTTCCGCGGGCGTGATCGGACTGCATGTCGTCGAGGTGGGGCATGGTGTCGTCGTCGCCGTCAGCCAGCGCATCCACGCGATCGCCCAGCAGCTCCTCGCGCCGCTTGCGGTTGTGCGCGAGCCAGCAATTGGTGGCGATGCGGTAGAGCCACGTGGAAAACCGCGCCTCCTGCCGGAACGAGGCCAGGTTGCGCCACGCGAGGATGAAAGTCTCCTGCGCCAGGTCGTCCGCCAGCGCGTGGTTGCCGGCCGTAAGCTTGCGCAGGCAGGCACGCACGCTCGACTGGTGCCGCCGGACCAGTTCCGCAAACGCATGCCGGTCGTCCGTGAGCAGGGCGCGCGCGATCAGCGGCGCGTCCGGGTTGGACGATTCGGCCATGGCCAGACTTCAGGTGTGGGGCCGCGGCGAGCGGCGCCGTGCTGGGGCCGGAGAGGGAAGGCGCGGACAACATGATGGGTGCCATGGCTCGCTCAATTGACCGGGTCCTTGGGCAGCTCGGCCGGCGGCGGCGGGTCGCCCGCATGCAGCGCGGTGATCTGCTGGTCCTCGAAATACCAGAGCAGGGCATAGCCCACGCCGACGAACAACAGGACCAGGCCGAACCAGTTGGCCGAGCCGCTGTTGATCAGCGAATACATCGTCAGTGCGAAGCCGATGGCGCCCATGATGACGCCCCGCCGCAGATCGGACCACGCAGCCAGCTTGCGCAGACCCCGGGCCTGCTCAACCATGGGCGCGCCGGCCGACAGGGCGCGCAACGCCTGCCCTGGTCGTCCTGCGCCCATGGCCTGCATCATCTCCGCCGTAGGCATGACGCCCTTCTCGGCGAGCTTCAGCATCGTCTCGTTGAGCATCCGGTTCTTGCGCAGTTTGTACCAGATCACCATGAAGATGATGATCGCCGGGGTCAGGAAGCAGATCAGAACGATCAGTACGACGCCCGCGGCGACCGCAGGCGCCCTTTCAACGAACTGGTCGAAGGAGTCGAACTCCCCGTGGGTTCCGGGGACGTCCACGAGGATCTTGCGGTTGCCATTCGTGCCCTCGCGTTCAACCGTGATCCGGGGGCCGCCATCCTTGCCCGCGCGCCGGGCGTCGCGGGCGGCGTCGCGGGCCTCCGCGGCGGTTTCGCGGGCCTTGTCGCGGGCTTCGCGGGCGATTTCGCGGGCCTTGTCGGCAGCTTCCTGCGCGGCTTCGGCAGCGGACTGGGCCGCATCAGCGGCGGCGCGCGGGTCGGCCGCCTGCGCCAGGACCATGGCATCGTTGCCGGTGGTCGCCTGGACCGCGGGGCTGTCGGGCAGCAAGGCGACCAGCGACGCGGCCAGAAAGGCGCCGCCAAGCACGAGGCGGCGGAACATCGGGGAAAGGGCGCCTTGCATGTTTTCTCCTGGATCAGCGGGGTTCGGGCATTGGATGCGCCCAGCCCGGCTTTCGGATTCACCTGCCCTGATCCGGTT
>JANNKR010000323.1:0-1850 GCA_031396395.1 Betaproteobacteria bacterium
CCGGTCTTTCCGACCGCAGACCGATGGCGTTTGCCCGACAACATGAATCGTGCTATGCTATTGTCATAAGTTGAAGCCGTCCCGACGCCGGACCATTCCATAGGCTGGTCCAGACAACACCGTCGGCACTGCTTGCGGGGCACTTCTGCATTGGGCCCCGGGACTTCCGCATGGGGATGGTCCGGCTTTTTCACCACGGCGCGCAAAGCCGCGCGGCTGTATGTCCGATTAGTGTTGGAGGGCAACCGGATGTTCGGTAAAACGACGTTCTTGATCGCAGTTTGCGTGGCAGGTCTCCCGCTCTTCGCGGAGGCAAAGCTGCTCTATGTCAATAACTCCGGCACACCGGCCTGCGCCGATGCCACCACCTACGCCGCCAACGGCAGTGCTAGCCCCTGGTGCAGCATAGGCCGGGCAGCATGGGGAAGCAGCAACCCCAATACGCCCAATTCTGCTCAGGCGGCGCAGGCTGGCGATACGGTAAACATCAGCAGCGGTACTTACAGCACCATGTCTACCAGGACTGCGTGCAGCGGCAGCGCACGTTGGTCTGTCGCGTTGAATCCTGCCAATACCGGGACGAGTGGCGCTCCGATCAGGTTCGTCGGGATCGGCGCCGTCAACGTGATGCTGGCATCGGGGTACGTTGGGCCGACTATCGGGGCCGATGCGCGCAATTACATCGTGTGGGACAACGTCAGGATAGATGAGACCACCGCGCCCGGGCGGAGCTGCGGGGACACGGGCCCGGCCGTCATCCATGCAAGCACCGGCAGCATGATTTTAAACAGCAGTATCCGTGGAACGTACAGCGGGTGGAGTGACAATTACAGCGGCATTCGGCTCGAGGCCACGAACGGCGCCGTTATCTCGAACAACGTCATTTACGGGTTTACCGGCAATTGGGGACACAACGACGCCGCGATAATGACCTACGATGCTGCCAATTCCGTCATCGAGTACAACCATATCCACAGCAGCAACACGGGCATTTTCATAAAAGGCGATCACGTTGGCGACGGATGGCCGCAAGACAACAACGTCATACGGTTCAACTGGATCGAAAACAATTCGAGCAAGTCGATATTCATAATTACCGGTAACAACACTCGAATTTATCAGAATGTGATCAAGCTGTCGCAGGGGTACGGCTTCCGGCACGATAGCGGCAGCGGTTCAGGCGTCGTCTTCGCCAACAACACGCTCATCAGCACCAGCGGGACGGGTGCGGTCGGCGTCAGTGGCAGTTCAGCTGCCCCCACCGTCACCAACTTCCGCATTTTCAACAATATCTTCTACGGAACATTCAGCGAAGACGTAAATCTCGGCGATTCGGCAAGCATCGGTGGCCAGGCGTTCGAACATAACGTCTACTTCGGGTTCACAAACTTCGGCAGCCTGAATGGATCGTTGATGAATTTCACGACGTGGAAGAGCACGCAGAACAGGGACAACGTCAGCCCCGCTGGCATCAACGCCAATCCGCTGTTTGTTGATACGACTCTCTACAAGCTGCAAACCGGCTCGCCTGCTCGCACGCTAGGCGTCGACATTCTCGACCTGGATGGGAACGGCAGTACCACCAACATCGTTCCGGCAGGCGCGTACGTGACTGGCGCTGAAGTCATCGGACCCGCCGCGGGCCGCGCCCCACCGATCGGGCCCCCACCCCCACCCCCACCGCCGCCGCCTCCCCCACCTCCACCTCCACCCCCCACTGCCCTTCCGGCGCCAACGAACTTGCGCTAGGGCATCGGCTCCGCACTAATGGCCAGGGCCGTTAAGGCGCGCACGTCTAGCGCAAGGCTTGATTGGCGTAGAGTGCTTCATAGGCCGCGACCATCCTGCTG
>JANNKR010000004.1:0-1771 GCA_031396395.1 Betaproteobacteria bacterium
GGTCCACCCTGAAATCCCGCCCAATACCGGCAACGTCATCCGACTGACTGCCAACACCGGCACTGAACTCCACCTGGTCGAGCCCCTGGGTTTTCGAATGGACGATCGGGACCTGAAACGTGCCGGTCTCGACTATCACGAGTACGCGCAGGTAGCCGTCCACGCCAGCTGGGCCGCATGCCGCGTCGCGCTCGACGCCGCCTCGCCCCGCCGCTGGTTTGCACTGACGACCGGCGGCGCCGCATCGCTCTACGCCACACGATTCCAGCCGGGCGATGTCTTCGTGTTCGGCTGTGAAACCGCAGGCCTTCCTGATGCGGTGGTCGCACAGTTCGATCCCGCGGCCCGGCTTTCGATACCGATGCGGCCCGAAGTGCGCAGCCTCAATCTGTCCAACGCGGTGGCCGTGACGGTGTACGAAGCCTGGCGCCAGCAGTTCTTTGTCGGCGCCAGGCCAGCGGGCACGCCGCCAATGCCCGGGGCGGGCCAAGCCTAGCGTTTGCCCGGATCGGCGCGCGCGCCGGCCACCCGTGGGCTGCAACGGCGCAAACCGGCAGTGTTCGACCGAATCGGCAAAGGGCCGCTCGTTGGTGGCCGACAGCAACGGCCACTAATACCGCTCCGCGCGTGGTTCGCGCTGCAGCAGCGCCTCCACCGCCGCACGTGGCGCAAGTCCTTCATGCAGCACGCGGTCGACCGCCTCGCAAATCGGCATGTCGACGCCATGCCGCTCCGCCAGCACCCGCACCGCGCGGGCGGCCCCCACGCCTTCGGCAACGTGGCCAAGATCGGCCAGGATCGCGGGGAGCGACAACCCTCGGGCCAGTGCCAGTCCCACCTGACGATTGCGCGAAAGGTTGCCAGTGCACGTCAGCACGAGATCGCCCAGCCCCGACAGGCCCATGATCGTGTCGCGCCGGCCGGAAAGCGCCAACGCAAGCCGCGCGGTCTCGGCCAGGCCGCGCGTGATCAATGCTGCACGCGCGTTGTGCCCGAATTCAAGACCGTCGCTGGCCCCGGCAGCTATGGCCAGTACGTTCTTGACCGCGCCACCGACCTCGACGCCGGCAATGTCGTCCGTCGCATACACACGCATGGCGTCGCCGCGGACAAGCGTCGCCACCCGTTCGGCATATGCGGCATCGCTGGCTGCCACCGTCAATGCCGTCGGCAATCCGCGCGCAACCTCCGCCGCGAAGCTGGGGCCGGACAACACCGCCACCGGCGCTGGCCAGAGCGGCCCCAGCACTTCGTGCGTCAGCGCAACCGCAGCGGAGGTCAGAGGCGCCGGCACGAAGCCCTTGGCTAACGACACAATGGGCGCGGTGACGCCGATCGCGGCCAGCCGCTGCACCAACGCGGGCAACGCCGCCACCGGTGTCGCAAGGATCAGGATATCGGCAGCCGCGGCCGCGCGAAGATCGGCAATGCAATGGAGCGAGGAAGGCAGGGTGACGCCGGGAAGGTACCGGGCATTCTCCCGGGTATCGGCCGCGGCCTGCGCCGCGGCGGCATCCCGCCACCACAGCCGCACCCGCGGCGAACTGGTCGCTCGTGCCGCCAGATGACACGCAAACGCCGTTCCCCATGCGCCTGCCCCCAGGACGGCGACGGTCGTCATTGCCGCCTGCTATGGGCGCTTGCCGGCACAATTCAAAGCCCGAACACCTGCGGCACGCGCACGAAACCGATCTGGCCATCGCGGTGCCGCACGCGGACCCACCCCGGCGTGGATGTGGTTGCCGGCGACGACGCGCTTTCCGCCAGTTCC
>JANNKR010000268.1:0-7858 GCA_031396395.1 Betaproteobacteria bacterium
GCGAGGGTGGCGTCCGGGGCACCGCCCGCCACGCGACACTCAAGGACCGCGCCAAGGAGATCGACGCGCGTGATGGCCACATGGACTGCGGTGTCCGGCGGCGACGGCGGCAGGTCGGCGAGCCGGAGCACCAGCGGCACCCGCTCGAATCGCACGAGGTTCTCGCGAATCACCCGTGCGGGAATCTCGGCGATTTTTTCCTGCAGCAGCCAGCGCAGGCACCAGTAATGCTCCATCCGGTCCTGGAATTCTGCGTACTGCGCATACGTCGCCTCGAAGTCGGCCAGCGCGGCGAAGAGGTCGGCATCGTTGTCGCCATAGGGGGGACGCTCGCCGCCGATCACGGCCAGCAACTGTCGCTGGTTGACGAGGTCGCTGTAGCGGCGCAGCGGCGAGCTAGCCCACAGGTAATGCGTGAGGCCGAGGCCCTGATGCTCACCGGGGCGCGTGCTCATCTTCACCTTGCCGCCGGCCTGCACGCGATAGAGGCCCGCCGCGTCGTGCTCGGCCAGCAATTGTCCCCAGGTGCTGTTGACATGAATCATCAACTCGGCGACCAGTTTGTCCAGCGGGCTGCCGCGCTCGCGCGCGACGATGGATACCTTGCCATCGGTTGCGGCATCCCAGTCGATGTAGAAGCTGTAGTCGATGCGATTGATGTCGGTCTTGCCGCGCTGCGCGGACAGATGCTGGACCAGTTTCCACAGTACGCGCAGCTCCTGCGTCCACGGCGGATCCTGCGGCGAGGGCAGCGGCGCGGCGAACACATCGGAAATCGCATCGAGACGCAGGTTGGCGACAATGGTCACGCGCGCCAGCCGCGTTTCGGTTCTGACCGGCACGCCGTCCGGCGTGGTCTCGATGTACAGCGACAGCGCGGGCACGACCGCGCCTTCGCGCAACGTGAAGGCCGCGACCGCATCCTCCGGCAGCATCGTCAGCTTGCGGCCGGGCATATACACGGTGGACAGCCGCGTGCGGGCAATAGCGTCGAGCGGACTGCCGCGCGGAATGGCCAACGCCGGCACGGCGATGTGGATGCCGATCTCGTGGTTGCCGTTCGGCAGGTCGCGCACCGAGAACGCATCGTCGATCTCGGTGGTGGTGGCGTCGTCGATGGAGAAGGCGCGCACGTTCGCCGGAGGCAGCTCAGGCACCGGCGGTATTGGGCCCATGGCGGGAAACGCCACGCCCTGCGGGAATGCCTCCGTCAGGAACCGGTTGAAGTGGAAATCGTGCGTCGATGGAATCGCGCCGCAGGCCGCCAGCATGTCCACCGGGTTGGTGCGCGACTGCTCGCATGCGGCCGCCAGCGCCTTCCATTCCAGCGTGTTCTTGTCCGGCGCGTACAGCAGCATCGGCAGCTTCGCGCGCAGCGGCTCGGGCAGCGTGTGCCCGCGCAGATCGGCAACCCATCCTGCCATCTGCGCCGCCTCCACGCGCTTGCGTTCGACGGAGGCCAGCGCTGCCTTCAGCGATTCCGGCGGCGCCTTGCGGTAGCGGCCCTTGCCCTTCTTGTAGAAGTGCATCGGCGACGCGTGCAGCAGCATCGCCACGGCCGCGGCCTGCGCCGGACCGGGCGTGGCGCCGTAATATTCGCGCGCCAGGTCGGCGAAGCCGAACTCGTCGTCCCCGCTGGCCTCCCACAGGAAGTCGGCGTCGAGGTCGGCCGCCAGCGCCTGCCCGCCGGACAGCGCATCCGCCGCCGAGGGCGAAGTGAAGCGCAACAGCACGTGCGCCGACTTGATCTTCATCCGCTTGCCGGAGATGGACTCCACCTGCAGCGACGCGTCGTTGTCGGCAAGCACGATCCCCGCCTTGAGATGGCCGTCGTCCTCGAAAAGGACGTTCATGAATTCGACAAACGGAAATGGACGCGCATGGCGGGCGGCCGCTTGGCCGCGAATGAAACAGAATGCGCGATTATAAGGTGCGCGACGTCGGGGCGAGGAATGCGCCCCATGCGTGATCGTAAACCGCGGACCCGGAAGCCACGGACAAAGTGGCGGTTACCTGCACTCGTCCAGGCGCTGAGGTTGCGAATGTGCGCAACGGGCGTGACGCCGCGAAAGTCGCGGAGGCAGCCGGCCCGGCGGACTGCAACGCAATCAAGACAACGGAGCACGCCACCGGATCGGCAGCTATGACGCGGGCGGGCTCAGCTCAGGTCACCTGGCCGCGCTGGTCTTGGCCCGTTCCGCCTGCTTCTTCACCAGGTCCATCACGCTTTCCACGTGCTTCGATTCGCCGGACGCGCTGGCGCGTTTCGGGTCGGCGGCGGAGGTCACGGCGATGCTGCTCACCCCATTCGCTTCGCAGCCTACCGTGGCGCCAGTGCCGCCCTTGACGCCGGCATCCCACGATTCCAGATAGACCGCGCATTTGGACGCCTTGGACTTCTGGGCCCAGCTGTAGGCGACGTCGTCGTCCTGCTTGTAGGCAGGTTCGAACGCCTTCATCACGGCGAAGAACCGTTGCAACGCCACCGCGTTGTACTCGGGGTATCCGGGCCAGACGCGGGTCGCCAGCAGCACTTCGTTCTTGTTCGCATCCCGCAGGAATACCGTGACGGCGATGGAATTGTCCGTTGCAGCGGGCGTTTTCCCGACCGGCGCCGCCTTCTTCGCCTGTGCGAACGCACTGGACGATCCAATCGCGAGCAACGAAATCAGCAGTAGCAGTGGCACGCGCATCATTGGCTCTCATATGAAATTTGCTGGACCATGATTCTAGCGCGTGTATTTCAGGCCCGCCATTGCGCACCGCGGCCAGTTACTGCATATTTGTCGATTCCCCGTAACAGGAGCAGTCATGGATTACGTGCGATTGGGTGCAAGCGGTCTCGAGGTTTCCCCCCTGTGTCTTGGCACGATGATGTTCGGCGATCGCACCGACGCCACGGAATCGCAGCGGATCATCGATGCGGCGCGCGAGGCCGGCGTCAACTTCATCGATACCGCCGACGTGTATTCGAAGGGTGCTTCCGAACGGATCGTCGGCCCCGCGATCAAGGCGCACCGGCGACACTGGATCCTGGCCACCAAGGTCGGCAACGTGATGACGGCCAAGCCGCTGGATGGTGGCTTGTCGCGGCGCTGGATCATCGAAGCCTGCAACGACAGCCTCGCGCGGCTCGCCACCGACTACATCGACATCTACTACCTGCACCGTGACGACACGGATACGCCGATTGCGGAAACGGTGAGCGCGATGGGCGAGCTGATCCGCGCCGGCAAGATCCGCTATTTCGGCGTCTCGAACTATCGGGGCTGGCGCATCGCCGAGGTGGTCAGCGAATGCGAAGCGCAAGGCGTGGCGCTGCCGGTGGTGTGCCAGCCCTATTACAACCTGCTGAACCGCATGCCCGAAGTGGAGATCCTGCCGGCCTGCGATCACTACGGCATCGGTGTCGCCTCCTATTCGCCGATCGCGCGCGGCGTGCTCACCGGCAAGTACATGCCGGGCGCGCCGCTGCCGGAGGGCTCGCGCGCGGCCGTTGGTGACCGCCGCATGCTGGAGACCGAGGTCCGTCCCGCGTCCTTCGTGATTGCGCAGACATTGCGCGAGCACGCCATGAAGACCGGCCGTTCGCTGACACAGTTCGCGTTGGCGTGGCTGTGGGCCAACCAGATCGTCACGTCGATCATCGCGGGGCCGCGCACGCTGGCGCAGTGGCAGGACTACGTCGATGCGATCGGCACCGCGTGGTCGGACGCAGACGAAGCGCTGGTCGACTCGCTGGTCGCGCCCGGGCATCCGTCGACGCCGGGCTACAACGATCCGCAGTATCCGTTCTTCGGGCGGATTCTTGACTGACCGCTAGCGTTCGTTGGCTACGCCGTGCAGCACGTGCCCCGACGGCACGTGGGCCGACGCGGACTCGACGTGCCGCGTCTGGTCGTCGAAGAAGAAATCGGGCTGGAAATTGCGCAGGAACTCGCCCTTTTCGAGCCCGCCCAGGAACATGGCTTCGTCCACCTCGATATTCCAGTCCATCAGGGTGCGGATCGCGCGTTCGTGCGCCGGGCTTGACCGCGCGGTGACCAGCGCGGTGCGCAACCGCATCGGCACGTTGGCGTGGTCGTCGGCCAGCTGCAACCGGTGCAGCGCTTCGAGCAATGGCTTGAACGGTCCGGGTGGCAGCGGCCGGCCCGCGTGGTCGGCTTCGTGGGTCTGGAATGCGTCGAGGCCCTTGGCGCGGAACACGCGCTCGGCCTCGTCGGCGAACAGCACCGCGTCGCCGTCGAAGGCAATGCGCACCTCGTCGGGATGCGGATCCTCCTTCGCCGTCTGCGTGTAGACAAGCGCCGCCGGAAAGCCCGCCGTCAGCGCGGAGCGCACATCTTCGGCATTGGCCGACAGGAACAGGTTGGCCTTGAGCGCCTCCAGGTAGCCGAACGGCGCGCGGCCGCGCGTGAACACCCCGCGCTCGATGGCAAGGCCCGCGCCCTTCACCGACCGGAACACGCGCAGGCCGGATACCGGATCGTTGCGCGACAGGATCACGACCTCCACGCGCTTGACCGCATCGGCGTTGAAGGCCAGCAGCTTGCGCACCAGCCGGTACGCGACACCAGGCTTGGCCGGCTGTTCGATGCGCTCGAGTTGCAGGCGCATGTATTCCCGGTCGTCCGCGGTTTCGAAGACCTGGTTCTCCTCCTCGAAGTCGAAGAGTGCCCGCGAGCTGATGGCGACGACGAGCTGTTCGATGGGCAAGGGTGCCGACATGCAAAAAGTATACGGGGAAAGACAGGGACAGACCCCATTTAAAATCGGGGACTAAAATCAGGGACAGACCACGATTATTTGTGCGGCAACGCCGCGCAGATAATCGTGGTCTGTCCCTGATTTTACATGGGGTCTGTCTCTGTTTTCTCCAGTCGCTCCACCGCCTGGATCGCTTCCGGCGTCCTGGGGCCGGCGGCCATCTCCTCGAGCGTGACGGGCTTCACCGGAAAGCGCAGCCGGTAGTAGCCGACATCGGCAGGATCACGCTGCTGCTCCCGGGCGATAAGCGCATTGACCGTCAATCCGCAGAAGCGGCCCTGGCACGGACCCATGCCGCAGCGGACGAAGGCCTTCATCTGGTTGGGGCCCGCGCAACCCTGGCGCGCGAGATCGATTATGGTCTGTGCGTCGATTTCCTCGCAGCGGCACACCAGCGTGGAACCCGAGGGCAACAGGAACGTGTCGGCGGGCCGATACAGCGCATCGAGAAAGGCGCGTCCGCGCATGGCGACGGCAAGTTCGCCACGATCGCGTCGCGCCATGCTGTCGCGGGTGACATGGTTGATCCGGCCAAGCGCGTTGGCCACTGCCAGCGCGGCCAAACGCCCACGCGGAACCGCGGCCAGCGCGCCGGCGATGCCCGCACCGTCACCAGCCACGTAGAGTCCCGCAACCGCGGTGCCACCCCATGCATCGACGACCGGCGCAAAACAGGCCTGCGCCGGACTCCACGCCAGCACGCACCCGGCGGCCTGCGCGAGATTGACATCGGGCACCACCCCTTGATGCAACATGACCTGGTCGACGGGGATCGTGTGTTCCCGACCGTCAACCGTGTAGCGCACCGCGCGCGCGGCGCGATCGCCGTCGATAGCCAGCGTTGTCACGTACTCGATCACGTTGGCGCGGCGGCGAACGTCGCGGACCAGTTCGCGGCCCTTGGCGAAGTACGGCGAGCGAGCAAAGTCCGGGGCGTGCCGCAACGCCTTCGCCAGGCGTCCGCGCGGCGTCGTATCGAGCATCGCCGCGAAGGCGATGCCCGCGCGAAGGTATTGCCACGCCAGCAGCCACAGCAGCGGCCCGCTGCCCGCGAGCACGGTTCGACCCTGGGGCACGACGCCGGCGGTCTTCAACAGTATCTGCGCGCTCCCCGCGCCGATCACGCCCGGCAGCGTCCAGCCGGGGACTGGAAACGGCCGCTCCATGGCCCCGGTGGCAAGGATCACCGCGCGTGCCTGGACTACGGACGACGTGCGCCGACCCGGCGTACCCACGGCGAGGCCCAGCGCGATGCCCGCGTCGTTCGCGGTTGCCGACCAGACGGTGGCGTCGGGAACATGGACGGCACCCGACTTCTCCAGCGCGCGCACCAGTGGCGCGCCCTGCCAGTACTCCGCACCCAGTACCTCCGGTTGAATCAGCGGGCTGCGCGTGATCCCGCGATAGATCTGACCGCCGCTGCCGGATTGCTCGTCGTACAGAGTCGTGTCGAGACCGAACTCGCGGCAGCGGGTGGCGGCCGCCATGCCGGCGGGTCCCGCGCCGACGATGGCAACGTCGACGATGCTCACGTCCAATCCTTTGCCGTCACAACGATCGGGCGGGCGCCATGCTGCGTATCGACGCGCATGCCGGGTGCGACCTTGACAAGGCAGCCCTGCTGGCTGGCGTGGCCGTCGATGGTCACCAGGCAGTCAAAGCACACACCCATCATGCAAAACGGCCCGCGCGGCGTGCCGCTGACCGGTGTGGTGCGGATGCACGACAGGCCGGTTGCGAGCATCGCGGCGGCGACCGTATCGCCGGCCCGCGCGACCACGGTCGTGCCGTCAACGACAATCTCGACCGCATCACGGTCTGCCAGGAGGTCAGGCTGCCGCGCGAACACAGCTGGATGCTCTCGACATTGGAACGTCGCTGAAGGGGCGCTTGCCTTCACGCAAATCCGCGCTGCGGCCCGACTCGCCGGCAACCCGTTCGAAGTAGTGCGGCTTGACTGCCGCTGAAAATGGTTCCATAATGGCTCCATAATGTAACCATAAAGGATCCACAATGGCTATCAATCTATCGATCAAGAACGTCCCCGAACCCCTTGCCGCAACCCTGCGTGCCCGCGCTGAGCGCAACCACCGGTCGCTGCAGGGTGAATTGATGGCAATCCTCGAGCAGGCCGTTCATCCGGGTGCTCCGTTGGCGGCCCTGGCCGTGCCGCAGGCATGCACTGTTTCGATCGAGGAAGCGGTGGAGCGGTCGCGCAAGCTTTTTCCGAAGGGTACGCCCAGTTCCACGGGCTTTATCCGCACCATGCGCAACGGGCGCTACGGCGAGGCGTGGGCGAAAACAGGCCGCAACGTCGCGCCGGAATGAACGATGGCGAAGCTGATCATTGCGGAACCCGCAGCATCGTACGCGCAGCGACCGGCGCTGGTGGTCGACGCAAGCGTGCTGGCCGCGGCGCTGTTCGCTGAAACCGACCAGGAACAGGCGCTCGCATTGATGCGGGGACGCGCACTGTGCGCGCCGCAGGTCATCGACCTTGAAATGGCCAATGTGGCGCTGAACAAGCTCCGGCGCAGACTTGCGGCCCCCGATGCCGCCGCCGAAGCGCTGGCGACGTTCGTCGCGCTGGATATCGAGCGCTGTCCGGTAGCCACTGACGGCGTGTTCAGTCTTGCGGTGCAATGGGGCCTTTCCGCATACGACGCCGCATACCTCTGGCTTGCGGCCGAGCGCGCGGCGCCGTTGGCAACGTTCGACACGCGCCTCGGTGAAGCGGCCAGGTCCCACCTGGGGAGCCTTCGCGGGAAGGCCTGAATGCTTGCGCTCAGGCTGCCGCGCGAACATCGAAACGTCGACTCGAAAATGGATCGAAAAAAGCGGGCAGGCTACCGTTGGCTATGGCCGGCGCCAGCTCGAATGCATGCGCGGCGGCGAGCGTGACGCCGCTGTGGCAGGTGGCCAGAAACGCGCCCGGATGCGCGGCGGATTGCGCATAAATCGGGAAGCCATCCGGCGACATCACCCGCAGCGCCGCCCACGTTCGGTTGACGCGAACACCACGCAGGAGCGGAAACACGCGTACCGCGCGCTCCGCCATCGCCGCCAGTACCGCAGGGTCGAGCGTGTCATC
>JANNKR010000008.1:0-11953 GCA_031396395.1 Betaproteobacteria bacterium
CCGCACGCTAGCCGACCTTTCACGTCGGCGCGCGCGCGTGATCGGGCGCCAGCCCGAGGCTGGCAGCCATCAGCTGCTGGCGCACCTGCTCGCGCAGGCCGGAATCAGGCATAGCGACATCCGCTGGTTGCCGCAGCCCGCGCTGGCTGAAACCGACCTGGCCGCCGCCATCAAGGACGGCGAGGCCGATGCCGGCGTGGCCATCGAAGCGGCGGCGCGCGGATGCGGGCTCGCATTCATTCCGCTCGCAATCGAGCGACTGGATCTCGTCATGCGCCGCCGTGATTACTTCGAGCCGGCAGTGCAGGCGCTGCTGGCGCATGCGCGGTCCCCTGCCTTCGGCGCGCATGCGGCAAGCATGGGCGGCTACGGTATCGCCACGTCGGGTCAGGTGATGTTCAACGGCTGAAACACCGTGCGCGCCGTTGCGTCACCCCTTGGCGTTGGGAAAGAAGAGTTGCTGCCCTTCGATCCTGTAGTTGGCGATGGCCGCCTGGCCCTGCGGTGACACCACCCAATCGACGAAGGCCTGACCGAGATCCTTCTTCACGTGCGGGTGCCTGGCCGGATTGACGAGCATCACGCCATACTGATTGAAGAGGCGCTGGTCGCCTTCAACCAGAACGGCGAGCTCGCCGCGATTCCTGAACGCAAGCCACGTGCCCCGATCGGCCAGCACATACGCGTTCATCGACGATGCGGTATTGAGCGTGGGGCCCATGCCGGAACCCGTGTCCCGATACCAGGGCCCCTTCTTCGCATCGAGGTCCACGCCGGCCGCCTTCCAGTAGCGCAACTCCGCCGCATGCGTGCCGCTCTTGTCGCCGCGCGAGACAAACGGGCTTTGCGCCGATACGATTTTGCGCAGTGCATCGAGGACATCCTTGCTGCCGGCGATTTTTGCGGGATCGTCCTTCGGCCCGATTAGGATGAAGTCGTTGTACATCACCGGCATGCGCTTCACGCCGTAGCCCTCGGCCACGAACTTCTCCTCCGCCGCCTGATCGTGGACCAACACCACGTCAGCGTCACCGCGACGCGCCATGTCGAGTGCCTGGCCCGTTCCCAGCGCCACGACGCGGACCTTGATGCCCGTGTCCTTCTCGAACGCGGGCAGCAGCGAGCCAAAGAGCCCCGACTGTTCGGTCGAGGTCGTCGAAGCGACGACAATGAATCGGTCCTGCGCGACGACTGGATCATGGAGCAATGCAAGCAGCGACGATGCGGCAAGTGCCACCAGAAAGTTTCGTTTCCTCACAGACGTTCTCCCTCAAGGAAGGCGCGCGCCTCCGCGCTGCCCGGTTGCACAAAGAAGGAACTCGACGGGGCTCGCTCGGCCAGCCGCCCGTCATGGAGATAGACGATGTCGTCGGCCAGGCGCTTGGCCTGCGCAAGATTGTGCGTGGCCATCACGACTGCGGTCCCGCGCGCGTGAATGTCGTGGATGATCGCTTCGACCGCGCGCGTGGCAGCAGGATCGAGGCTGGCGGTGGGCTCATCGAGGAACAGCACCTCCGGCGCCAATGCCCACGCGCGCGCCAGTGCCAGTCGCTGCTGCTCACCGCCCGACAGCACGCGTGCCGGTCGGTCTGCCAAGGCGCCCATGCCAACTGCGGCAAGCGCTTCGTCGATCCTCGCATCGGCGGCAACACCGCGGATACCGGCAAGGTCGAGCGCGTAGCGGATATTCGCACCGGCACTGCGCCGCAGCAGCACAGGGCGCTGGAACACCATCGCCTGGCTGCGGGGGCGATGGTCGCGCCCGCCCCAGCGGATCGAGCCGGAAGTCGGCACGACCAGGCCATGCAATACCCGCAGCAGCGTGCTTTTCCCCGCCCCGTTGGCGCCCAGCACGACCGTGCGCCCGCCTGCGGCAAAGGTTGCATGAATGCCGGTCAGCAGCTGCGTGGACCCGCGCATGACACCGACCCCGGTGCAAACGATCGGCAGGCCGGCCGGCGCGGCGTGCTCAGCCAAAGCGCGCCCGCGCCCATTCCCGCGTCACGTGCGCCCCGGCATTGAGCGTCAGCACGATCGTCACCAGCACGACGCCCAGAGCCAGCGCCAGCGGCAGATCGCCCTTGCTGGTCTCGAGTGCGATGGTCGTGGTCATCACCCGCGTGACGCCTTCTATGTTGCCGCCGACGATCAGGACCGCGCCCACTTCCGCGATCGCCCGGCCAAAACCGGCCAACAGCACGGTCACGAGCGAGAAGCGCGTATCCCACAGGAGCGTCAGCGCAGCGCGCACCGTGCCAGCCCCGAGGGATTCGAGCTGCTCGCGATACTCGCCCCACGCGTCGCCGACAACCTGACGCGACAGCGCGGCAATGATCGGTGTGATCAGGATGGTTTGCGCGAACACCATGGCGGTGGGCGTGAACAGCACGCCGAACGCGCCGAGCGGACCTGCACGCGACAGCAGCAGGTAGACGACGAGCCCGACCACGACCGGGGGCAGGCCCATCAAGGCGTTGAGGATCACGGTGAGCGTTTGCCGGCCGGGGAACCGGCCCACGGCAATGGCGGCGCCCAGAGGAAGGCCGATCAGCGCGGCGAGCGCGGTCGCGACCAGACTGACGCGCAGCGACAACTCGACCACGCCGAGGAACCGCGGATCGAGGTGTATGGCGAGTCCGGCCGCGAGGGCCAGACTTTCGGTAAAGGTGTTCATGGCAGTCTCCGGGCGCAAAGTGTGCCTCAGGACTGCATTTATATGCAATCTTTACATCAAATGCGTGAGGACATCGGCTACCAGTCCGGCTGATTCCGCGTCCAGGTCAGCCCAGTTGGCGGATCACGGCAAGGGGCGGCTGGCGCATCGTCGTGCGCGTGCCGAACCACCCGGCCACCGTGACGGCAATCGCACCGCCCAGCACGCCGTACAGCCAGACCATCGGATTGGCGACAAAGGGCACCTTGAACACCTGATCCGCCAGGGCCCACCCGACGGCCGTGGCCCCGGCCGCAGCCACCAGCCCGGCCAACGCGCCGAGCAGCAGGAACTCGGCGATCTGCGCCGCGGCAAGTTGCCTGCGCGTAGCGCCGAGCGTGCGCAGGATCGCCGCGTCGAACTGGCGCTCGTCCTGGGTTGCCGCAATCGCCGCCTGCAGCACCAGCAGTCCGCCGGCCAAGGTGAACAGGAATACGAATTCCACCGCCCTTGACACCTGGTCGACGATGCTCTGCACCTGGCGCACGATTTCGCCGATGTCGATGGCGAGAATGTTGGGGTGCTTCTGCACCAGGGCCGGCAGCCAGCCGCTGTTGCCATCCGGCGCCCGGAATGCCGCGATGTACGTCGACGGCATGCCGTCGAGCGAACCGGGCGGAAACAGCGCGAAGAAATTGACACGAAAACTGTCCCAGTCAACCTTGCGCAGGCTGGTCACCCTGGCCGACACCGCATTGCCGGCGATGTCGAAGGTCAGCGTGTCGCCGAGTTTGACGCCGAGGGTCTCGGCGATGCCTTCCTCGAGCGACATGCCGGCGTCGGCAGCCGCCATGCCGGGCGTCCAGAATGCGCCGGAAGTGATGCGATTGCCCTTGGGCAGGGCGTCGCTCCACGACAGGTTGAACTCGCGCTCCGCCAACCGGCGCGCACGCGTATCCGTGTACTTGGTGGTATCGACGTCCGCGCCGTTTTTTGCAACCAACCGTCCCCGTATCATCGGGTTGAAGGGGACGTTGGCGCCCACGCCGCGCTGCAACTGCTCGCGCGCGTCGGCCACCTGGTCCGGCAGCACGTTGACCAGGAACTGGTTGGGCGCATCCGGCGGCAGGCTGGCGCGCCAGTTGCGCATCACATCGCCGCGCACCACCGTCAGCAGCAGCAGCGCCATCAGGCCCAGTGCCAGCGCGCCGATCTGCAGGCTCGACGCAAAGGCCCGGCGGCGCAGGTTGGCCAGGCCGAAGCGCCACGTCACCCCGCGTTGCGGCACACGCTTCAGCAATGCCAGCAGTGCCCACGCCGCCGCCGCGGCAACGATCAGCAGCCCGGCCACACCGCCGATCATGATCAATCCGGCGGTAACCTCACGCGCCTGGACGCCGATCAGCAGCGCAACCGTGGCGGCACCCGCCCCGTACGCCAGCATGCCGCCCGCGCGCGGTCGCGGCAGGTCACGCCGCAACACCCGCAGCGGCGGCACCCTGGCCAACGCCACCAGCGGCGGCAATGCAAAGCCGAACAGCAACAGAAATCCGGTACCGAACGCGATGAAGCCGGGCATCCACGTCGGTGGCGGCAACGGTGTGGTCACGACCGCCGACATCAGCAGCATCAGGAGTTGCTGGCCCACCAGCGCGAGCACGACACCCATGCCGCAGGCCACGAGGCCAAGCACCAGGAACTGCAGGAAGAACAATGCGAGCGTCTGCCCGGTGCGCGCGCCGAAACAACGCAACATCGCCGCTGCATCCAGGTGCCGGCGCAGATACCGTGACGCGGCCAGCGCCACCGCCACTGCGGCCAGCAGCACGGCCACCAGCGCGGCGAGTCCCAGGAATTTCTCCGCGCGGTCGAGCGTCTGCCGCACCTCGGGCCGCAGGTCGCGCACCGTCTCCAGGCGCTGCCCCGGCTTGATCTCGGCATTGGCCCAGTTGCGATAGGACTCCAGCGTGCCGGCATTGGCGCGGTCCGCCACCAGCAGGCGCCACGTCGCACGATTGCCCGGCTGCAGCAGATTGGTTGCCGGCACGTCGTCGAGATTGAGCAGCAGCTTGGGGCCGAGCGAAAACACGACGCCCGCCACTTCCGGCTCCTGCTGCACGATGCCCGACACGGTCAGTATCGATTCGCCCACCGCGATGCGATCGCCTATCTTCACGCCCAGCCGATCCGCCAGCCGCGCGTCGGGCCACACCTCGCCACGGCCGGGAATGCCCTTGGCGACCACGCCCTCGGGGTTCGCCTGGTCGACCAGCCGCACTTCGCCACGCAGCGGGTAGCCTGCGCCGATGGCCTTGACGTCGGTCAGCACCGCCGCGGCATCGGCCGCCGCGCCCGGACCCGGCTGCACCATGCTGTTGAAGCGGATCACGGCGGTGGTCTCCAGGCCACGTGCCTTCGCTGTCTGTGCAAATGCCGGCGGCAGCATGCGATCGCCGGAGAGCATGATGTCGCCACCCAGCAGCAGATTGGCCTGCGACGACAGCGCGCCCTGCACGCGGTCGGCGAAGAAGCCGACCGTGCCGACACTGGCCACCGCAAGGACCAGCGCCGCGCCCAGCACCCGCAGCTCGCCTGCGCGCCAGTCGCGGCGCAGGAGCCTCATCGCAAGTCGCAGGGTGCGCATCATGAGCCGCGTCACGCGGGCACGGTGGCGCGCTCGTCGCCGACCAGCCGTCCCGACGCCAGTGACAACTTGCGCCCGCAGCGCCCGGCCAGCGTGAGGTCATGCGTGACCAGCACCAGCGTCGTCCCGTGTTCGTGATTCAACCGGAACATGAGGTCCGCCACTTCCACGCCCGTGGCGCCATCGAGGTTGCCGGTGGGTTCGTCAGCCATCAGGAGCTTGGGCTCGCCACCGAACGCGCGCGCAATGGCCACCCGCTGCTGCTCTCCGCCCGAAAGCTGTCGTGGGTAATGCGTGACACGTCGGGCAAGACCGACGCGGTCGAGCCACGTCCGCGCGCGATCCTCCGCGTCATCGGCGCCGGCCAGTTCCAGCGGCAGCATGACGTTTTCAAGCGCGGTCAACGCGGGCAGCAGCTGAAAGGACTGGAACACGAAACCAAGCAGCCGCTGGCGCAGCGACGCGCGCGCATCCTCGCCGAGAACGGATAGCGCCTGCCCATCGATGTAAACCTCACCGGACGTCGGACTGTCGAGGCCCGCCATCAACCCCAGCAGCGTGGTCTTCCCGGAGCCGGAGGCCCCGACGATCGCGACCGAATCCCCGGGCGCGACCTCGAAGGACACGCTGTCGAGAATGGTCAGTGGATCGTCGCCGCTCGTGACGATCTTGGTGAGCGCCTCGGCGCGAATGATGGGAGTGGACATGGGCAATTGGACGGCGGCTGGTTGACCCGATACAGATGCGGCCGCTGCCGACGCATTGCAAGCGCGTGGTGAGGGCGGCTGCAGTCGGGCCGTGGCAGCGCCGCGCCATTGTAGCTTGGCGACGCCGCACCCCTGCCGCGACAAAACCGGCACGCTACAATCGCCGTTTTCGGTCGTTGAGGAATACCTGAATGTCGAGGCACCGCCCGTGGTTCGTGGTTCGCCTGGCCCTGTTGGTGCTGGCTGGCGCGGTGGCGGCACCCGTCCCCGCCCAGGAACAGGGCCCGGTGCTCCTGATCGTCGGCGACTCGATCTCGGCGGGCTACGGCCTGCCAGGCGGAACCGTCTGGGTCGAGTTGCTCGCGGCGCGGCTCAAGGCTGATGGCTATCGCTATCGCGTGGTCAATGCATCGATCAGCGGCGACACCACGGCAGGCGGCCGCGCGCGCCTGCCGTCGCTGCTGCAGCAGCACAAGCCGGCGGTCGTCGTCATCGAACTGGGCGGCAACGACGCACTGCGCGGCGGTCGCATGACCACCACTCGCGGCAACCTGGACGCCATGGTGAGCATGTCCCAGAAAGCAGGCGCGAAGGTATTGCTGGTCGGCATGCAGATACCGTCGAATTACGGGCCTGTCTACGTGCGCGAGTTCAACGAAACATTTGCGTCTGTCGCCAAGGAACGGCGGGTGCCGCTCGTGCCTTTCTTTTTCGCCGGGTTCGGTGAAGACCTGACTTATTTCCAGCCTGACAAGATTCATCCTACGGTCGCGGCGCAGCCGAAGCTTCTGGCCAACGTGTGGCCTGCGCTGCAGCCGCTGCTGCGCAAGCCATGAACGAATACCCGCGCGCGCCCGGCCGCAAAGTGGGCGTCGCGGCACTGGCGGATCATCGCGACCGCATCGACGTGCGCAGTCCGGCCGAGTTTGCCGAGGACCACATCCCCGGTGCCATCAACGCCCCGGTGCTGGACAACGCCGAGCGCGCCGAAGTCGGCACGCTGCACGCGCAGGTCTCCGCCTTTGCCGCCAAGCAACGCGGCGCATCGCTGGTCGCCCGCAACATTGCCCGCATCGTCGAGACGCAGTGCGCCGGCAAGCCCAAGGACTGGTCGCCCGTCGTGTACTGCTGGCGCGGCGGCAAACGCAGCGGCGCGCTGGCCCACGTGTTGGCTGAGATCGGCTGGCGTGCCGTGCAGCTGGAAGGCGGCTACCAGACCTATCGTCGCCACGTCGTCGCTGCGCTGGCCGAGGTTCCGGCACGCTTTCGCTACGTCGTCGTATGCGGGTTGACCGGTTCGGGCAAGAGTCGGCTGCTGATCGCGCTGCACGAAGCCGGTGCGCAGGTGCTGGACCTGGAGCAGCTCGCACAGCATCGCGGTTCGCTGCTCGGCGACCTTCCGGATGCGCCGCAGCCCGCGCAGAAGTGGTTCGATTCGCAATTGCTGGCCGCGCTCGAGGGCTTCGACCCGGCGCGCCCGGTGTTCGTCGAGTCGGAAAGCCGGAAAATCGGCACGCTGCAGGTACCGCTCGCGCTGCTGGATGCGATGCGCGCGGCGGCGTGCGTGCGCTTGGACACGCCGCAGGCGCTGCGCGTGGCATTGCTGAAGGATGAGTACACGCATTTCCTGGCGGATCCGGACGCGCTGGGCGACAAGTTGCGCCATCTGGCGCCGCTGCACGGCCACCGTGTCATCGCGCAGTGGGACGCGACCGCGCGCGCCGGTGACTTCGACGCGCTGGTCAACGACCTCCTCACCCGGCACTACGACCCCACTTATGCGCGCTCCATCACGCGCAATTTTCCGAACATCGAAACCGCCATCGCCGTCGTGCCCCCGGGGATCAGCATGGAGTCGTTTCGCGCGATCGCCCGCCAGCTCGTCGAACAACTCGACGTGGCAGCACCGCAGCCTGTCGCATGACCGCCTACGCGTACCGGATCGTCAATGTCTTTGCCGAGAGTCCGCTGGCCGGCAATCCGCTCTGCGTGTTCGAGGATGCGCGTGGACTCGACACCGCGACGATGCAGGCGCTGGCCCTGCAGTTCAACCTGTCGGAGACGACGTTCATGCTGCCGTCGGAACGCGCTACGGCGCACGTGCGCATCTTCACGCCGGCGTTCGAAATGGCGTTTGCCGGACACCCGACGCTGGGCACCGCGCACGTCGTGCGGGCGGCGAAGGACGCGGGCGATGCCGTCACGCTGGAGATGAAGGCCGGCGTCATACCCGTCACGGCCGACGGCGACGTGTGGACACTGGTGGCCAATGCGCCGAAGCATCGCGCGCATTCTGCCAGCGTCGCCGACATCGCGACGATGCTGAATCTCGCGCCTGCCGACATCGCGCAGGCACCGTTGTGGGTGGACACCGGATCGGAGCAGCTCATCATCCCGCTGACCACCTTCGATGCCGTGCGACGCGCGCGGCCGACTGCCGAGGCGCTCGCCGTCCATGCCAGCAATGGCCAACGCGCCATGGCCTATGTGTTCGCGCGCGATGGCAACGCCGTGCTGGCCCGCTTCTTCTTCCCGAAATTCGAGTCCGTGCTCGAGGACCCGGGCACGGGCTCGGCCTGCGCCAACCTGGGCGGCTGGTTGCTGGCCACGGGCGCGCCCCTGCCTCAGCACGTGCGGGTGGCACAGGGCGAAGCGACCGGACGCCCATGCCACTTGAGCCTCGAAGTGACGGCGCAGCGCCAGATCCGCGTATCCGGCCGCGTAATCGAGATCGCCAGGGGCTCGGTCACCCTCTGACCCGGGTGCTGCAACAGTCCGTTACAGCTTCCCCATAGGCGGCTGGTCAACAATCGGCGAGACTGCGGCGTTGATTGCCCATTGCCTTGGGGCCACGCGCCGAATGCGGGGCGTTGCGACCACGGAACATCCGCGCCCCGACAGGAGGATTCACCCATGTCCGCTCGCTTAGCCCTTGCCGCTGTCCTGCTTTCGGTTTCCGGCCTGGTCCATGCAGCCGCAGGCCCGATGGGCTATGCCGACGCGCGCCACCTGCTCGCCCGGACCGGCTTCGGCCCCACCGACGCCGAGGTAAGGGCCTTCGCCGGACTCACCCGCGATCAGGCCGTGACTGCCTTGCTGCGCGACGCGCGCACCACGGCCGCCACACCGCCGCCCGCCTGGGCGCTCGAGACCGGCCCCACGGGTGCCCCACGCGGCGACAACGTCAGCGAGGAAACACGCCGGGCCTACCGCCAGTTGCAGATCCGGCAGGACCTGGAATTGCGGGGCTGGTGGCTGCAGGAAATGCTTGCCACGACATCGCCACTCACCGAGCGCATGACACTCTTCTGGCACAACCATTTCGTGTCGAGCCAGCAAAAGGTGCGCGTGGCGCGCTTCATGTACACGCAGAACGCCCTCCTGCGCGCCAACGCGCTGGGCAACTTCGGCACGATGCTGCACGCCGTGTCGAAGGATCCGGCCATGCTCATCTACCTCGACACCGCGCAGAGCCGCAAGGGCCAGCCCAACGAGAATTTCGCGCGCGAGGTGATGGAACTATTCACGCTCGGCGAGGGCCACTATGGCGAGCAGGACATCAAGGAAGCCGCGCGCGCGTTCACCGGCTGGAGCATCGACCGCGAGACCGGGCAATTTCTGTTCCGGCCAGGCGCGCACGACAACGGTGTCAAGACCGTGCTGGGCAAGACGGGACGCTTCGACGGTGACGCCGTGCTGGACCTGTTGCTGGTGCGGCCGGAGACCAGTGAATTCGTCGCCGCCAAATTGTGGCGCGAATTCGTGTCGCCGGAGCCCGATGCGCGCGAAGTGCAGCGCATCGCGCAGGCGTTTCGCGGCCAGAACCTCGACGTGAAGGCTGCGCTGCGGGCGTTGCTGCAAAGCGACGCCTTCTGGGCCGCGGAGAATCGGGGCGCCCTGGTCAAAAGCCCGGTCGAACTGGTGGTGGGCACGTTGCGACAACTTGAACTCACACCTGCCGCCGCCGCGCCATTCGCCGTCGCCGCCACCGGCATGGGGCAGGTGCTGCTGTCCCCGCCCAACGTCAAGGGTTGGCCCGGCGGCGACGTATGGATCAACTCGACGACGCTGCTTGCGCGCAAGCAATTTCTCGATCGCCTGGTGCGGGCGGCGGAAGCCCCGGTGATGGCGAAGACCATGGCCAACTCTGGCGAGCCGCCCACATCAACCGCCGGCGAGCCGAACACGTCCCGTGAGGCCCTCATGGCGACGCCGACGGCTACAACGATGCTGGCTGCCCCTGCGACACCGCCAACCGAGGCCGAGGAAAACAGGGCCCGCGCGCGGCGCGCGGCACTGGCACTCGAACGAGGCATGCGCAACCTGCAGTTCGATGCAACAGTGTGGGTTGCACAGCGACAGGGCAACTCGCCCGCTGCGAAGATGGACACGGCACAGGCCCTGCTGCTGCCGTTGCCCGCCGTCACGGCCGACCCGTCCACCGGCGAGATCGATGCCGCGAGCTTTGTGCGCGCGACATTGCTCGATCCTGCCTACCAGTTGAAGTAGTCGCTCGCGCCGCATCCATCGAAGGACATGCCATGGACCGCCGCCACTTTCTCCGTGCCGCCACCGCGATGCCGCTTGCGCGCGCAATCGCCGCGCCATCGGCCGTGTTCGGCACCGCGCAACTTGCGGTCGCGGCCGCGCCCGCGCATGCCGACTATCGCAAGCTCCTGGTGCTGGTCGAGTTGAAGGGTGGGAACGATGGCCTCAACACGCTCGTGCCCTACCGTGACCCGGCGTACTACGCGCTGCGTCCGAAGATCGCCATCGCCAGCGACCACGTCGTGCAACTCACCGACCAAGCCGGGCTGCATCCGGCGCTGGCGCCGTTGCTGCCGTACTGGAGGAACCAGCAACTGGCGGTGCTGCAGGGTGTTGGCTATCCCGACCCCAACCTCTCGCACTTCCGCTCAATCGAGATCTGGGACACCGCGAGCCGCAGCGAGGAATATCTGCAGGACGGCTGGCTCACGCGCGCCTTTGCCACCTCGCCCACGCCGAGGTCGTTTGCCGCCGATGGCGTGATCATCGGTTCCAATGACCTGGGGCCCGTGGCCGGCAGCGGCACCCGCGCCATTGCGCTGGCCGACACCGAGCAGTTCCTGCGCCTGTCGAAGCTTGCGCAACCCGCGCCAGTGGCGCGCAACAAGGCGCTGGCACACATCCTGAAGATCGAGACGGACATCGTGCAGGCCGCCGGTCATCTCGACGGCAAGCGGGTGTTCAGGACGGCGTTTCCAGATGGCGGCTTCGGCAACGCCATCCGCACCGCATGCCGGATCATCGCCAATCCGTCGGGAGTCGCCGCCGTGCGGGTCACGTTGTCCGGATTCGACACGCACGCCAATCAGCCGGCCACGCAGGCGCGGTTGCTGGGCGAATTGGCCGCGGGCCTCGTCGCCCTGCAGGCAGCGCTGGACGAGATGGGCAAGTGGAACGACACGCTGGTGCTCACCTATGCCGAGTTCGGGCGCCGGCCGAAGGAAAACCAGAACAATGGCACCGATCACGGCACCGCCAACGTCCAGTTCGCGCTGGGGGGTCGCGTGGCCGGCGGCATGCATGGCGCGGCGCCCGATCTGGCACGACTGTCGAACGACGGTAATCCTGCGTTTGCACTCGACTTTCGCAACGTGTACGCCACGGTGCTCGACCGGTGGTGGGGGGTCGATTCGCGCGTCGCGTTGGGCGAGCGCTTCGCGCCGGTGCCGTTCCTGGCGGCCTAGGACTCGACGCGCCGCAGGCGAGGCTTCAGCCTCGCGTGCGTGCGAGGCTGAAGCCTCGCCTGCATCGATGCATCAGGCGACGGTCCACGCCGCGATGAATGCCTGCCAGTGCGGCGCGGAGGATGCACCGATACGCTCGCGCACGAGTGCGATTTCCGTCGAATACTCACCCGCCGACAGTTCGCCGCGCATCAGGCGGAAGCGCTGATAGACGAGA
>JANNKR010000034.1:0-4409 GCA_031396395.1 Betaproteobacteria bacterium
GACGCGTGTCTTGCGCGCATCGCCGCCACTGATGGCAAGTTGCACGCCTTCGTCGATGTCTACGCCGACGACGCGCGTGCGCTGGCCGACGCCGCGGACCTGGCACGCGCCACGGGCCTTACGCGCGGACCGCTGCATGGCCTGCCAATCGCGCTGAAGGATCTGCTGGAGATCGACGGCCGCCAGACCACCGCAGGCTCGAAATCGTGGCTTGGCCGCAAGTCGAATCACACGGCAACCGCCGTCGACCGGCTCCTCGCTGCCGGCATGATTCCATTGGGCAAGACCCACATGGTCGAGTTCGCGTTCGGGGGCTGGGGCCGCAACGAGCCGATGGGCGCGCCGTGGAACCCATGGGATGCGGCGACGCATCGCGTTGCCGGTGGTTCATCGAGCGGCTCGGCAGTCGCCGTGGCCTCGGGCATGGTGCCGGCCGCCATCGGGTCGGACACCGGCGGCTCCATCCGGATCCCCTCCTCGCTGTGCGGCTTGACCGGCCTCAAACCGACTTTCGGCCTGATCAGCTTGTACGGCGCGGTGCCGCTGTCGACGATCTTCGATTCGCTGGGACCGCTCGCGCACTCGGTGGCCGATGTCGCATTGCTGACCGACGCCATGTCGGGTCCCGATCCGCATGACCAGGCCACGCTGGCCGCGCCGCATGTGAATTGCGCAGCCGCGCTGGCCGGCGCGATCGACGTGCGCGGCATGCGCGTCACTGCACTGGCCGCCGAGCAGTTTCCAGCGTACCTGTCATCCGACGTGCGACGGTGTCGTGATGACGCGATCGCCGTGCTGCGCGACCTTGGCGCCAACGTCGACGAGGCGCGCGTGCCTTTCGACTTCGATTCGTACGCGGCCAGTCTCGGCATGCTGCTCGCCGCCGAAGCGTATTCGTATCATCGCGCGTACGCGGAGGACGCGGCGGTACCCATCGACCCGTGGGTGCGCAAGCGCATGCTGGGCGGCAAGAACGTCACCGCGGCCGATTTCCTGGAAGCGGTCACCAACGTGCGCCGGGCGCAGGCCGCTTTTGCCGCTTGGATGCAGGGCCACGATGCGCTCGTCACCCCAACGCTGCCGATCACCGCGGTGCCGGTGGCCGACGTCGACGAATCCACCTCGCCACTGGCTGCGTTCACGCGCCCGGTCAACTACCTCGGCGGCTGCGGGCTATCGCTACCGGCGGGCTTTTCGCCCGCGGGATTGCCGATCGGCGTGCAATTGATCGGCGCGGCCTTCACCGAGCCCACGCTGATTCGCCTCGGTCGGGCCTTCCAGGATGTCACCGACTGGCATCGGCAGCGGCCACCGTAGGCGAGGCTTCAGCCTCGCGCTGCGCATCGCGAGGCTGAAGCCTCGCCTACGTAAGAAAGGGGCCAGGCTCGAATTGATTGCGAGCAGTCCTCGATTCGCGAAAGGTGAACCCGCGATTCATTCGAGCCTGACCCCTTTCTTACTGCAGCGACGGCTTCTTCATGTAGTCGCCGCGGTCACCCGACCGCACGCTGATCGGCACGACCTTGCCACCGCGCGCAAGCGTGAGAGGGATCTCGGTGCCGGCGGGTCCCAATTGCCACACGTTGCGCAACATCTCCGCGATGCTGGCCACGCGATGATTGGCGACGGCGACCACCGCATCACCCTGCCGCACGCCAGCCTTGAAGGCCGGGCCGTCCTTGGCGACGCCGCCCACGACCACGCGCGACTCGTCCTCGTTGGCATAAAGACCAAGCCACGGCCGCGGGGGCCGCGCGGCACGTCCCATGCGCACCATGTCGTCGAGGATCGGGGGCAGCAGGTCGATGGGCACGAACATGTTGCCCTTGACCATGTCCTCGCCCAGCGCTTCCTGTACGAACAGCGAGCCGATGCCGACCAAGCGGCCGGTGTCATCGAGCAGTGCGGCACCGCTCCATTCCGGATGCGGCGGCGACGTGAAGATCGCCTCGTCGAGCAGGTATTCCCAGTACCCGGCAAATTCGCGGCGGGCAAACACCTGCGCCTTCAATGCATGCGCGCGCCCGCCGTGGGCGAGAACAATGACATCATCGTCGACATCGAGCCCGGCGATCGAGCCCAACGCCAGCGGCGCGACGTCGAGCCGCTGCAGCGGCAGCACCAGGCCGAAGCCGGTCGCGAAGTCGTAGCCCAGCGCGTGTCCCGGCACCACGCGACCGTCGTGCGTGGTGATCCATATCGTTTCCGCCTCGGTGATGAGGTACCCGATCGTGAGCACGAGTCCATCGTCGCGGATCACGACGCCATTGCCGCCGCGCTCAGTGCCCAGCATCTGCGCGGTGTAGGCATCGTCGGGGATCTTGGACGCGAGCCGCACCATTGCGCTGCAGGCGTGCTCGAGATCAAACGCCAGGTCCGACTGCCTGGGCTGCATCGGCGCCGGAAACGCCCAGTGCGGAGAATCAGTCATAGGCCCTCAGACACCGGGAACCGAAGTCGCGTTCCCGCTCGACCAATTCGACATCGCGCCAAATCGCAGCACCAATTTCGTTTCATTCCGCGCGTGCCCCGACATCGCGGGCGATCTTCGTCCATTTGGCGATCTCGGAACGGATGAAGGCGCCGAATGCCTCCGGCGTTCCGCCCACCGGATCGAGACCACCGCCGATCAGCTTGGCGCGCACATCCGTCTGCGCCATCACCTTGTTGAACGCGTCGTTCAGCCGGCGCACGACCTCCGGCGGCATCCCTACCGGGCCCACCACGCCCTGCCACGCCGTGGCGTCGAATCCCGCCAGCCCCGATTCGGCGATCGTGGGCAACTCCGGCGCATTCGGCGAGCGCTGCGGCCCCGCCACGGCCAGCGCCCGCAGCTTGCCCGTGGCCACATGCGGCATGAGATTCGCCTGGTCGCCGATCACGACCTGCACGCTGCCGCCCAGAAGGTCGGTGACCATCGGGCCACCGCCCTTGTAGGGCACGTGCACGAAGTCGGTGCCCGTTTGCGCCTTCATGAGCTCGGTGGCGAGATGCGGCAGGCTGCCGCTGCCCGCGGACCCGTAGGCGATCTTGCCCGGATTGGCCTTGGCCTGCGCAATCAGCTCAGGCACCGTCTTCGCCGCGATCGAAGGATGCACAACGAGGACATAGTTGACATCGACCGTGCGCACGACCGGCGTGAAGTCCTTCACGGGATCGTAGGTCATCTTCGCATACACGCCGACGTTGATCGCGAGCGACGCGATGTTGCCGATCAGCAGCGTGTAGCCATCCGCGGGCGCGCGCGCGACAGATTCGGCGCCGATCATGCCGCTGGCGCCGGCCTTGTTTTCGATCACGACCGGCACGCCGAGGTTTTCGGCAAGCGGCCCCTGCACCACGCGCGCGAAGAAGTCCACGGCGCCACCCGGTGGAAACGGCACGATCAGGCGGATGGGCTTCGAGGGGAAAGCCTGAGCCTGCGCGCCCGTCGCGGCGGCGAATGCCAGCGCAACGAGCATCGACTTGAGTATTGTCTTCATTTGCATTGCCGCATCCCCCGTTTTACGGCAGTCTAAACCAATTGCCGCATGTCTCCGACGCTCCTCTCGAACACCATGTCGACACGAATCGACCGCCTTGAATGCTGGGTGCTCCGCGCGCCGATCGCGCAGCCCGTTGCCAACGCGTTCGGCGCGATGACCAACCGCCCCGCGGTATTCCTGCGCATCAGCGCCAGCGATGGCGCGCAGGGCTGGGGCGAAGTGTTCGCCAATTTTCCGCAGGTGGGTGCCGAACACCGTGCGCGCCTCGTCGACAGCCTTTTCGTGCCGCTGCTGACCGGCGCGGCAACGGACGAACCCGATGCCGTGCGGAGGCTGCTCGAGCAGCGCACGCGACAGATGGCCATCCAGTGCGGCGAGCCCGGCCCCTTTGCGCAGATTGCCGGCGCGATCGACCAGGCGCTTTGGGACATCGCCGCCCGGCGCGCGGGTGTGCCGTTGTGGAAACACTTGTCCGGAAGCAACACCGTCCGCGTGTACGCCAGCGGCATCGGCCCGGACAACGTCGAAGCCGTGGCCGTAGCCAAGCGCAACGAGGGCTATCGTGCCTTCAAGTTGAAGGTGGGGTTCGGCCTGCAGCGCGACCTGGCCAATCTCGCCGCGATGCGCGCGACGCTCGGACCCGCGGCAACGATCATGCTCGACGCCAACCAGGCGTGGACGCCGACGGAGGCCGCCGTGTGCATTGCGGAACTGGCGCCGCACGCGCCGCACTGGATCGAGGAGCCGATCGCGGCCGATCATTCTCACGAGACTTGGCGCACGCTGGCGTCAACCAGCGCCGTGCCGCTTGCTGCCGGCGAAAACCTGCGCGGACGCGGCGCGTTCGCACAGGCCATCGACGACGGCTATCTCGCGTTCGTGCAGCCGGATGTAGGCAAGTGGGGCGGCATCAGCGGCGGGCTG
>JANNKR010000059.1:0-71103 GCA_031396395.1 Betaproteobacteria bacterium
GCGCGCGACCAGTTGCCGTACGCCAAGGCCGAGCTGTCCACGCACGAGAACCAGCGCGTCACCAAGGCGCTGAACGACGCATTGCAGGCGGCCTTGACCGGCACCAAGCCGGCCGACCAGGCGCTCAAGGATGCGCAGCGCGAGTCCGAGCGGATCCTGCGGCCGTTCAAGAAGTAGTCTTCACTGCCGGGGAGGGCGGCACGTCGCCGTCCTCCCCACTTCAATGATCATGATCGCGCCGTCCGAGGGCCGCTTCGCGCCTGCCGCATGACCCGAACCTCCCAATGGATCCACGGCTGGCTGCTGTTGCTGCCTGCGATGGCGCTACTTGCGCTCTTCACCCATTACCCGGCGGTGGCCACGCTGTGGCACAGTTTTTTTTCCACTCCGAAGGGTAGTCGTCCGGTGGTGTTCGTCGGTGTCGACAATTACCGGCAACTGATCGAGGACCCGATCTTCTGGCAGAGCCTGTCGAACAATTTCTGGTACGCCGTGTGGACCATCCCCGTGTCGATCGTGATTGCACTGTTGATGGCGGTCTGGGTCAACGATCGCATTGCCGGGCGCGGCATCCTGCGGCTTGCCTATTTCACGCCGACCGTGCTGCCGATGATCGCCGTCGCCAACATCTGGCTCTTCTTCTACACGCCCGAATATGGGCTGCTCGAACGATTCCTGGGCGCGTTCGGCGCGGGCAGCCACAACTGGCTGGGCAGCAAGGGCACCGCGCTGCCGGCGTTGATGGTGGTGACGATCTGGAAGGAAGCCGGGTTCTTCATGATCTTCTACCTGGCGGCGCTGCAGTCGATGTCGCCGAGCCTCAAGGAAGCCGGCGCCATCGAGGGCGCATCGCGCTGGTATTTTTTCCGGCGCGTCACGTTTCCGCTGCTGATGCCCACCACGCTGTTCGTGCTGGTCAATGCCATCATCAACGCGTTCCGGCTCGTCGACCACGTGTTCGTGATGACCCGCGGCGGGCCCGACAACGCCACCGCGCTGCTGCTCTACTACGTGTACGAGATCGGATTCCGCTTCTGGGACTCCGCGTATGCCGCGGCGCTGACCGTGGTGCTGCTGGTGCTGCTGGGACTGGTCGCGCTGGCGCAATTTTTCTTCCTTGAGCGCAAGGTGCACTACCAGTGAGTGCTGCGATCCATCCAAACTTAAGCGCGGGGCGCGTGCTCGAAACCGCGGCGGCGTGGCTGCTTGGCTTCCTGTGGGTGCTGCCGCTGCTGTATGCGTTCTGGACCGCGTTTCATCCGGCCGAATTCTCCACCCGCTTCGAGCTGCTGGCGCCGCTGACGCTCGACAACTTCGCCAAGGCGTGGAGCGCCGCGCCGTTTGCCCGCTACTTCCTCAACACTGTCGTGCTGGTCGCAATGGTGCTGGCGGCGCAGCTGGTGCTGACCACGCTGGCGGCCTATGCGTTTGCGCGCTTCGAGTTCCCCGGGCGCAACGTACTGTTCGCCCTGGTGCTGGTGCAGTTGATGGTGATGCCCGATGTCCTCATCGTCGAGAACTACCGGACGATGACCGCGCTTGGTCTGAAGGACACCATCCTGGCCATCGGTTTGCCTTACATGGCGTCCGCCTTCGGCATCTTCCTGCTGCGACAGACGTTCAAGACAGTGCCGCGCGAGCTGGACGAAGCTGCGCGGATGGAGGGCTGCACGCCGCTGCAGGTGCTGTGGAAGGTCTACGTGCCGCTCGCGCGGCCCACCTATCTCGCGTATGCGCTGGTCAGCGTCAGCTATCACTGGAACAATTTCCTGTGGCCGCTCATCATCACCAACTCGGTGGAGTCGCGGCCCGTCACTGTGGGCTTGCAGGTGTTCTCCGCCACCGACCAGGGCATCGACTGGTCGATCATCACTGCTGCGACGCTGCTGACCACGGCGCCGCTGCTGGTGGCCTTTCTGCTCTTTCAGCGGCAGTTCGTGCAATCGTTCATGCGGGCCGGGATCCGGTAGCCAGGAGGCAGCAGCGCGATGAAGCTCATTACGTGGAACATCCAGTGGTGCCGCGGCGTGGACCTCAAGGTCGACCCGGCGCGCGTGGTCGTGGAGGCGAAGCGCCTGGCCGATTTCGATGTGCTGTGCCTGCAGGAAGTTGCCGACAATTTTCCGCACCCGCGTCTGGCGGGGGCCACGGACGAGGACCAGTTCGCCGTGCTTGCAGCGTTGTTGCCGGGCTACACGGCGATTCCCGGGATCGCGGTCGATCATCCGGGTGCCGACGGCCGCCGCCGGCGCTTCGGCAACATGATCCTCACCCGATTGCCGGTGCTGCAGGTGTTCCGGCACCTCTTGCCCTACCCGGCAGACCAGGATGTGTCCGGCATGCCGCGTATCGCGGTCGAGGCGGTGGTGGCTGCTTCATTCGGTCCCGTACGCATCGTGACTACCCACCTCGAGTACTACTCGCAAAAAAAGCGCGCGGCGCAGGTCGAGGCCTTGCGCGCGCTGTACGCCGAGGGCAGCGGCTATGCGCGCGATCCACGCTCGACTGGCTATGACGGCGGACCCTACGAGACACTGGCACGCCCGGCCGCCACGATCATCACGGGTGACTTCAACCTGGAGCCGGACGACCCGCTGCATGCGCGCATGACCGCCCCCTTTGCCGACGGCACGCCGCGCCTCTTCGATGCCTGGGAACTGGCCCATCCCGGTGTCGCCCACCCGCCCACGATGAACATCTTCGTGAAGGTGAAGCCGGGCGATCCGCTGCTGCATTGCGACTTCATCTTCGTCAGCGACGACCTGCGGGGGCGTGTCCAGGGCGTGGAGGTGGACATCGAGACCCAGGTATCGGATCACCAGCCGGTGACGCTCACGCTGGGCTGAGGCTCTCCGTGGGGGTTGGCACGGAGGGGAGTAAGTGCGGCATCGGCACCCGAGCCGGATACAATATCGGGTTGGCTGACGCGGGTGGATTTCCACCGTCCGTGCCGGTACGCACATCGACTCGATCTTGACCGCCACTTCCACCGTCACCACCCCCCTCACCTTCACGGGTGAGCGATTCCTGCCGGAAGTGCGGGGCGCCATCTGGTACGAGCACTGGCATCGCTACGCGGTGGTGGCTCCGCTCGCGGCCGGCAAGCGCGTGCTCGATGCGGCGTCGGGCGAAGGCTATGGCAGCTTTCTGCTGGCGCGCGCAGCCGCAAGTGTCGTCGGCATGGACGTGTCCGCCACCGCGATCGCCCACGCCCAGCAGCGGTATGTGCAATCCAATCTGACCTTTGTCGCTGCATCGGTGACGGCATTGCCACTGCCTGACGCCAGCATCGATCTCGTGGTGTCCTTCGAAACGATCGAACACCTGACCGAGCAGGCGTCGATGCTGGCCGAATTCCGCCGGGTGCTTTCGGCCGATGGCGTGCTGGTGATCTCCTCGCCCAACCGCCCCGTGTACAACGAGGGTGGCGGGATCGACAATCACTTCCACGTGCGCGAACTCGACCGGGACGAACTCGCTGCGCTGCTGACGCAGCACTTCCCGGCGCAAGCCTGGTACGCGCAACGCGTAATCGCGCAATCCGCGTTGTGGGCCGAAGGACCGGCGGCCGCGCCCAACGCTTTCCTGGGGCTTGCCGCAGACGCGGCACATGCCGTCAAGGCGCCTGCGCCGCCCATGTATTTCATCGTGGTCGCCGCCGCCGCGGGTGCAGGACTGCCGGCATTGCCCGCCCTTTCGCTCTTCGACGACGGCGAGCTGGCGCTGTGGCATGACTATGCGCGCACGTTGGTGCGTGAAAAGCATCTGTACTGGGAAGAGCTCGATGCCCGGAAGATTGCGCAGCACAGACTCGAGCAGCTGATCGACGTGACCAATGCGCTGGCCAGCGAACAACAAGCCGATGCCGCCCGAGTGGAGCGTATTGCGATGCTGGAGAAGGCGCTGGCCGACACGCAGGATCGCGCGCAGCGCGCGCTGGACGAGGCCTACGCGGCCATGGCGCGCGAAACCCAGGCGCGGGCGCAGAGCACGGAGGCGCTTGCCGCCACGCAGGCGCGGCTCCGCTATCGGGAATCGCTGCAGGGCTGGCTGCGCTATCCACTGGCGGCCGTGCGGCGCCGCATCGGGGGGGCGCGTTGATGCAGGTCATCGATGTCGTGATCCCGATCCATGGGGGACTTGCAGCGCTGCGCCGCTGCGTCGACAGCGTGCATGCCGCGCGCAGCCGTACCGCGCATGAACTGGTGCTGATCAATGACGGTCCGGCGGACCCGGAGGTCGATGCCTATCTGCGCGACATCGAGAGCACGGGTCGCGCCACGGTCATCCGCCAATCCGCGCGGCAAGGCGTGGCGGCGGCGATCAATCGCGGCTTCGGCCTGCACCGCGAGCGTGATGTCGTCGTTCTGCAGTCCGACGCCGAGGTCGCCAACGACTGGCTGGATCGCCTCGCCCAGCATGCTGCAGCGCGTGGCGTTGGCGTGATCGGTACGTTTACCAACAAAGCGGGCGTCGCGACCTATCCACTGCCACGCAGCGCCAATCCGTTGCCGCCCGGACAATCGGTGGTCACGCTCGACGCACTCTTTGCGCGCGCCAATGCCGGCCTTTCCACGCCGTTGCCTGCAGTCGATGGACCATGCCTGCTGTTTCGCCGCGACTGCCTCAATGCCGTCGGGTCGCTGGACGGCACGCCGCTCGGGAGTGATTACGGTATCGAAATAGACTTCTGCCTGCGGGCCGGCAGCGCCGGATTCCGCCATCTGCTTGCCGGAGACATATTCGTCGGCCATGCCGGCCATGGGTCGTTTGGCAGCCGCGACGCCGGAGGCCTGCGAGATCGCACCGAGCAGGCGCTGGCCAATCTCTATCCGATGTATGTCGCGCAAAAAAAGGAAACACTCGAGCGCGAGCCCGCGCGGCCCTTCGCCCGTCGCGTCGACCTGCTGCGCCTCGCGCAGTCGGGCAAGCGCATGCTGGTCTTTGTATCTCATCCGTGGGGTGGCGGTATCCGACGTTACATGCACGACGTGGCCGCGTTGGCCGCGGCACGGTGCGAAGTGCTGTACCTCGAGCCAGCAGTCGGCAACACCGTCAAGCTTTCATGGCCGCAGGCCGAAGAAAGCTTCGCGTTGTACTTCACGCTGCCGGGCGAACTGCCGCTTCTCGCCGAGACGCTGCGCACGATCGGTGTCGATCGCCTGCACTTTCATCATGTGCACCTGCAGCCGCGAGCCATCCTCGAATTGCCGGCGGTTGCGGGGATCCCCTACGATTGCACGCTCCACGATTACTATGCGATCTGCCCGCAATACCACCTGGTGACCGAGGATGGCCGCTATTGCGGTGAGCCCGGCCCCGCCGGGTGTGCCGCATGTCTCGCGAAGCGCCCCGGACAGTGGGGGCTCGACATTGCCGACTGGCGCGCCGCGTTTGGCCGTTTGCTGCGCGATGCGGATCGCGTGATCGCTCCGTCCGAGGATGTGAGCGTGCGCATCCGCGGCTACTTCCCTGATGTCGACATCGACGTCTGGTCGCATCCGGAAGAGTCGCCGCCGTTGGTGCCGCGCATGGTCCGCGTGGCCATCCTTGGCAACCTGTCACCGGAGAAGGGCCTGCATGTCGTTGCCGAGTGCGCGCGCGAGGCCCAGGTCCGCAGCCTGCCGTTGACGTTTCGCGTGCTCGGTTCGACGACCGAGCCGGTGCCGCAGGCGCCGGAAGTACCGCTGACCATCTACGGGCAATATGTGGACAGCGATCTTGCCCGCCTCATTGCGGCGGAAAAGCCGGACGTGCTGTTGTTTGCAGCGCAGGTGCCCGAAACCTATGCCTATACGATGTCGGTGGCCTTGCAGTCGGGGCTGCCCATCGTGGCATCTGCGCTGGGTGCCTTTCCCGAACGCCTGCAGGGCGTGTCACGGTCGACGATCATCCCGTGGGATGCGCAGCCCTCGGCATGGAACGATGCGTTGCTCAAGGCGGCGGACTTGCCGGATCCGGCACGTCGTCGGGGCGCCGATCACGTGCTCCGGCGTTCGCCATGATGACGCCGGATCGCTATCGCGCGCTGTATCTTGCGCCGTTGCCTGCGGTGGAGCGGGCAAGGCCACCGCCGGAAGCGTTGCCCACGTTGGCGAAGGAAAACTTCTATCTCGAGGAAGGCCAGGTCGAACTGCCTCCATTGTCGCTGCCGCAACTCTTCACGGCAGGCGTTGAGTGCGGGCATACGGCGGCGCGAGTCGAACTCAAGCATCGCATCGGGCTGGTGAACGCGCAGCTCGAGAATTTCCGTGCGGTCCGCGACCGTGCGCAGGGCGACCGCGAGCAGTTGGCAGCCGAGGCCGTCGCCACCCAGCGCAAGTTTCACTACGCGCAGATCCAGATGTCCGAGATGCAGGTCCAGGCCGGGCAGATGCAGCATCACGCCGACCATCTCGAATCGTCGCTCGAAGATGCACGCGATCGCATCGGCGAGCTCGAGTCTTCGACGTCATGGCGCTTGACGAAGCCGCTGCGGGACGCCGGACACGGCGCCAAGGTGATGCTCGCGCGGTTTCGCGCGTGGCGCACCGGGGTCAAGCGGCTGCCCCAGCTGTCGGCATCCGCGTGGTCGTTGCTGCGCGCGGAAGGCCCGGGTGCCGTGGCGCGGCGTGGCTGGGCCAAGGTCAGTCGCGAAGAGGCCTTCAAGCCGACGGCGAAGGAACAGTTCAAGCTCGAGGAAACGACGTCGCCGCTTGCGTTTGTCGCCGCGGAGACGCCGCGCGTATCGATCGTGATCCCCGTCTACGGCAAGGCGCTGCTCACCTTCACGTGCCTGAAAAGCGTGCAAGCCAATTCCGCGTCCGGCACCTTCGAGGTGATCGTGATCGACGATGCGGGGCCGGAAGTGATTGCGGACGAGCTCGTCAATGTGACGGGAGTGCGGTTCGAGCGCAATGCCGCCAACCTGGGTTTCATCGGCACGTGCAATCGGGGTGCGGAACTTGCGCGCGGCGAAATCGTCGTGTTCCTCAACAACGACACGATCGTGATGCCGGGGTGGCTCGACGCGCTCCTGGCGGTGTTCCGGGACCATCCGGATGCCGGGCTGGTCGGCGCCAAGCTCCTCTATCCGGACGGCCGCCTGCAGGAAGCCGGCGGCATCGTCTGGCGCGACGGTTCGGCGTGGAACTGGGGCCGTGACGATGATCCGGACAAGCCCGAGTACAACTACCTGCGCGAAGCTGACTATTGTTCGGGTGCGTGCCTTGCGATCCCCGCCGAATTGTTCCGCAAGCTCGGCGGCTTCGATGCCCGTTTCGCACCCGCCTACTATGAAGACGCGGATCTTGCCTTCGCCGTGCGCGCCGAGGGCCGCCGGGTCTACTACCAGCCCGCTGCCGTGGTCGTGCACTTCGAGGGCCAGACGTCGGGCACCGATGAAACCACGGGCGTGAAGCGCCACCAGGTCGTCAATCGCGGCACTTTCGCGACCAAATGGGCAACCACGCTCGCTGCGCATCGCGGCAACGGTGTCCAGCCCGAACTCGAGCGCGACCGCTGGGCGCAGTTGCGAGTGCTGGTGATCGACGCCTGCATGCTCACGCCCGATCATGACGCCGGGTCGATGCGGATGCTCGCGATCCTCGAGATCCTGACTTCGCTCAACTGCAAGGTGACGTTCGTCGCGGACAACCTCGAGCATCGGCAACCCTACGTCGGCGACCTGCAGCAGCGCGGCATCGAGGTGCTGTTCCATCCGTTCGTCCGCTCGATCGCCGAGCTGCTGTCCAGGCGCGGCGAGGAATTCGACCTCGTGATCATGTCGCGGCATTACATCGCCGTGAAGCACATCGACGCGGTGCGCGCTTTCGCGCCGCGCGCGCTGGTGGTGTTCGATACCGTCGACCTCCATTTTCTGCGCAACGAGCGCCAGGCCGAGCTCGAAGGCAGTGCCGTGGCGCGGGCCTCGGCCCGGTCGAAGCGTGACGAGGAGCTGACGCTGATCCGGCGCGCGGACGTCACGCTGGTGGTGTCTCCCTTCGAGAAAACACTGCTGGGCGAGCTGGTGCCCGAGGCGCGCGTGCTGGTGTTGGCCACGATCCAGGAGTTGCAGCCGGAGGGCCAGCCGTTTGCGCAGCGCAAGGGTCTCGTCTTCATCGGCGGGTTTCAGCACCCGCCTAACACCGATGCCGTGCTCTGGTATGCGCGTGAAGTGCTGCCGTACGTGCGGTCGAAGCTGCCGGGCGTCATCACGTACATCATCGGCAGCAAGGTGCCGTCCAGCGTTCGTGATCTGGCCGCCGAAGACCTGCTAATCACGGGTTACGTCCCCGATGTGGCCCCTTACTTCACCGGGTGCCGCGTCTCGATCGCGCCGTTGCGCTATGGCGCCGGCGTCAAGGGCAAGATCAACCTGGCGATGAGCTATGGTCTGCCGGTAGTGGCGACCACGCCCTCCATCGAGGGCATGTTCCTGAAGCCGGAGGACGACGTGCTCGTGGCGGACGACGCTGCGGCTTTCGCCGCAGCCATCGTGCGCGTGTACCACGACGAGGCGTTGTGGCAGCGTTTGGCCGGCGGTGGCCGCGACAACATCCGCAATCATTTTTCCCGCGACGTCGCGCGCAGCACGATCACCCGACTGATTGCGCTGGCGCGCGGCAGCGGCAAGTCCAGGGCCGCGTAAGGCGTCCGGGCGAAGCGAGGCGAGGTGTAGGCGAGGCTTCAGCCTCGCGGGCACCAGGCGTGGATCGTTCGCGCGAGGCTGAAGCCTCGCCTACGGACGGCTCATTGCGCCCGCCGGAACACGATGTCCCACACGCCGTGACCGAGTTTCATCCCGCGCGTCTCGAACTTGGTTTGCGGACGCCAGGCCGGGCGCGGCGCAAACGATTCGGCGGTGTTGGCAAGCAGCGGCTCTGCCGCCAGCGTGGCCAGGATCTCGTGGGCGTATTCCTCCCAGTCCGTCGCCGCGTGCAGGTAGCCTCCCGGCGCGAGCCGCTGCGCCAGCGCGGTCACGAACGAGGCCTGCAGCAATCGCCGCTTGTGGTGCCGCTTCTTCGGCCATGGGTCGGGAAAATACACATGAACCCCCGCAAGCGAGCCCGGCGGGATCATCTGCGCGACGACCTCGACGGCATCATGGCGGATCACGCGCACGTTGCGCAGCCCGGCTTCGTCGATGCGCTTCAGCAGTGCGCCAACCCCCGGCGCATGCACTTCGATGCCGAGAAAATCGTGCTGCGGATGCGCCTTCGCAATGGCCGCCGTGGTCTCGCCCATGCCAAAGCCGATCTCCAGGATCGCGGGCGCGACGCGTCCGAAGACCCCGGAAAAATCGAGCCGCAGCGGCTGGAACGGCACCCCGTAACGCGGCAGCAATTGCTCGAATGCACGCGTCTGTGCCGGCGACATCCTGCCCTGGCGCAGCACGAAGCTGCGCACTGGGCGCGATTGGAGCGGCTGCGGCATGTTGAGTTCGTTGGCCATCAGCGGGACGTCCCGGAGCGCTTCCAGTCCGGTGCCGCAAGCGGCCGGTTGACCGTGCGCGGCTTGTCCTCGCCGGCCACCGTGTATTGCAGGACCAGCATGTCGCCGTCGGTCCAGCTGACGGTCACGTCCGACCACGGCGTTGCGGGCGTGAAGCTCAATTCCTTGCGGATGCCGTCGCGCGCAACCCGCCACACCGTGAGTTCGTTGGTGCAATCGTTCGCGCAGAAATCCGCGACCGCGATGCGTTGCCGGTCCGGTGCCAGCACCGGCTCACCGGGCATCGTGGTCAGTTGCCCATTCGTCCGCTGCAGCACGCCGTAGGACAGGCGATCGCCGTTGCTGATGAACAGCACGACGGCATTGGCCGAGCTCCAGTAGTCCCAGATCGCATACGCGCGCTCGTCAGTGCCGACAATGGTGTCGACGAATTCCCGTGTTCCCGTCGGAAACAGCGTGATCCGCAGCGTGTCGCCTTCGCGTACCGCGAGGTTGGGCAGCGTCTTCAACTGCTCGGTCTCGATGCGGCGTCCGCAGTGTCCGGGGCCCTCGGCCTGCGTGCAGAGCTCGATCACGCGCTGCTGCGACAACGGCGCGGCCGGGGACACCAACGGCAGCCCGCTCAGCAACACCGCAAGCAACGGCGTCCACCACCGCAAGCCCATGGCGATCAGCCGATCAGGCCGGTGGTCGGGGAACTGGGGCTGGCCGCGTAGAGTTTGCGCGGCATCCGTCCCGCCAGAAACGCCTCGCGTCCGGCCTGCACGGCGAGTTTCATCGCCGTGGCCATCCGCACCGGATCCTGTGCCAGGGCGATCGCCGTGTTCATCAGCACGCCGGCGCAGCCCAGTTCCATCGCGATCGCCGCATCCGAGGCGGTGCCCACACCGGCATCCACCAGCACCGGCACCTTTGCCTGCTCCTGGATCAGCTTCAGGTTCCATGGATTGAGGATGCCCATGCCCGACCCGATCAACGACGCGAGCGGCATCACCGCGACGCAGCCGATGGCCTCGAGCTCGCGCGCGATGATGGGATCATCCGACGTGTAGACCATCACCTGGAAGCCGTCGGCGACGAGAATTTCGGCCGCACGCAAGGTTTCGCGGACATTGGGATAGAGCGTATGCGGATCGCCCAGCACTTCGAGCTTGGTCAGCGCGTGGCCATCGAGCAGCTCGCGCGCAAGCTTCAGCGTGCGTACCGCATCGTCGGCCGTGTAGCACCCCGCGCTGTTGGGCAGATAGGTGAATTCGGACGGTGGCAGCGCATCCAGCAGCGACGGCGCATTGGCGTCCTGGCCGAGGTTGGTGCGGCGGATGGCCACCGTGACGATCTGCGCGCCGGAGGCCACGACCGCATCGCGTGTCTGCGCGAAGTCGCGGTATTTGCCCGTGCCCACGAGCAGGCGCGACGAATACGATTTGCCGGCAATGACCAGCGGATCGGCCAGCGCAGTGGAGGGGGCGGGAGCGTTCATCCCACCATTTTACGCCCGACGCGTCATGCCGCGGCCTGCGGGGAAGGGGTCAGCCGCCCCCGACGGCAGCCACCACTTCCAGCCGGTCGCCTGCGCGCACCGGCGTCTGCGCGTAGCGGCTTTTGGGCACGATCTCGCCATTGCATTCGACCGCGATCCGCTTGCCCTCGAGGTTGAGGGCGCGGACCAGGTCCGCAAGCGTGGCGGGAGGCGGGTCGAGCCGCGTCGGATTGCCGTTGACGACGATTTCCATGGCACGATCTTACCGCGCGCTCCGGAGGTTGCATTTGGTTTCGCGCACTAAGGCCCGGGCCCTGCCCGGATGCAGGCTTCGTTGCCGCCACCCCACACCCACCGGAGATCCCTCGGATGAGCAATCCCTTTCACCTGCAAGGCCAGGTGGCCATCGTCACCGGTGGTAATGGCGGCATCGGGCTCGGCATGGCCCTGGGCCTCGCGCGCAGTGGCGCCAGCGTGGTGGTGGCCGGACGCAATGCGCAGAAGAACGATCGCGCCATGGCCGCGCTGCGTGCCGCCAACGCCGACGTTGCGCCGTCGTCGATCATTGCGGACGTGACCCAGGAGCGCGATTGCGCCGCCATCGTCGCGCACGCGCTCGACCGCCATGGCCGCATCGACGTGCTGGTCAACAACGCCGGCACCAATGTGCGCAAGGCGCCCCAGGACTATTCGCTCGACGAGTGGCAGATGTTGATCGACGCCAACCTGACCAGCGCGTTCCTGTGCTCGAAGGCGGTCTATCCGGCGATGGCCAAGGCGCGGCGCGGCAAGATCATCAACATCGGTTCGATGACCTCGATCTTCGGCGCATCCTTTGCGGCACCTTACGGTGCCAGCAAGGGCGGAGTCGTCCAGTTTACGATGGCCACCGCCGTGGCCTGGGCCCGCGACAACATCCAGGTCAACGCCGTGCTGCCGGGTTGGGTCGATACCGATCTCACCGTCCAGGCACGCAAGGACGTCGAGGGTCTGCACGAGCGCGTGGTGGCGCGCACGCCGGCCGGGCGCTGGGGCTTGCCGCAGGATTTTGCCGGTATCGCCGTGTTTCTGGCCAGCGCCGCGTCGGACTTCATCACCGGTGTTGCGATTCCGGTCGACGGTGGGTATTCGGCACAGGGGTGACGGCGCGACAGGAACGGCTTGGCCGTACGCGCAGGATCAGGGCGCTGCAGAGCCGCCAGGCGTGAAATCAATGGCGGCGAGACAGGCAGGCTCCGCTGCCGCCTTTCAAGACCGTCCGTCGTTCGACATTGCAGCCACCTTTCCAAACGCCACCGGAAGGAACAGGATGGAGCCGAGCGTCATACCGGCGCGAACGGGAGAATTCACCGTGTTCAGGACTGCGGCAAGACTGCTTGGTACGGGGGCTGTACTGGTGTGCCTTGGGTTGCCACTCGGGGCAGGCGCGGAAACGACGTTTACGCTCAAAACCTCGGTTACCACGGACGTTTCCGACATCTGGTGGAATCCCAATGAATCCGGGTGGGGCATGCAACTTGTTCAATCGGACGACATCGTTTTCGCCACCGTGTTCATCTATGGCGCTGATGGCAAGCCAACCTGGGTAACGGCGCAACTCACCTACATCGGCAGCGGCGTTTTCACGGGAACACTGTACGTGACGACAGGCCCCTACTTCCCCGGTCCATTCAATCCTGCGAGCGTTACGGTCCGCGCTGCGGGAACCATAACATTTACGAATTTGACGGTGCAGACCGCGCAGCTGCAATACTCGATCGATGGTGTTTCAGTAAGCAAAGCACTGCAGCGCCAATCGCTGAAGACGGATAACTACAACGGTGGTTACCTGATCGCCGCCAACCTCACCCAATCCGGCTGTTTCAATCCGGCGAACAACTCCAGTGGTACGGGGGCGTTTGGCATCACCGTTTCACAGACTGCGACGGCGATGAGCATGGTCTGGCAGTTCGCCACCACCGATATATGCACGTATAGCGGGGCGTTTTCCCAGTCGGGGAAGATGGGTCGATTCAGTGGGACGTACGCATGCACCACGGGGGAAACGGGCAACATGGTGTTCTTCGAGATGACGAACCGCATCGGCATGCTGAGCGGGAGGATTCAAGGGACGTCGACAACTTTTGGTTGCGCGTATTCCGGCAGATTCACCGGAATCAATCCGAACGTTCCTTGACTGGAGTCGCAGCGATCCGGCAGGCCCCAAGGAGGGCACCATGCGCATAACTGCTTTGAGCCTTTCTATCCTTGTTCTCGTTCCGCTGACTGCGAGCGCCGATTGGAACAAACCCTACTTTGGCGCGACGCCTGTCGGAAGCTGGGCGACGTACGAGACCAAGGCTTCGGCCGGCGCGCCGTCGGTCACCACGTCTTCGCGGCTCGAGGATCGCAACGGCCGTATCCGGCTTGAGGATCGCACCGCATATCCGCGCAAGGAGTACCCGGCGTCGGCGCAACGTTATGAGCTGGCACCTGGCTTCAAGCTGGAAAGCGACCTGCTCGACTTTGCCAGGTCGCTGGTCGCCTCCAGCGGTTCCACGGGCGGCGGCGCCTTCCAGCCCATGCCTGCCGCGTCCGTGCTCGTGATGAAAGACGCAGCCACCCCGTATCGCACCGTTGCCGTTTTCGCTCAGACCGAAACGGTCAACGGCAAAGAGTGCGACAAGTACACGTACTCCGTCCGCAACGAGGTCGCCAAACAAATCGAGGTCGGCGAACTTTGGTTGAGCGATGCCGTGCCGTTCGGGCTGGTGAAACGCACGATGACGAACAAGGACGAATCGGGCCGCGTCACCATGAGCATGGAGCAAAACCTCATCGATTTCGGAATGACGCCGAAACCGACGTCGGCGGCCAAGCCGGTCGCGTCGAAGCAGCCGGCGGCGGCAGCCCCACCGGCGGCCACGAAGAGACCGTGACACCGGGCAGGCGCATGCGTGCGGCTGTAGTCAAGCTCGCTGGTGCAGCCGGTGTCCTTATGCTGGATGTCGTCGATGTTTTTGAAGGTTGATTCAAAAATTTGGTTGCTCACAACAGAGTCAATTTTTGCGGCGTTGACCGCGCTGGCTTTATTTCAATTGCGTCCAAAATGCGTGACGCCACATACACTCCTCCCCACGCGCGGCCCGTTCTCTCGATGAGTATGCCCGCGGCTTGAAGCGCCATTACGGCAGCCCTGGCGGTTGGTTGGCTAACTTGCAGCAATCGCGTTGCACGCCTTACCGTCATGTATGGGTTAGTAAGGAGATGGTCGATCAATGCCAGCGCTTTTGGCTTCGCGTGCATCGACTTCCGAAATTCCTCCCGGATCTGCAGGAGCTCGGTTGCCTGCGCGGCGGCCTGTGAAGCGGTCTCAATCACGCCCGTCAGAAAGTACCGAATCCAGTCATTCCACGCCAAGTGCGTCCGCCCGCGACGGGAGCGCAACCACATCGTTTTCGAAGGTGAGGGTGGCGGGAGCGACGCGGGCGCAAACGCCGGGTTGCCTTTTGCGGTTTGGACAATGTTGCCGCTGGCGTTCACGAAGTCTTGAGCATTTATAAAAATCGCTCCTTAACTTCTAAAACTATCCCGGAGGTATAAGCCAGTCTATAAGGTTAGACGGGCTTTGAAAGAATTGACCAAAATATTGACCAAACAACCCCAGTCAATCAAGACAGTCAAATCGAGCCTGATCAAAGAAAAAGGCCCTGCATCGCTGCAAGGCCTCCAAGTGTGGACTGCTTTTTGACCGAATCATCGCCATCTCCCTCCCCGGATAGGCGATGCAACCACATGAATTCGCCGGCTGGGAGTTGAGTCGGTCTCAGCACCCTAGCGCTGTTCGCCCCGGGCCGCCTGGGAAAGTACCTCGCTGCGGCTTGCCGTCACGGCGATCGACGGCAGCCGATACACTGGAACGCCATCCTGCAACTCTCCGGTGGGTACGGCGACCATCGACGTGGGGGCCGACGTTTCCTTGGTGGTGTACCAGCTGGCGCCGATGAGTGCGGTGGCGACGAGCACGATGGACAGCGAGGTGATCACGGCGCGGACGAGGTTCGAAGCTTGCATGGTGGTTCTCCTGGTGGGGTGGCGGTGACGACGGTGCCAATGTCCGCCTGAAGCCCACCTTCAGTCCTGAAGAACGCCTTAAACGTGCCTTAAACATGGGTTTCGATTCGAACGACTCGCGTGCTTTCGCCAGATCCTCGGGCGTCAATCGATGCGGGCGGGTGGCTTCAGGCCCCGTCCGCGAGGATGAGCCCGAAGGCCTGATCCTCGGAGAGCGCCGCACCCTCGTCGCGCAGGCGCGCGCGCAAGTCTTCGGTCAACGTGTCCGGGACGCCATCCTCGGCCCATGTGGCGAATCCCTCGTCGGCGATCCCCATCCGCGCGCTCGTGCGCAACGCGTAGCCGACGAACCGAACCGCGGCCTCGTGCCGGCCGCGATCCGCTGCGAGGCGCGGCAGCAGGCCGAAGAGGATGTTCTGGTCACCCTCGCGGCGCAGCAGCGCATACGCGCGGCGCGCCTGCACCAGCGCCTCGTCGAACTCGCCGGTCTGGCGCAGCGCTTCGGCGAGGTTGTACACCATGTGGCCCGCTGACCAGCTGGCTCCGAGGCGGTCGAGTTCGGCGATCACCGCACGGAGCACCGGAATCGCCCGGGCGGGCTCGCCGCCCCAGACGTCGCAGGTTGCCACGTTGCCGCGCGCCAGCTGCTCGCTCAACGCGATGCCTGCCTCGCGGTTGAGATCTGCCTCGCGGTTGAGATCTGCCTGCCGCTGCGCGTACGGCCGGGCTTCGGCGTAGCGTTCGGCATTGAGGGCCACGATCCATTGCGCGAACGCCAATCGCGCCCGCCATGGCCGCGGCCACTCGGGACGCTCGAGGCTCGCGGCCTCGGCCAGCGCAGGGTCGGCCGCCGCGAAGTCGCGCCGCCGCCCGCCGATCGCCGCGCGGACGATCAACGCCTCGTAGAGTCGCTCGCGGACGTCCAGCATCCGGTAGAGGTCGGCCGCGCGCGCGGCGGCCTCGAAGCAATCCCGATCGGTCGAGAACACGCCGAGCGTGGCCACGGTAAGCCAATAGCGCGCGGCCAGCGCCGGCGGTGTCGCGTCCGTGACGTCCGGCTCGAACTCGCGCACGCGCCGCAATCCTTCCGCCTGGCCTGCGTTGCTCAGCCAGACGGTGTTCGACTCGGCGGCCAGCGTCATGCCGAGCGCACGGTCGCCATCCGTGCCCGCCGCCCATTCGAGCGCCGCACGCACGTTGTCGACCTCGACGGCGTAGATCGCGTCGTGCGCGCGGTTGAAGGACAGGTGGCCCGCGCCCAGGCGTTGCAGCAGCGCGACGACCACTTGCGCATGCTGGCGCAAGACCTCATGCATCTCGCCCGACGCGGCGAGGCATTCGACCGCGAACGCGCGCGTCGTCTCGAGCAGCCGATAGCGGGGAACGCCCGCGCCTTCGGCGATGACGAGGGATTTGTCGACCAGCTGACCGAGCGCGTCCAGCACCGCCCACTCGTCGAGTGTGGCGTCGGCGGCCACCTGCTGCGCGAACTCCAGCGTGAAGCCGCCGGCGCATGCTCCGAGGCGGCGGAAGACCACCTGCTCCTGCGCGCCGAGCAGGCCGTGGCTCCACTCCAGCGCGGCGCGCAGCGTCTGGTGCCGGCGCAGCACCGTGCGGGCGCCGGCCGTCAGCAGGCGGAAGCGCTCGTCGAGCCGCGCGCGCAGGCCCTCGACGCCGAGCAGCGGCACGCGCGCCGCCGCCAGCTCGATCGCGAGCGGGATGCCGTCGAGCCGCGCGCACACCTCGGCAACGGCGGGAAGCGTATCCGCCGTCAGGTGGAAACGCGGATCGGCCGCGGCAGCGCGCTCGACGAACAGCGCGACCGCACCGCACTGTTCGGCGTCGGCGAACGATGCGTCGGGCCGCGGTACCGCCAGCGTACCCAACCGATGGCTGTGCTCGGAGGCAGCCTTCAGCGTCTCCTGCGACGTGACGAGGATGCGCACCCCCGGCGCCTGGCTGACCAGCGCTTCGACGACCGGGGCGACAGCGTCGAGCAGGTGTTCGCAATTGTCGAGCGCCAGCAGCAACCGGGTGTCCGCGAGCGCGGTCGCGAGCGCCGCCGCCGCCGGACGGTCCGGCGCGAGGCCCACGCCCACGGTGCGCGCGATGGTCGCGGCGACCAGGCTGCCGTCGGTCAGCGCGGCCAACTCGATCCACCACGCGCCGTCCGGGAACCGCTCCCGCAGCGACATGGCGACGGCGAGCGCGAGGGCCGTCTTGCCGATGCCGCCGGCACCGACGATCGACACGAGGTGATGTGCGTCGACCAGGCGTGCGACCTCGGCCAGATCGTCGGCGCGGCCGAAGAGAGACTGCGTCGCGGCCGGCAGGTTGCCGCTCCGGACCGACGCGGGTGCAGGTGCGGGTGCGGGCGCAACGTCGGGATTCGACGCGGCAGGATCGTCCTCGGCGAGCGGCAGCGCGAACCGGTACCCGCGGCCGGGGATGGTCGCGATCGCGTGCGGCCCGAGCAGCTTGCGCAACGCGCCGACCTGCACCTGCAGGTTGTTCTCCTCGACGACGAGCTTCGGCCAGACGATGTCCAGCAGTTCGTTCTTCGACACCACGCGATCGCGCCGCTCGACGAGCGCCAGCAGCAGGTCGAACGCGCGCGCGCCGAGCTTCGCCGGCCGGCCGCCGACCTTGACGTGCCGCTCGGCGGCGTCGATTACGGTGTCGCCGAACTGGAAATGGAGGGGCTTCTGCATCGCGGCCCCATTATTCCAGATGGCGCGACGCGGAGGTGCGAGTCGTTCCAATCGATCGGAGTGCCCATTTCTAGATTCGAAATGGCCGCAGGAAGTGGCGATTGGCGGTTGGCCACGGCCGGCCGCCGCCGCGCTCCGACGCTGGCTAGCCGCGGCGCTGCAGCAGGCCCGCTTCGATGCGTTCGTGCAGGAGTTCAATACCGAGCGGCCCGACGAGGCCTTGGCCATGAAGACGCCGGCCGAAGTCTATGCGGCCTCGCCAACACCTTATCGTGGTCTAGCGGAACTTACCTACCCGCGGCACGATCGGGACGTGCTGGTCACCGCCTGCGGTCGCATCTGCATGCACCGCAAACGCATCAGCAGCGCACACGTCCTGGCGGGTCAGCGCGTCGGCATCAAGGAAGTCGACGAGGGCATTTGGATCGTGAGCTTCATGGAGTCCGATCCTGGCTATATCGACATGGAGCAGAAAACTCTGCAACCTCTCGACAACCCGTTCGGCTTACGGGTGTCACCCATGTCTTAGGTACGGCATGTAACCCATGTCTCAGGGTTGTACACTTAAATAAATGGTGGCGAGCCAGGGACTCGAACCCCGGACCAAAGGATTATGATTCCTCTGCTCTAACCAGCTGAGCTAGCTCGCCAAAGCCCAAAATTGTCGCAGAAACGGACCGTGGCGTCCAGTCCGCCGGCACAGCCCGCCGGCATGGCCTGTCGGGGCAGCCCATTGGCGACGCAGCCAAGAGAGCCGTGCGTGGTCGACCTCCAACCCCTACGACAGCGAAAACTCCCCACCCCGCTCAAGCGCCCGCTGGTACGCCGGCCGCGCATGAATCCGCGCCAGCCAGTCCATGAGCCTGGGCCGGGTTGCGTCGAGACCACCCCGCGCTGCCGCCGCCTCCACGACAAAGCTCATCATGACGTCCGCGGCAGTGAATGAGCGGCCGGCAAACCACGGCGTTTTTCGAAGCTCGGCTTCCATGTAGTCGAGCTGCCGGTTGAGGTTGGGCTCGATGAAGGTCGATTTCACGTTGCGTGCGATCGCCTTGGCGATGGGCCTGGCAAAGAATGGCATGGGTGCGGATTCGACCCGGTCGAACACCAGCTTCATCAGCAGCGGTGGCATGCCGGACCCTTCGGCAAAGTGCAGCCAGTAGGTGTAGCGCAGCTTGTCGGCGGTTCCGGAAGCGGGGATCAACTTGCCATCGCCGTAGCGTTCGACCAGATATTCGGTGATGGCGCCGGACTCGGCGATCGTGTGCTTGCCATCGGTGATGACGGGCGACTTGCCGAGCGGATGGATGGCGGTCAACGCCGGCGGCGCCAGCATGGTCTTCGAATCGCGCTGGTAGCGCTCGATGTCGTAGGGGATGCCCAGTTCCTCCAGCAGCCACAGCACGCGCTGCGAGCGGGAGTTGTTGAGATGGTGAACCACGATCATGCCGGCCGCCGCAAGGTTGAGTGAAGTGGCGATTCTGGCAGGTCGCCGCACAATTTGGGTACCATGCCTGCTGCCGTGATCGCTGCCAGCGACAAAGTCGCTGACGGCGCGCCGCAGGGCGGATCCGGCCTCTCCAATTACTCCCCGTGACGTTTCCATTGCCGCTTCCCGACCTGCCGTGGCTTGCGTTGGCCGCGATCCTGTTGATCGTGCTGCTTGCCTATACCGTCTTCGGCGCCACGGGCTTCGGGTCGTCGCTGATCGGCGTGCCATTGCTCGCGCACCTGGTGCCCCTGACCTTCGCCGTGCCGCTCATCACGTTGCTCGATGCCGGCGCGGCGACGACGCAAAGTGTCCGCCAATGGCGCGATGCGTCGTGGCCCGTGTTCCGTCGCATCCTGCCGGCGATGCTGGTCGGCATTGCCATTGGCACGACGCTTCTGGTCTCCCTGCCGCAGGCGCCGCTGCTGCTGGCACTCGGTATTTTCGTCAGCGGCTACGGCGCGTACCTTTTCCTCGGCACGCGTAGGTTGCGCACCGCGCCGGACTGGCTCGCCTACCCGATTGGCCTGGTGGGCGGCGTGTTCTCCGTGACCTTCGGGACCGGCGGGCCGATCTACATGGTGTTCCTGTCCGCGCGCATCCACGACAAGTCGGTGCTGCGCGCGACATCGTCGGTGGTCATCACGGTAAGCGTGTGGATCCGCCTCGTCGTGTTCCTGGTGGCAGGACTACTGCTGCACCCGCCGCTGCTCACGCTGGCGCTGCTGATGGTACCGGTGATGATCCTTGGACTCGTCATCGGCAACCGGTTGCATCACGCGCTCAGCGGGTCCGGGTTCATGCGCCTGCTGGCGCTGCTGTTCCTGATCAACGGGATATCGCTGCTGGTGCGTGCCGTGCAGGGGTTGTCACTGTAACTATCGCTGTGAATGTCGCTGTGAATGTCGCTGCGTAGGCGAGGCTTCAGCCTCGCAGCACGGGGTAACCGTCCAAAGTGACCGGAATTCCGCGAGGCTGAAGCCTCGCCTACGGGGCTTTCCCCCGCCCCCGCGGCGCCGTTCGCCCCGCTTCCCGCCGGTTCATCCCCGGTTTCCCGTGTTTCGTCGCTTGGCCATTGAGCCCCTCAAGGCACCCGCCTAGAGTTCGATCCATGGCAGCCACGCAGTGAATCCGAAACCGGCTACCACGGCATCTTAAAGACGATTCCACAGATTCAGGAGGCAACCATGACGACGACGACCTCAACCCGCTGGACCGAAAAGCTTGTGCTGGTAGCGCTTACGCTCGCACTTGGCGTGGGTTCGCTCGAATTGGTGTCGAACGGGATGCGTTCTCCCGCGCCGGAGACCCTGGCCGCCAAGCAGCAGTTCCTCGCGGCCGAAGAAGCCCGCGCCTACGACATCCGCACGCTGCAAGCCGGAGAAGTGCGGTTTGCCGAGGTCGACGTGACCGCAACGCGCGACCGCTGAACGACGATTCAACGTTTCCCCCTTGCCGGCTCCCCCCTCCCTGCCGGCAATACCAAGGGCCCGCGAAAGCGGGCCCTTTTCTATCGACCACCCCCTGACGCTACAACCCGGTGGCCCTGCGGATCAGCGCGAAGTACAGCCGATAGGGCAGTATCCGCAGCAATTTCAGCCTGCGGGTAAACGCCTTGGGAAAGTGGATCTCGAATTCGCCGGCGCGCAGTCCGGCCATGATCTCGCGTGCGGCCTCGTCGGCGGAGATGAGATTCGGCATCGTGAATGCGTTGCTGTCGGTCAGCGGCGTCCGTACGAATCCGGGCATGATCAGATACACGCCCAGTCCCTTGGGATGCAGGTCGAAGTAGAGCGTCTCGGTGAAGTTGACCAGCGCCGCCTTGGATGCGCCGTAGATCAGCGCCTTGGGCAGACCGGAATAGCCGGCTACGGAGGCGACGATGCCGATGCCGCCGCGGCCTTGCGCCAGCAGGCCGGGCAGTACCGCGGAACACGTATTGATGACGCCATGCAGGTTGGTCTCGAGCAGCGCGCGCGAGTCCTTCTCGTTCAGTTCCCAGGCGCGCACTTCCTGGTGCGTGCCGGCCACGATCAGGATCAGGTCGATGCCGCCCCATTGTGCGTGGATGCGCTGCGCGGCGGTAGCGACGGCTTCCGTCTTCGTGAAATCGAGCGGTTCGACCAGCGCATGCTCATGGGCGCCGGCCACCGCCTGCAGCTTGTCGGTGGACCGGGCCGACAGCGCCACGCGCGCGCCGGCGGCCAGCAAAGCCTGCGCCGTGGCCGCGCCAATGCCGGTGGACGCGCCGATGATCCACACGCGACATTGCGGCCAGGCAGGCGGCGGCGGATTGAGCGGCGAAAAGAGTCCCATGGGACTCCTATCGCTTGCGAAACGACAGCGTGACCTGGCCCACCTCGACGCCGAACTTCGACATCCGGGTGCGATTGAGCATTGTCTTCTCGTCGATCAGGTACATCCAGTCGTCCATGTCCATGTGCCATGTCCTGCCGTCGACCGGCAGCGCCAGCACGTAGTTCCAGCGCAGCGCGTTGCCCGCGGCGCTGCCCGCCGCGATGCCGACGACGTCGCCCGCGGTGCCAGTGTAGCGATCGCCGTCCTTCACCAGCTTCCAGACGCGGTTCTCGCGGGTGCCGTCGGAGAACTCGAAGTGCTCGTCGAGCGTGCCCTGGTTGCCGCTCCAGTTTGCGTCGATCCTCACGTAGAAGCGCTTCAGGACCTTGCCGGAGCGGTCCTGGAACATGCCCCAGCCGTCGATGGTGCCGTTGAAGTACTGCGCCAGGTCGAGCGTCGGCTTCTCGTTGCGGTAGTCGTCGACATTGACGCTCGCACATCCCGCAGCGAACAGCACCAGCAGCGTGACCAGCAGACGACGCATCGATTTCATCGGATTCTCCAGCGGGCATCGAACCAGGACAGCGCGAATATCGCACCGATCTTCAAGGCGCTCGGTACGCCTGCGTACACCAGCGCCAACGCGCCCAATGCCGCCGGATCGCGACTACCCGGTGCATAGCCGAGCGCGGCCAGCAGCGGCAAGGCGATGCCGGCCGCGAGTGCCAGATTGAGCTTGGTGGCCAGCGTCCACAAGCCGAAGTAGGCGCCGGTGCCCTGCATCCGCCCGTTGCGGCCGATCACATCGGCCAGCAGCGACGGGGGCAGTGCCAGGTCGGCGCCGAGTGCTAAGCCCGACAGCACGCAGATGATGGCAAAGGCGACGACATCGCCCGTGCCCAGCAACGCGGCCCATACGAACGCGACCACGGCGGCCAGCATCGCGGCCTGCAATGCCCGCACCTTGCCGAGCCGGGCCGATAACCGGATCCACAGCGGCATGCCCGCCGCGCCGGCGACGAAGTACAACGTCAGGAAGAGCCCCTGCCGCGACTCGGCGCCCAGCACATCGGCAATGTAGAACAGCACCAGCGTCGCCGGCACCGCGGAAGCGATGCCGTTCAGCATGAACACCGCCAGGAGGCGCCGGAAGTATGGGTCGGCCAGCGGTGCCCGCATGCCGGCAAAAATAGGTTCGGATCGGGCGCCCGCACGTGGCGCGGCCGGCGCGAGTGCCAGCGTCACGAGGGCGCACCCCACGCAGAAGACTGCGAATACCAGCGCGAAGCGCGGCAGGCCCGCTGCTTCGCCGCCAGCGCCACCCAGCAGTCCCGGCGCGATGCTGGCCACCACCACGCCGACCAGTGCCAGCGATTCACGGGTCGCCGTGATGCGCGTGCGCTCCACCGGATCGTTCGACAGTTCCGCGCCCCACGCGTTGTGATTGATCGTGGCGAGACTGAAAGCGAGATAGACCAGCGCCATCGCACCGGCCAGCCAGCCGAGCAGCGCCGCTTCGCCTTGCACGGGCGGCATGAACAACGCGATCATGCCCAGTGCCAGCACCGGGATCGACAGCGCGATGAGGGGCTTGCGCGACGAAGCACGATCGCTCCACGCACCGAGCAATGGGTCGATCAGGCCATCGACCAGGCGCAACACCAGCAGGAGCACCCCCAGCGCCGTCAGCGAGACACCAAGGTGGCCGCCATAGAACTTGGGCAGGTGGACATAGAGCGGCAACGCGGCCATCGCCAGCGGCATGCCGAGCAGGCCATAGGCCGCGAGGGCCGTGAAACGCAGGGGCGCCACCGCCGATGTCGGCAGTGGCGCGACCATCGCCGCCGTTGGGGTCACGGCGCGCCCAGCAGCTTTTGCCGGAAGTCCGCGCGCGAGGATTTTGGATGCAGCCAGATGCCGAAGAAGGCGTCGGCGAAACCAGGGTCGCCGATCTCTCCGATCGCCTTGCCGTTGTGAAAGTAGCGCACCGTGCCGGCGCCGACGTTCACCCCTGTCAACCGGTCGCCGCGCTTCACGTCGGGGAACACGCGTGTCATCGCCTCGCCCCAGCGTGTCCGGTCCCCGGGGCTGCCCATGCCGAGCTTGGTGATTTCATCCATGCTGCGCTCGGCGATCTTCGCGCCATCGAGGCTGCGGTGATAGTGCAGGTCCAGTGCATAAGGCCCGGTTTGCGGCCAGCCGGGCACGGCGCTCCAGAACCAGCCGTCGTAGACCGAGATACCGAAGAAGGTGAGCTCGCCGCCGCCCCGGGCCTTGAGCGTGGGGGCGATCTCGGCAATCGCCGCGGGCAGCGGTGGCGCCGCGGCGCGTGCGGGTGCCTGCACCACGATCAGCGCAAGCGCACTGGCGGCGATCAGCAGGCGCACGCGCCTAGCGGCGGATGAATGTGTATTGCGCGACATCAGTGGTACCCGAATCGAAGCCGGCGGCGCAGTAGGCGAGATAGAAGCGCCAGCAACGCAGGAATTTCTCGTCGAAGCCCAGGGCGCGGATCGCCGGGGCCTTGGCATCGAAGTTTGCCAGCCAGCGCTTGAGTGTCTCCGCGTAGTCAGGTCCGAAGGCACGCACCCGTTCGAGTTCGAGGCCGGCGGCCAGTGCAACGTCGACGAAGCGCTTGGGCGAGGCCAGCATCCCGCCGGGAAAGATGTATTGCTGGATGAAGTCGGACTGCGTGCGATAGCGTTCGAACCGGTCCTCGGCGATCGTGATCGTCTGCACGCAGGCACGCGCACCGGGACGCAGCGCCGCATGCACGGTGCGGAAGTAGGCGGGCCAGTACCGCTCGCCCACCGCCTCGAACATCTCGATCGACGCAATGCCATCGAAGGTACCCTCCACCGTGCGGTAATCCTGAATCCGCAGGTCGGCGCGATCCGCGAGGTCGGCCCGGTCGAGACGCGCCCGTGCCCACGCGGTCTGCTCGTCGGAGAGCGATATCCCGGTGACGTGGTGTCCGGCCCGCGCCGCGGTCTCGGCAAAGCCACCCCAGCCGCAGCCGATCTCGAGCAGCCGCGCGCCATCGGGCAGCGCCAGGTCGGCCAGCATGCGCTCGTACTTCGCTTGTTGCGCCCCCGGCAGCGCACGGCCGAAGTCGCCTTCGAAGAGTGCCGATGAGTAGGTCATCGTCGGATCGAGCCACAGGCGATAGAACTCGTTGCCGAGGTCGTAGTGCGCGAGGATGTTGCGGCGCGCCTGCCGCTTGGTGTTGGCATTGAGGAAGTGCTTGGCGCGCAGCAGCGAGCGCGTCCACCAGTGCCCATAGAACGTGCGCTCCAGTGCCGACTGGTTGGCGGCGAGCACGGTCAGCAACTGCGTCAGATCGGGCGTATCCCAATGTCCGGCCATGTAGCCTTCGGCAAAGCCGACGTCCCCACCCTTGAAGGCATCGGCCGCCACGCGCCAGTCGCGCAGGTACAGCACGGCAGGCACCGCTTTGGCGTGGGGCGCCGGGGCGCCGCCGGGGCCGAAGCGGCGCATCACGCCGTCGGGCGTAGTCAGTTCAACGCTCCCCGTCTCGAGGCGCTGCAGCAGCGCAAACAGGAAGCGGGTGGCGGCAGGCACCCGTGCCGGCGCCGCGGTGATCGTGGTGTCGAGGGAGGTCATGAATTGCGCGTGAGCAGATGGGCAGGAGGCTGCGGTTTGGAAAAGAACGGCACGCGCTTGCGCCACAGGCGCACGGCTTGCCAATGGATGCGGGCGACGACACCGACGGTGAACCAGCGGTAGCGCCACAGCAGCATGCGGGCCGCTGCCGGCGACAGCGGCGCTTCGTCGCCGGAAACGTGTGTTGCGAGCAATGGCTCCTGGTCGTCGTCGCCGCCATCGAAGTAATCGATGCGGGCCAGCCAGCGGCCGGGGCCGAAGTGGAAGCGGAACGTGTAGTGACCGGTGACGGCGCAAAACGGCGAGACGTGGAACACCTTCTGCGCCGCCAGCGTTTCACCAGTGCGCAAGGCGCGGCCATCGGCATGCGCCAGCAGGTAATGGTGCGTTTCGCCGAAGGTATTGTTCACCTCCGCCAGCACGGCACGAACCTCGCCGTTGGCCGCGTGGCACACCCAGAAGCTGACCGGATTGAACACATAGCCCAGCATCCGCGGAAAGGCATACAGCACGATCGGGCCGTCGGCGGCGATGCCTTCGCGCGCCAGCAGCGTCTTGATCCATGTCGCCAGGGATGACCCGTCGCGGGGCCCATGATCGCGTTCGTGGAAGGCGATCACGCCGCCGCGATTGAAACGCACGCCGCACGACTCCAGCGCGTCGAGCCCCGAAAGCGGCAGGCGCAGGCAGAACGCGGGATAGGTGAACGCATTGCGGGCCGGCCGCGAACGCCGGTGCATCACGTCGCCCGCCACAAGGGTCGGCGTCGTGGCGGCGGTGGCCGGGTCGGTTGCCCCTGGCGGCGTGTTCAGGGCGCCTTGCATGTTCATGGTCACGCGGCGATGCGCTCGGCAGTGCCGCGATCGGCGTTCGCCGAAAGTCGCGCAATCCCGTCGGCCACGGCATGGGCCGACGCAAGCCCGTCCTCATGAAAGCCGTGCCCGAGCCATGCGCCTGCAAACCAGGTGTTGCGGCTGCCCTGCAGCGCCGCGAATCCCGCCTGTGCCTTGTGGGCGCGGCCATCGAGCAGCGGATGCGCGTACTCGAACTCGCCCAGCACATGGCTGCGCGCAGGCTCGAACGGCGGATTCAGCGTGACGATGACGGGCGTGCGGCACGGCAGCGGCTGCAGTTTGTTGATGAGATAGGAAACCGCCACCGGGCGATCGCCCTGGGGGTCGTCGGCGGCCAGGTAGTTCCACGCGGACCACGCGCGCGTGGAGCGTGGCAGCAGTGCCGTGTCGGTGTGAAGCACCACGCGGTTGGGTTGATAGCGCACCGCCGCCAGCAGCCGGTCCTCGACGTGGGAAGCGTCGCCCAGCAACGCGCGGGCCTGGTCGCTGTGGCAGGCCAGCACGACATGATCGAAGTGCTCGCGCGCCGCCGCCGGCGAGTCGATCTCCACGCCGTTGGCGCGGCGGATGATCTGTTGCACCGGCATGGCAACGCGCACATCGGGCAACTGTCCGGCAATGATGTCGACGTACGTGCGGGCGCCGCCGACGACCGTTTTCCATTGTGGCCGATCGACGACCTGCAGCAGGCCATGGTTGTGGCAGAAGCGGATGAAGGTGGGCAGCGGGAAGTCGAGAATGTCGCGCTGGGGCGCGGACCAGATCGCGGCGGCCATCGGCAGCAGGTACCAGTCCCGGAATGCAGCGCTGTAGCGCTCGGCGTCGAGAAACTGGCTCAGGGCAAGCGTTGGCACGATGCCCTGCGCATGCATGGCGGTGGTGGTGCGGTTGAACCGCATGATGTCGCGCAGCATGCGCCAGAACGCGGGGCGAAGGGCGTTGGCCGGCTGCGCGAACACGGCGCGCAGGTTGGTTCCCGACCACTCGAGACCTGCACGGTCCACGCGGCATGAAAACGACATCTCGCTGTGCACGCTCCGGACGCCGAGTTGCGCAAACAACGCATTGAGCCGCGGATACGTGCGGTCGTTGAAGACCAGGAAGCCGGTATCGACCGGAAACGTGCGGCCATCGACCGTGACGTCGACGGTAGCCGTATGTCCGCCAAGCCGCGTTGCGGCCTCGAACAACGTGACCGCATGGCCCTGCTGGTGCAGGAGCCATGCAGCGCCCAGTCCGGAGATGCCGGAGCCGACAATCGCTATGCGCACGTGACGACGACTTTCAGTGGGTTCAACATGGCTTCGAAGTGCAGGCGGCGAGCCGCGGGAGTCAGTCGATCAGCGCCGCGCCGCAGCCTTCAATCTCTGCATACGCGGAATGGTTGTGGATGGATTCAAAATTCTCGCTCGCGACCGTGAAGCGGCCTACGCGCGGGTCGCGCTGCAGCCGCAACGCGATGTCGCGGACGAGATCCTCGACGAACTTGGGGTTGTCATAGGCGCGTTCGGTCACCCACTTTTCGTCCGGCCGCTTGAGCAGGCCATACACCGCGCATGAAGCCTCGTCCTCGGCGATGCGTGCCAGTTCCTCCAGCGAAAGCTCGCCCACCATGACATCGGCCCGAAGCGTCAGGTGCGACCGCTGGTTGTGCGCGCCATAGTCCGAGATTTTTTTCGAGCATGGACAAAGGCTCGTCACCGGCGCCGTCATGGCCACGGTGACGCGCACGGGCGCACCGACGTCCTTGGTGATCGTCAGCCTGGCCTGGTAGTCGAGCAGGCTTTCGACGCCGGACACGGGCGCTGCCTTGCGGATGAAATAGGGGAACGAGAGTTCGAGATGTCCCGAATCGGCCTCGAGACGCGTCAGCATCTGCGTGAACATGCGCCTCAGTCCGGCCAGATCGAGTGGCTCGCGCGGTACCTCGAGTGTCTCGACAAACCGCGACATGTGCGTGCCCTTCACGTCGTGCGGCAGGCCCACGTACATCGCGAACTCCGCCACCGTATGCTGCACGTCACCGCCCGCCGTGCGCAGTGCAAGGGGGTAGCGCAGGCCCTTGATGCCGACCTTCTGAATGGGAAGCTGGCGCACATCGGGCAGCGACTGCGTATCGGGGAGAAAGAATTTTTCCGGAGCGTTCATCGAAAACCCTTCGAGGACGTTACGCCCGCTATGCCAGCGGGCGGTGCTGCGGCAATCCACTGCCGTCACCAGGAGACCGGGCCGGCGCCGTTCGGGATGCGCCGGATGCCTGCAGTGTCCGGTTGCCCGTGGTCGTACATGTTGGTACGTGGTGTGGGTCGGCGCGGATTCAACCCTTCGCCGAGGCGGGTTTCTGCGCCAGCAACTGCTCGATGAGGCGGGTGATTTCTCGTGCGTCCGGCGCCACCGCGCTGGCGAAGCTCGCGACGGGCTTGCCGTCCCGGTCGATCAGATATTTGTGAAAATTCCATTTCGGCACCTGTGCCGTCGCCTTGGCCAGCTCGGCATACAGAGGATTGCCCGACAACTTGGATACCGAGGCCTTTTCGTAGAGCGGAAACTGGATGCCGAAACTCGTTCGACAAAACTCGGCGATCTCCTTGTTGGTGCCAGGCTCCTGTCCGCCGAAGTCGTTGGACGGGAATCCGACCACCACCAGACCCCGGTCGCGATACTTGCGATAAAGGGCCTCCAGGCTCTCGTACTGGTTGGTGTAGCCGCACTGGCTTGCCGTGTTCACGACCAGGATCACGTTGCCGTGGTACCGACACAGGGACTGCGGGTCGCCGGTTTGCAGGAGCTTGAACGAATGCTGCAGCAGCGCGGGACAAGCGGCATGGGCGGTCGACGCGACGCCCGCGGCCTGCGTCCATAGCGCGGGGAACGGAGGCGCCATCGCTTGACGTACTGTTGTTTCGTCCAGGTAGACAATACCGTCCCGAAGACCTGGCGCCGATGGCCCCCCCCAGCTCGCCGGAAGCGTCGCTGAAATGGCGGTGGCGACAGCACTTTCGTTGAAGAATGGCGCAGCGTCCAGGCGACCGCCGTAGGACAACGTGGCGAAAGCGGCAACCATACAGGCCAGAGACCGAGTCTGGACTCGCCACTTGGCCAATGGATTGGGCCAGGAATACTTGGAATGGACAAAGTTTGATTGGGTCATGGACATTAGTTCCGTTAGGCTGTACATTAACAGCTGACCTAATTTTTGTCAACCACATGTCCTGGACAAAATGAACGATCTAGCTGAAGTGCAAGGAATGTTTCTCAACATCACGGCCGTCGAGCGCGAGACCGGACTATCCAAGGACGTTCTGCGCATGTGGGAGCGGCGCTACGGCTATCCCAAGCCGGATCGCGATCCCAATGGCGAACGGCAGTACACGCCCGCTGATATCGGCAAGCTAAGGGCCATGAAGCGGCTCCTGGATATCGGCCTGCGACCCGGCAAGATTATCGCGCTTTCGCATGACGAACTCGATGCAATGGCCGACGCGCGAACCCCGTCGCGGCAGGACGCGCTTGCGCCGGCGCTGGAAAACGATGTGATCGCGATGTTGAAGGTGCACGATGCGACCGCGCTGCAAAATACGCTGGCCAACCTGATGATGCGCCAGGGGCTGCAGCGATTCGTGCTCGATACCATCACGCCGCTCAACCGCGCGGTTGGCGATGCGTGGATGCGGGGCGAACTCCAAGTTTTCGAGGAACATCTCTACACCGAGCAATTGCAGGCGGCACTGCGCACCGCGATCAACACGTTCCCGCGCCAGGTGGGTTCGCCGCGGGTACTGCTCACCACCTTCCCGTCCGAACAACACGGCCTCGGACTGCTGATGGTCGAGGCGATGATGGTGCCCGAGGCGGCGCAATGCATTTCACTGGGGCCGCAAACGCCGCTCGAGGATATCCGGCGGGCGGCGCTCGCCCACAAGGTCAATATCGTGGCGCTGTCATTTTCGGCGGCGTTTCAGATGCGGCAGGCCATCGACGGCCTCGCCACGCTGCGCCGGCAGCTGCCGGCCCACGTCACGCTATGGGCTGGCGGCGAAATGACGCGGCGCATCCGCAAGACCATCCCCGGCATCGTCCTCATCCCCGACCTCGCATCGATCGTCAACGCGTTGCGCAGCTGGCGCTCGCACTACGTGCCGCATCCGCAGTAGGCGGCAAGGATGCCGGGACCGAGGAACCGGGACGCCCGGCGCGCCGACGGGTAATATGGTGCTTTCCCGTCCTCTTTCGACCCCAATGCTCTATCCCGAACTCTTCAAGGCCTTCGAAGCGGTGCGCTGGAGCCTCGACACCGACGTGCCGTGGCACGAATTTGACGCGACCAGGCTCACCGACGAGCAGGCGCGCACGATCAAGATGAACGCCATCACCGAGTGGTCGGCATTGCCGGCCACCGAGATGTTCCTGCGCGACAACCGGGACGACAGCGACTTTGCCGCCTTCATGTCCATCTGGTTCTACGAGGAGCAGAAGCACGCGCTGGTGCTGATGGAATACCTGCAGCGCTTCCGCCCCGACTTCGTGCCCACGGAAGAGGAACTGCACGCGGTGCGCTTCGAGTTCGATCCGGCGCCTGCCTTCGAGACGCTGATGCTGCATTTCTGCGGCGAGATCCGGCTCAACCACTGGTACCGCTGCGCGGCCGAGTGGCACACCGAGCCGGTGATCAAGAAGATCTACGAGCTCATTTCGCGCGACGAGGCCCGCCACGGTGGCGCCTACCTGCGCTTCATGAGGCGCGCGCTGGACCGCGGTGGTGCCGGAGCCAAGCAGGCCTTTGCCAAGATCGGGGTGCTGATGGCCAGCGCCGCGCGGGCCAGCAAGCCGCTGCACCCCACCAACCTGCACGTCAACCGATCCATGTTTCCCGAGGACACCGTGCAGAGCAAGCTGCCGGACCCGTCCTGGCTCGAGCGCTGGCTGGACGAGCAGATCCGCTTCGACGCGAAGTGGGAGCAGCGGGTGATCGGGATGATCCTCAAGAACCTGTCGTCGCTGTTCGGCGAGACCTTCGAATCGGTGCAGCAGCTGAACCGGTTCCGCAAATCGCTGGCGCCTGCCCCGAGCTGACTGACCCGCGGTACGCTTATCATGGGCGGTCATGTGGACCGCGATCACCCTGGCACTGTTGATTGCCGCCGGCGTTGCCGCCTACGGGGCCTGGGCAGCGCATGCCGTTGCCCACGGCGCGGCCGCCTGGCCTTTCGTGCTCGGACTGCCGCTTGCCTATCTGGCGGTGCCGTTTTTGTTCACCTGCCTGTGGGTGACGATGGGATGGTGGATGCGTTCGCCGCGACCGGAAGACGCGGTGCTCGATTGGGGGCAGAAGGCGCGCCTCTTCGTCGACGAATTCGTGGCCCTGTCGCGGTCGGCGCCGAAAATGATCTTCTATCGCTGGCTGGTGCGCGACCCGCCGCCGGCGCCAGCGAAGCTGCCGGTGCTGCTGATCCATGGCGTGGGCTGCAACGCCGGAGTCTGGTCCGGCATGAAGAAATATCTGGATGCGCAGGGGGTGGGGCCGGTGTACGCGCTCTCCTACGGTCCACCGCTGGCGAGCGTTGACAGTTTCGCGGCACAGGTGGCCGCGAAGATCGACGCAATCCGTGTGGCAACCGGTGCTGCCCAGGTCATCATGGTCGGGCACAGCATGGGCGGACTCGTCGGCATTGCCTATCTGCGTCGCTATGGCGGCGATCGTGTGCGCCGGCTGATCACGATCGGCACGCCATTCCACGGCAGTCGCCATGCGTACATGATGTTCGGACAATCCATGCAGGATCTGCGCCCCGGCAGCAATTTCGTATCCGACATCGATGTTCCGGGCACCTACGCCGCGCAGGTGCCGGTGGTGTCGCTATGGTCCTGGCATGACTCGATGGTGACGCCACAGACCTCGGCGCGCCTCGATTGGGCCGACAACATCGCGATCACCGGCGTGGCGCACAACGCTTTGCTGGGCGATCGCGGCGTGTGGGCGCGCGTGGCCGGCGAAATCCGCAAGGCGCGTGCCGCGTAGGTGTTGTGCAGGCGTGGTGCATGCGTGGGTGTAGGCGAGGCTTCAGCCTCGCAGGTGATACCGACGCGTTGCCCGCAAGGCCGAAGCCTCGCCTACACGTTGTCCCTGCCGCGCCTTTCGCCGCAACGCAATCCCTACCAGTGAATGCCCTGCGTCAACTGCGCGAATGCCATCTGCTCGGGACTCAAAGCCTGCTGTACGGCCGGCTCGCCTTTCTTGCCCTGTGCCGCGGCTGAATCGGGAAACATGTTGAACGCGGTGTTGAGCAGGATCTGCGTCAGGCGCGGCGCGGCGGCGTGACTGATCGCCCCGAAGATGCCCAGCCTCGTCGCGATGCGCACCGACTTGTAGACAATCGCCTCGACCACCAGGTCGGCCGCCTGTTCCGGCGACAGGGTCGGGACATTCTCGTACATCTTGGTGGGCGCGATCATCGGCGTGCGCACCAGCGGCATGTTGATCGTCGTGAAATTGATGCCCTTGTCGAGGAACTCCGACGATGCGCAGGCCGCAAACGAATCCAGTGCCGCCTTGGACGCGACGTACGCGGAGAAACGCGGGGCATTCGACAGCACGCCGATCGACGAGATATTGATGATGTGACCCTGATGCTGCTCGATCATCTTCGGCAGGAAGCCCATGATGAGCCTCAGCGCGCCGAAATAGTTCAACTGCATCGTGCGCTCGTAGTCGTGGAAGCGATCGAAGGAGTTGATCACCCCGCGCCGGATCGAACGGCCGGCATTGTTGACGAGATAGTGACAGGTGCCGTGTTCCTTCAGCACGCGCGCCACCAGCGCATCGCATGACGCGAGTTCAGACACGTCCGCCGTGTACATCCAGCAGCGCCCGCCCGCGGCTTCGATCTCCTTTTTCGTCTCGATCAGCTTTTCCTCGCCACGCGCGACCAGGATCACCTTGGCGCCGGCGCTGGCCATCTTGATCGCGGTCGCCTTGCCGATGCCCGACGACGCGCCGGTGACCACGATCACCTTGTCCTTGACCTTGCCGGCAAGCGTGCGGTCGATGAAGAGATCGGGATCGAGATTGCGTTCCCAGTAGTCCCAGATCTTCGGCGCATAGGACTCGAGCGCCGGCACGCTGATGCCGGAGCCCTTCAAGGCCTTGACCGTTTCGCGGTTGTCGTAGCGGGTGGGCCAGTTGATGAACTGGAAGACGTCCTTCGGCACGCCGAGGTCGGTGAGCACCGCGCGCATCATGCGCTTGACCGGCGCCAGCGAACCCAGGCCGTAGAGGATGGGCGCGGGAATGAAGCCGAACATCCGCGCGTTGAGGCGCATGGTCATCTGCGGCGCATGCGCCACCTTGGCGAAGATATTGAGCACCTCGCCGATCCGGTTCGGTTGCGGATCCGTCAGGTGGAAGCACTTGCCGTCGAGGCCCTTCTTGTGCGCGAGATGGTCGATCGCATCGGCGACATAGTCCACGGGCACGATGTTGATGCGGCCACCTTCGATGCCGACCATCGGCATCCACGGCGGCAGCATGTTGCGCATTTTCTGGATGAACTTGAAGAAATAGTAGGGGCCGTCGATCTTGTCGATGTAGCCGGTCTTCGAGTCGCCGACGACGAAGCCCGGGCGGTAGATTCGATACGGCCGCTTGCATTCGTTGCGGACCACGGCCTCGGAATCGTGCTTGGTCGCGAAGTAGGGATGATCGAGGTCTTCGGCCTCGTCGAACATGTCCTCGCGGAACACGCCGTCATAGAGGCCCGCGGCCGCGATCGAACTCACATGGTGGAAGCATTTGGCCGTCACGGCCGTGGCGAACTCGACGGCATGCCGGGTGCCATCGACGTTGGCAATCTGCTGCGATTGCGCATCGGCCTTGAGGTCGTAGATCGCGGCCAGGTGGAACATCTGGTCGACCTTGCCTTTGAGCTTGCGCAGGTCCGCATCCGCGACACCGAGGTTCTTCTTGCCGAGATCGCCGATGACCGGAATGATCTGCTTGTCGGTCGCGCCCCACTCGATGCGCAACGCATCAAGTTTCTTGACCGAGGCCTTGCGCACCAGCACATGGATCGGCTGTCCGCGTTTCAGGAGATTGCGGACCAGGAACTGTCCGATGAATCCGGTCGCGCCGGTGACGAAGTAGGCCATCCCATCCTCCTTGCGGTATCGATCTTGGCGCCGATCCCGTTCCCGGAGCAACGGGAATCGATTCGACGTTCGTTGTTGGCTCATTGCGTACCCGGCGGGCCTGCCACATCCGCGCGGGTCGCGCCTGCGCATTCTACCCGGCGACCGGGTCGCGCGGCCGCGCGGGGATAGCCGCGCGGCGAAGATGCCATTAGTATGAATGCTCTAGTCCTGCAACCTAAAATCGACCATGCCCCGTCGTTGCTTCGCATCGGCGCGGGTACATAACCGGAGAAACCACCATGCTGAAGAAGGCCAAGGCCGGCCATGCCGCCAAGGAAACCGGCGACGGAAAGGACATGTCGCAAGCCGTCCTCGATTCGTCCCGGCATATATGGCTCGCCGGACTCGGCGCCTTTTCGCGAGCGCAGGCCGAAGGCATGAAGGTCTTCGAAACGCTGGTCAAGCAAGGAGAAGTCTTGGAAACGAAAACGCGCCGCGCGGCGGCAGACACTGCGGCCGCGGCCAAGGGTGCGGCCAAGGCCAAGGTCAGCGAGGTCAAGCAGGGTGTGGGCGGCACGTGGGACAAGCTGGAACAGGTCTTCGAGGACCGAGTGGCCCGCGCGCTGTCCAAACTCGGTGTGCATACGCAAACCGACGTGGAACGGCTGACCGAACGGGTGGACGTGCTGTCCGAGGCGGTCAACGAACTGATCAAGGCCACCGGCGTCAAGCCCAGGCGGCGGCCGGCCCCGCCGGCTTCGACCGTCGAGCGCATGATGAAGGGCGCGGTCTCGACCGCCACGCGTACCACCACCAGTGCGGCGCGAACGGCCTCCAAGGCGGCGCGGTCGGCCACCGGGGCCGTGACCAGCGCCACCAAGACCGCGCAGAAAACCGTGCGCAAGGCCACCCGGGTTGCCAAGGCGGCACTGAAGTAGGCGCCGCGTCGCCGCCGGTGCCCCGGCCCGGGTCCGGCGAGCCTCGCGGTTACTCGCGGTTGAGCTTGTCGACCAGATTGATGTAGTTGGTCATTGCCTCGTCGCGGGTGGTGCCGGCCAGCTTGGACCAGGCGTCGTACTTGGCGCCGCCCACGAAATCGAAGCCGCCCGGGCGGTCGCCCTTGACGTCGCCCTCGGTGGCCTGCTTGTAGTACGAATAGAGCTTGAGCAACGTGGCGTTGTCGGGCTTCTTCTTCGTTTGCTTGGCCGCGCCGGTTGCGGCGTCGAACTTGGCCTTGAGATCGTCTTTCTTCGGGGCTGCGGCCATGCGGTCCTCCTCGTCCTGAATCGGCAATTCGTGCTACTTTAGCGCGAACGCAACAGCGCACGCAACGCATGCGCCTACGCCCAACTTCCCGCGAGACCATGGCCGCGACTTCAAAACGCGAAAAGATCTCCGCGGTCGATACCGCATGGCTGCGGATGGATCGGCCGCAGAATCTGATGATGATATGCGGCGTGATGCTGTTTCGTGACCGCATTTCGCTGTCCCGTCTGCGCGACGTCATCGGCGAGCGTTTTCTGAGCTTCCGCCGCTTTCGCCAGCGCGCGGTCGAGATGCCCGGGATGGCCTTCTGGGAAACGGACCGGCACTTCGACATCGAGCGGCACGTGGTGCACACGGCGCTGCCCGGCAGCGCGGGGCGGAAGGAACTGCAGGAATTCGTGTCGCGGCTTGCCACCACGCCGCTCGATCCGGCGCGGCCGATGTGGCAGTTTCACCTGGTCGACAACTACGCCGGCGGCAGCGCCGTGGTGGTGCGCATCCATCACAGCTACGCCGATGGCATCGCGCTGGTGCGGGTGATGCTGTCGATGACCGACGCCGGCCCCAATGGCCCGCCGGCGATGCCCTTCGAGCCGAGGCCTCGCCGCAAAGCCCAGGCGGAAGATGCGCTGGGCCAGTTGCTGGCACCGCTCTCCGGCGCGATGGACACCGCGCGCAAGATCGGCGCCACGATCCTCGACAAGGGGGCCGACCTCTGGTCGGACCCGAGCAAGGCGGTGGCGCTGGCCGGCCAGGGGACTGCACTGACCGCGGAAATCGCCAAGCTGGTGCTGATGCCCCAGGATTCGGCCACGCGCTTCAAGGGCAAGCCGGGGATCGGCAAGCGCGTTGCGTGGGCCGACCCGTTGCCGCTTGCCGACGTCAAGGCCATCGGCAAGGCGTTGGGGGCGTCGGTGAACGACGTCCTGCTGTCGTGCGTCGCGGGCGCCATTCGAGCCTACCTGGTCGGCAAGGGCGATGACGTGGAAGGCGTGATGATCCGCGCGTTGGTGCCCGTCAACCTGCGGCCGATGGAAAAGGCCTATAAGCTCGGCAATCAGTTCGGCCTGGTGTTCCTCGAATTGCCAATTGGCATCGAGAATCCGGTCGAGCGGCTCTACGCGGTGCGCGCCAACATGAATGCGCTGAAGGGCTCGTTCCAGCCGGTGCTCGCGTTGGGACTGCTGGCGGCAATGGGGGCCGCGCCCAAGGCGCTGCAGGAAGTCCTGCTGTATGCGTTGGCGCGCAACGCGACGTCGGTGATGACCAACGTGCCGGGGCCGCAGGAAGCGCTCTACCTCGCCGGCAAGCGGATCGAAAGCATGATGGTCTGGGTACCGCAGTCAGGCGACATCGGCATGGGCGTGTCGATCCTGTCATACCACGGCTCGGTGCAGTTCGGCCTCATCACCGATCGCGGCATGTGCCCCGACCCCGAGGCCATCATCGAGCGTTTCGCCGGTGAGTTCGAGCAGCTGGTGCTGGTCACGTTGATGGCGCCGTGGCCCCGGGAAGGCGATCTCGACCCGGCTGAAGCGGCAGCCGTCGCCGGGGTCCGGGCCTGAGCAGTTGGTGCCTGCACCACACCGCAGCGCATCAGGGCTTCGGGTTCAGGGCCACGCCGGATAGGTGTTGGGAGCCGCGAAGGCTTCGCGCAGGTACTGATTGAGCGGCACCACCAGATCCTTGGTATTGAACCACTTGGCGTAGATGCGACGGACTTCGCCGGACTGGAAGAGGTCGATCAGCGCGCGATTGACGATCTTCTCGAACGCCGGCTCGTCACGCCGCAGCATGATCGCGTACGGCTCGACCGAAACGTAGCGACCTACCACGGCGAAGTCATCCGGCTTCTTCGACTTCGAGATGAGCCCGTACAGCAGCACGTCGTCCATCGGAAAGGCGACGGCCTTGCCGTCCTCGACGGCTCTGAACGATTCGCCGTGGTCCCTCGCCACGATGATGTTCATGTTGAGCACCCGGTCGGTGTTCATCGCCACCATTATCTTTTCGCTGGTGGTGCCCTTGGTCACCACGATGTCCTTGCCGCGCAGGTCCTCGATGCTCGTGATGTTGGCAGTGCGCTTGGCCAGCATCTTGATGCCGGCGACGAAGGTCGTGTACGCGAAGGCGACCTGCTGCTGCCGCTCGCGGGTGTTGGTCGTCGATCCGCATTCAAGATCGACCTTGCCCGCGACCAGCATCGGGATGCGGTCGGACGACGACACCGGCACGAACCTGACGTCGAGCCGGGGCAGCTTGAGTTCGGCCTTGATGGCGTCAGCGATGCGCAGGCACAGGTCCACCGAGTATCCCTGTGCCTGCTTCTGCGCGTCGATGAACGAAAACGGCACGCTTGACTCCCGGACGCCGAGCGTGATCGCGCCGGTTTCGCGGATGCGGCGCAACGTGTCGATCCGCTCCGCGGGTTTTTCGACCGCCTTGGCCTGGGTGATCGCTGTCGGCGCCGTGACGGCGGGCGCGACCTTGTCCTGCGCGCCTAGGGGCAAGGCCAGCAGCGAACCGGTGACGGCAAGCGCCACGGCCAGACGGAGAGCTACGGCCAGAAGCCGTATCGGTAGGCGTGACAACATCGGTTCTCTTCTCAAGATGGCTATCGACGCTATTCCAGTTCCGATTTCGCGAGTTCGACGTCCAGACGCTCCATGGCGTCGAGCGGCTTTTGCGCTGCCGCCTGCTCATAGAGCTTGGTGGCGTCCGCGATCCTGCCCTTGCCGAAGAGCATGATGAGCCCATTCCCGTATTCGATGCGCGTGATCGCGGATTCGGGAAAGAGCTTGATTGCCTTTTCGAAGTGCTCGACCGCCGAGTCCTTCTTGGCGCCATAGGTCAGGCCGGCGACGATGCCTCCGACCTTGTTGATGACCTCGGCCTGATAGGACCCGAACGCGATGTGCGCGTCGGCGTGCTTGGCTTCCAGCTTGATCGTGTTCAGCAGCGCATCCTTGATCTTGCCCCCGTAACCCTGCGCCAGTGCCTTGGCCACGCTGATGCCCTGGCTGTACCGGCCGAGCGCGAACGCATAAAAGTAATGTCCATTGGCGTCCTTCGGTGCTTCCGCGCGGCGCTCATCGGCCCAGCCCGCGGCTTCCTCGAAGAGCGCCAGCTTGGCCGTGGCCGCCTTCTCGAGGTAGTGGGCGTGGACGACCTGCGCCTTGACGGCGGCGTTGACACCAGGCCCGCCAGCCGCCATGCCGGCTTCAACCGCCTGCTGGAACTCGCCCGCGTGAAAATGCCGCCAGGCCTCCAGCACGCCCGCCTCCTTGGGGAACGGTTCGCAATCGCCACGGTGAAGGCGAGCCCACTGCTTCTTCAATGCCGCCGCGTCATAGGAATAGGCTTTGTCGGCGTGCGGAAATTTCGCCCATTTCTTCGCCATCTTTTCTTCCTCCCGGCGCCGCGGCGCCTAAAGATAATCTTCGCCGAGGCGCTCGATCAGCGTGCGGCCATCCCCCAACAGGAACGGCGCGATCAGGGCCAGCACCTGATACACGGCGTGGTCGAGACTCACGTCACGGGGGTCGCCGTGCTGCCCCGCCGCGAGGCCCGCGACGCGCTGCCACGACATCCAGTACGTGGAAACCAGGACCACGTTGGCCGCCAAAGCGCCGATTTCGCGCTCGGTGGCGAGCATCTGGCCGCTTTGCACCAAGGCTCGACACAACTCTATCACGGTGCGTTCGCCGCGCCGGGTGACATCCGCGAAGCGCGTTGCGAGCTTGCGATTGCGGGACGTGATCTCGTCCAGGTCGCGATAGAAGAACCGGTATTCGCGCATCCGCTCGAACAGGGCATGCAGCAGGAACCACAGGTCCTCCACGCCGGGCGGCGGGTCCTGCGGCACGACCAGCAGTGGCAGGACGGTGGCCTCGTAGCCGGCGTACAGCTCGCCGATGATGTCGTCCTTGTTGCGGAAGTGGTAGTACAGGTTGCCGGGGCTGATGTTCATCTCGTCGGCGATATCGGCCGTCGTGATGTGCGGCTCGCCGAAACGATTTAACAGCGCGAGACTCGTTTCATGGATGCGCTCGCGCGTGCGCCGCGGGGTTTTTTTCTCTGCCATGGGCCGGCCAGTGTAAGGCCAAGCCGCCCGCACGCAAACTGTGCAGCGCGCTCAGCGCGTCACGGCCAGCGCGCGTTCGAGGGTTTCGAGCGTATGGCGCAATTCGCGCTTGGCCCGGCGCACGTTGTTGCCCTTGATGTCGGTATGCAGCGGCCGCGCATCGTTGACCGCCGCGTTGACGTGGCGCGTCGTGTCGTTCAGCTTGTCCACCCGCAGCGTGATGCCATGCTGCTTCAGCAGCGGTTTGAGGTGGCTGGCGCGGGCGAGCAGGCTCTGCCGGGTCTTGGCAAAGGCCAGCCCGCAGAGGCGCTTGCGCTGCCAATAGCTGAAGATGTTGGCAAAGAACATGTCGGCATCCTCGCGGTCCGGCTCGAACAACAGGATGTCGGCATCCGGATACTGCTGCCGATACTTCTCCATGCCCGTCTTCATCCGCGAATGGATGATGGCGCGAAAGGTCTGCCCCAGCACCAGCGGCAGTCCGCCCTGGTTGAGCTTGGCAACCGTGAGGCGCTTGCCGTGGGTGGACGAACTGGCATCGAAGGGGACCAGCGGGTTGATGCACAGCAAGAGCTGCACGCCCTCGTCGAGCGCCACGGAGGCATGCAGCGTCTTGTTGAGCGCGCCATCGACGTAGTGCGCGCCGTTGATGACGACCGGTGGAAACAGGCCCGGCAGGGCACTCGAGGCCTCGATCGCGCGGGAGATCGGCACGTGCTCGTGCTGTCCCGGGCCAAAGGTGACCGAGGCGCCAGTGTCGAGATTGGTCGCGACAAGAAAGAGCTTGTGCTTCAGCTTGCGGAAGTCGTTGGTGCGCCCCGGCGCGGCGAAGAGCCGCGCCAGAAAGGTATCGATCGCCCGGTTCTCGAAGAAGCCGGTAGGGATGGCCCGCGCCAGTGTTGCAAAGGACTCCACCAGTCCATGATGGAAGGGGTCCCGCACATACTGCAGCGTGGCGCGCGCGGCCAAGCGCGGCAATGACGCGAGGCAGCGGCCGAATTCCGCGAACGCGGGCCGCAGAAAGATCTCGGGCTTCAGCGCGGCGTCGGCGCCGTCGTCGATGAAAAGCCGGTACATCTGCGCCGGCGAGAGGCCATTGGCCAGTGCCGCAGCGACGAATCCGCCCGACGACACGCCGACGTACACGTCGAGGTCATTGAGGTCGAGGCCATCGAGTGAATCGGCCAGGGCCAGCAACGCACCGACCTCGTAGATGCCGCCCAACGGACCGCCGCCGGCAAGCGCCAGCCCGACGCCGGACTTGCCGCCGCGGACTGGGGCACGGGTCTTTGCTGCTGCGCTACGCTTCCGGACACGCGTTGCGCGTCCGGAAGGTTTCGGGTCCGACATGGCGCTCCTCATTCAAGACGAAGGGAGCGTCTGCCGGCCCCCTTTCGCATTCAATGGTAGCGGAGAATCACCTGCGGGTGGCGGACTTCGCAGCGCGCTTCACACGCTTGACAACCTTGGGCGTGCGGGTTGCCGTGGCGCGCTTGGCCTTGACCGTGCGCTTGACGCGCTTCACTGCCTTGGCACGCGTGGCTGGTTTCAGCATCGCGGGCAACGTCACCTTCGGCAGCGACTTCGGCAGATTGCTCTGCACGAGAGTGACGGCAGTATCCGCGGCTTGCTTGACCGTGGCCTGTACCGTCGTGCGCGCCTGTTTCCAGAACGTGTTGGCGACGGCAAACGAACCTTCGAGGCGATCGCCGACGAGGCGGATCGTCCGCGATTCGACGGCCGTGCCTTCCTTGACCAGCGTGCGGAAGACATTGCTGGCTTCGGTTTGCGCCCATTCGCGCGTGACCACTGCGGCGCCGAGGCTGGCAAGCCACATCTGGCGGGAAGCGTTCATCACGGCATCGCCGACGGGGTTGAAACGGGTTTCGATGGTGGTGCGCATGGTGAGTTCTCCTGTTGATGAAGTCACGCGTGCGGGGCACGCTTGAACACGAATTTACGCAGATCGTCTAGAGCAGTCACACTAATCGATACCGCGAAGGGGAAGCGGCTGCGGCGGGAGGCTTCAGCTGGGCGGCAAGTCCGGCGGCCAGGCGGGCCGCGAGTGCGTAGATCGAGAGCTGCGGATTGGCACCGATCGAAGTCGGGAACAGCGAACCATCCATCACATGCAGATTGCGCAGGTGGTGATGCCGGCCGTCGACGTCGACGACGGCGCGGCGGGGATCAGGGCCGAGCGGTGCGCCGCCCATCACGTGGGCCGACACCACGCGCGTGACGAGCGGCGCGAGTTCGAAGCCGCCGATGGCCGCTTTTGCCTGCGTGAAACTGCTGAAGGCAACGCCTGAGCCATGGCCCGGGCTGACGGAGGTTGCGCCGGCGGCAAACTGGATCTCCGCCATCGCCACGAAGGCACGGCGAACGCCGTCCCAGACGAACGGGGTCAACGGGTAGTCGAGGACCGGCGTGCCGTCGTCGCGCAAGTGCACGGTTCCGCCCGGACTGTCGGGATGAAAGCCGTCGCGCAGCAACGCTATCACGACCTGCAGGTGGCGGAATTGCTGCATCGAGCGTGCATGCGCCGCGCCATCCTCGGGCAGCGTGATGGCAGTGAGGATGGGATGCAGCGGTGGGGCCTCGAGCTTGTAGCCGATCGGACCATCGACCGGTTGAGTATCGAGAAAGTGGTCCGAGAAGATGGTTTGCGGCGCGCCGGCAAAGGCATCGATCGTGTCGGGCATCACGGCTGCCGAAACCACGGAGGGATGCAGGAACGTCCGGCGTCCGATCAGGGACAGTGGATCGGGCAGGCGGCTGCGCAGCAGCAGTCCCGGCGTGCCGATGGCGCCTGCCGCCGCCACAAAGGTCGTACCGCGCAGGGTCACCCGATGTCCGGTGGACGCTGTACCGGCGGCATTCATCGCCCTCGCTTCGAGGGCCACCACGCGATCACCGCGCATGACGAAGCGTTCGGCACGCACGCGCGTCACCAGCGTCGCGCCCTTCGCCAGCGCCGCGGGAATGGTGGTCACCAGCATCGATTGCTTGGCATTCGTCGGACAGCCCATGCCGCAGTAGCCGAGGTTCCAGCAACCCTTCACATTGCGTCGGATGGCGGGTGCGGCGATCCCGATGCGGTGGGCGCCCCGCGCGAGCGCGCCGTTGTTGGCGTTGGGCGCCACTTCCCACGGCGCGATCGACAGCCGGGCCTCCATGCGCGAGAACCATGGCGCCAGCGCCGCTTCGGTGAACCCGGGCAGCCCGCAGTGTTCGCGCCAGTGGGCGAGCGTGGTGGGCGGCGTGCGGAACGAGCTGGTCCAGTTCACGGTGGTACCGCCGCCGACGCATCGGCCTTGCAGGATGTTGATGGCCTTGTCGCGCGTCTTGCGCGCGGCCGAGTCCATATAGAGCTGTGGATACGCCTCCGCTTCGAGCATGTTGAAATCACGTGAAGACTTGAGCGGACCTTCCTCGACCAGCAGCACGCGCAGCCCTGCGTCGGCCAGGATTTCGGCAGCAGTGCCGCCGCCGGCGCCGCTGCCGACGATGACGACATCGGCCTCGAGCGTGGTGGCGCCGGCGAGGGTGGCCGCGTCGACGATGCGCCATCCCGCGGTGGCTGCACCGGCCCACGGATCGATGATGGTGGAGGACGGACCTGCGCTCATGCGAGCACCGGCGGCCCGGGGTAGCCGATCGCGACCCAGGATCTTGGATTGCCGTACCAGGCGGCAAAGGTCAGCTGGTGCAGGGCACCGTAGGCAGAGCGGAGCAGCAACAGTGAACTGTCGCGCATGCGGTCGAGGCACAAGCGCACCTGGTCGGGTGCGGCCTGCCGCCATGGGGCATCGATGCGCGCCACCGCAATGCGCACCGGTGGCAGCGACAGCAGGTCGAAGAGTTGCGCCAGTTCGGCCTGTGCCGCGGCAGGCAGGCCACCGACGGCGACCTCCAGCGCAGCAAGCGTCTCGTCCACAGCGGCGGCCTGCGCGGCGGGCTCCTTCGGCAGGGCGCCGGCGAGTATGACCGGCACGATGGCACGGAGGATGTCGATGCCGTCGGCGGAAATGTACGATGGCGCAACGCCATGGGCGGGCAACCGCGGGCGCCGCAGCCATCCCGCGACGACCAGGGCGCCGGCGCCAACGACGCCGGCGGCGATGAACGCGCGACGACCCGGCTTGAGTGGTGAATTCGGCACAGGCAGACGATAGGCATGCCCCCGTAGAGCAAACAATCTAATGCACCGCGCGGTGCCTGCTAGACTTCACCTTGTCGCATCGCGCGGTAACGCGTTCCATGGCCGAAACCATCGCCGCAAGCGCCGCTCAAGGCGCCCTCATCCGTGAGCTCGAACGTGTGGCGCGCCTGCACGGCGAACGCGTGGACAACCCCATCCTCGCCGGCGCATTGAATCGCGTTGCGCTTTGGCAGTCGCGCCGATTGCGCATGACTTATGCGGACCTGGCCGTGGATCGGCGGTACGCCAAGGCGGTCGAGTTCTTCCAGAACGATCTCTATGGCGCAGGGGACTTCTCCCGTCGCGATGCCGACCTGGCGCGCGTGGTCCCGGTCATGGTGAAGGTACTGCCGGCGGGCGTGATCAATACGATGGCGCAGGCGGTGGAATTGAATGCGTTGTCACAGGAGCTTGATCGTGCGCTGCTGTCGCGATTGCCGCGCGCCGACGGCCACCTGACCGTCGCCGATTACTGCAGGTCGTACCGCCGTGCCGGCAACATTCCGCTGCGGCGTCGTCAGATCGGCCTCATCGTCGAGGTGGGGAGTGCGCTCGACCGCTATGTGGGGAAGCCGCTGATTCGTGGCGCGCTGGCCATGATGCGGCAGCCGGCGAGGATGGCCGGCCTCGGCGCCCTGCAGGACTTTCTGGAGCGCGGCTTCTCGTCGTTTCGCAGCATGGGTGGGGCCGTGACGTTTCTCGACACGGTGCAGACCCGCGAAACGGAAATTCTGGAAGCGATCGTCGGTGGCGCGGTCGATGTGTTTCCCGATCCGCTGACGTTTCGCGCGCCCGAACCGGTTGCGCCGCGCTGATCGTCCGGAGGATCGGGATCGCGCCGTCGATCAGGGCTTGCCGATCAGCTTGTCGAACTGCAGGTGGATTTCCTTTTCGAACGCCGGCTTGAGCGGCGTCAGCAACCAGCCGAGGTTCACGTCGAGGTGAAAGCGGTCCTTGGCCACCAGCAGGCGGCCAGTGACGCCGGGGCGCTCGAACTCGACCTCCTCGCCATCCCATTCGTATTCGAGTTCGAAGCGCTTGCGCAGATCCTTGGCGATCTTTTCGGCGACATCGCGGGCCTTCTTGTGTGACAGCGTATGCGTGCGGATGATCTTGATCGTGGCCATCGGTGCCTTCCTCCCAGCCGCGGAGTATAGCCAACGCGCGCATTGGCGTCCCATGGATTGTAGGCGCGCACGCAGGCACAATCGCTGCGCGAACAAGACGCTGCAGGTTTGAGGTGCAATCGTGGGGGGGGGGGCCTGCCGCGGCAGCGGCGAGTGATGCGCAGCGCTCAGGCGCGCCGTCCCATGGCAATCGCAGCGATCACGAGGCCTGCGCTGATGTAGGTTGCGGTCGTCACCGGTTCGGCCAGCAACCACGCCGACGCGAAGATCGTCAGGAACGGCTGCAGCAGTTGCGTCTGCCCGACGGCGGCGATGCCTCCCACCGCAAGGCCGCGGTACCAGACGAAGAATCCCAGGAATTGCGAAATGACCGCGACATAGGCGAACGCAGCCCATGCCTGCCACGGCGCCGCGAGACTGCGGCTGTCGAAGGTGAGCCAGGTCGGGATCACGACAAATGGCGCGGCCAGGATCAGCACCCAGCAGATGACCTGCCAGCCGCCGAGAATGCGGGCAAGGCGCGCGCCTTCGGCATAGCCGATAGCAGCCGCGGCCACCGCGCCGGCGAGCAGGAGGTCGGCCGGCTGCAGCGCGCCGCCGCCCTCCCAGAGGGCGAAGACCATCACGACCGCGCTGCCGACGCCAGCCCAGATCCAGAATCGGCGCCGCGGCCTCTCGTGCGCCAGCCATGCGCCGGCCAATGCGGTGGCGAGTGGCAACAGGCCTGCGACCACCGCCCCGTGGGACGCGGGCACATGGCGCATCGCGAATGCCGTCAATACGGGCCATCCTGCCACCACGCCCAACGCGACCACGCCCAACCGCGGCCATAGCGCGCGCCGGGGTATCGGCGTCCGCGTGGCGGCCAGCACGATGGCGGCCAGCACCGCCGCCACCAGGGCGCGACCGAGGCCGACAAACACCGGATCGAGCCACGTCACCGCGAGCCGGGTGGCCGGAAGTGTGCCGCTGAACGCGACCACGGCGAGCAGTCCAAGCCAGAGGCCGAGGTTGCGATTGGCTGCGGTCGGAACGTAGGCGACGCCTGGCGCAGATACGCTGGGCAGGACCGGCTGGCGGGAGGGCATGGTGACGAAATTGTATCCGACCGATTTTATCAACTAAGGGCGGCCGCTCGGGGTGACGGCGCCTGGCGCCAACGGGCCATCGTGCAACGTCAGGTGCCGCGCGGGCCCGGGTCCATAAGATACGGAGCGCCGCGGCCGACCGATGGTTGGCCCAATCCACGCCAGACCGGAATGGACGCCTTGGGACTTGACAACTACATTCGATCAAACATAGGATTAAAACAGTTGTTTGAATACTCCGTTTCCAGGCATCCGTTTCGAGGACCAATGGACACCAACGTTGTTGCCATTCCCGAGCTGCGCGGTGCCGCCGCGACCAAGGTGCGCCTGCTCGACGCGGCCGAGTCCCTGTTCATGGAGCATGGCTTCGAAGCCACCAGCTTGCGCTTGATCACGGCAGCCGCGGGCGCCAATCTGGCGGCCGCGAATTATCACTTCGGCAGCAAGGAAGCGATGTTCGAAGCGGTGCTGACCCGGCGGCTTGATCCGATGAACCAGGAGCGGGTCGAGCTGCTGGATCGTTTCGAGCGCGAAAGCGCGCCGATGCCGCTTGGTTGCGATCGCATTCTCGCCGCCCTGTTCATTCCGGCGCTGCGGCTGGCGCGTGATCCGGCACTGGGCGGCAACAATTTCCTGCGCCTGCTGGGGCGCGCCTACGCCGATCCGGCGCCGTTCATCCGGCGCTTCCTGTCGGAGCAGTACGCGCTGATGATCGCCCGTTTCAAGGCGGCGTTCGGGCGCGCCTTGCCGCATCTGTCGAAGAAAGAGCTGTCGTGGCGCTTGCACTTCATCATGGGCGCGCTGTCGTACACGCTGGCTGGTACCGACGCGCTCAAGATCATTTCCGAATTGAACCCGCTCGCCACGGACAACGACGAAATACTGCTGCGCCGGCTCGCCCCGTTCCTGCTGGCCGGCCTCACCGCGCCATTGCCTGATTTATCCGACGTGACCCGCGAGTTCGATGCCGAAATCGAACGCGGCCGCTGATACACCGTACCCCCTGCGGGCAGGTCGCGCACCGCGCACCGCCTGCCGCCAAGGAGCTTTGCCATGCTGACTTTGTTCTGGTTCGTCACCGTCACCGCCGGGTTGCTGGCGCTGGCCTACGTCAATGCGTCGGGTCGTGGCTGGGCCGCCGGCATTGCCGCCGCGCTCGGGCTGTCGTGGGGACTCGGTGCGCTGCCGCTGGCGCTGAACCTGGTGCTCACCGTCATCTTCATCGCGCTAGGCATTGCGCTGGCGATCCCCTCGCTACGGCGCCGCCTCATCAGCGATGCGGTACTGGGGATGTTCCGCAAGGTGATGCCGGCGATGTCGCAGACGGAACGCGAGGCGATCGAGGCGGGTACGGTGTGGTGGGACGGCGAACTGTTTTCGGGACGCCCGAACTGGAACCGACTGCTGCAAACACCGCTGTCCGCGCTCACGGCGGAAGAACAGCGTTTCATCGACCACGAAACCGAGGCACTGTGCGCGCTGACCAGCGACTGGGAGACCACCAACGTCCACAAGGACCTGCCGCCGCACGTCTGGCAGTTCGTGAAGGAAAAGGGATTCCTCGGGATGATCATTCCGAAGGCCTACGGCGGACTCGGCTTCTCGGCCTGGGCGCACTCACAGGTCGTGAACAAGCTCTCCACGCGATCCGGGACGGTGGCGGTCACCGTGATGGTGCCCAACTCGCTCGGGCCGGGTGAACTGCTGCTGCATTACGGCACCGACGCGCAGAAGCAGTACTACCTGCCCCGGTTGGCCCGCGGCCTCGAGATTCCATGTTTCGCATTGACCAATCCCAATGCCGGTTCGGATGCCGCGGCCATTCCCGACTATGCCCACGTGTGCTGGGGCGAGCACGAGGGGAAGCGCGTGCTTGGACTGTCAGTGACCTGGGACAAGCGCTACATTACGCTGGGCCCGGTGGCAACGCTGCTCGGCCTCGCGTTTCGTGTCTACGACCGTGACAAGCTGCTGGGCGACAAGGAGGATCTCGGCATCACCTGCGCGCTGATCCCGGCGTCGCATCCGGGCGTGCAGATAGGCCGTCGGCACATGCCGCTCAATGCCGTGTTCCAGAACGGCCCCAACTCGGGCAAGGACGTGTTCATTCCGCTCGACTGGGTGATCGGTGGGCGGCCGATGATCGGACAAGGCTGGCGGATGCTGATGGAGTGCCTGGCGACGGGACGTGGCATTTCGTTGCCTTCGTCGAACACGGGCATGTCGATGCTGGCGGTGCGCGCGGTGGGCGGCTATGCGCGCGTGCGCACGCAGTTCAAGACCGCGATCGGCAAGTTCGAAGGCATCGAGGAAGCGCTGGCCCGGATGGGCGGCAACCTCTACATGATGGACGCCACGCGCATGCTGACCGCGGCGGCGATCGACCTCGGCGAAAAGCCGGCCGTGGCCTCGGCCATCGCCAAGTATCACATCACCGAGCGCGCGCGCCAGACGATCAACGATGGCATGGACGTGATCGGCGGCAAGGGCATCTGCATGGGTCCGTCGAACTTCCTCGGTGGCGCCTACATGCAGCATCCGGTGGCGATCACGGTGGAGGGCGCCAACATCCTGACCCGCAGCCTCATCATCTTCGGGCAGGGCGCCATTCGCTGCCATCCATTCGTGCTGAAGGAAATCGCCGCCACGCGGGAAACGGACCGGGAGCGCGCGTCAGTGGCCTTTGACGACGCATTGTTCGGGCACATCCGCTTCACCATCGCGAGCCTTGCGCGCACCTTCGTCACCGGCATCACCGGTTCGCATTTCGTGCGCGTCCCGCAGGACGTGGCGCCGGAAACGCGCCGCTACTACCAGCAGCTCACCCGCTTCTCGGCCGCGCTCGCGTTTCTCGCTGACGTGTCGATGGGCACGCTGGGCGGCGCGTTGAAGCGCAAGGAGAAGCTGTCGGCCCGGCTGGGCGACATCCTGTCGCTCATGTACCTGTGCTCGGCGACGCTGAAGCGCTTCGAGGCCGAGGGCCGCCAGGAAGCCGACGCCCCGCTGATGCACTGGTCGATCTGGGATGCGATGTTCCGGATCCAGGGCGCGTTCGAAGGCGTCATCTCCAATTTTCCGAACCGGTTCATCGCCATCGCGTTGCGCCTGATAGTGTTTCCGCTGGGCCGGCCCTATGTCACCCCGTCGGACCAGCTCGGGCACGAGGTCGCGCGGCTGCTGATCGCGCCGTCGGCCACGCGTGACCGCCTGACGGCGGGCACGTACATCGGCACCGGCGAGAACGATCCGGTGCGGCTGATCGAGCGCGCACTTGACGCGACCGTGGTGGTCGAACCCATCGAAGCGAAGCTGAAGGCCGCGATCCGCGAGGAGCGGATGGACGGACGCCTGCCGCCAGGCGCCGGCAGCGAGATCCTGGCGATGCGCGGCGTCGAGGCCGGCGTGATCGATGCGGGCGAAGCGCGTGCGCTGATCACCCAGCGCGAACTGGTGGCACGCGTGATCAAGGTCGACGACTTCGACCAGGATCTTGGCGCCACGCTGCTGCAGCCGGCGATCGACGCCGTGCGGCCGCGCGCCGATCCGGCGATACGCCGCGTCGCGGCCTGAAGCGAAGGCGGACGCAATCCATGGCCATGAACGAACCTGTCTACATCGTCGACGGCAAGCGCACGCCGTTTCTCAAGTCGCGCAACCGGCCGGGGCCCTTTGCCGCGTCGGATCTTGCCACCGATGCCGGCCGCGCGCTGTTGCTGCGCCAGGGCTTCGACCCCACGCAATTGGACGAGGTGATCCTCGGCTGTGCGGCGCCGTCCCCCGATGAAGTGAACATCGGTCGGGTGGCCGCATTGCGGATGGGCTGCGGCCTCAAGGTGCCGGGCTGGACCGTGATGCGCAATTGCGCGTCGGGCATGCAGTCCATCGATTCGGCGGTCAACAACATCCGCGCGGGCCGATCGAACCTGGTGCTTGCCGGTGGCGTCGACGCATTGTCGCGGGCGCCGCTGCTCTTCTCCGACACCATGGTGATGTGGTTGTCGAAATGGTATGCCGCGAAGACCACCGGGCAGCGCGCCGCGCTGCTGGCGCAATTCCGGCCCGGCTACTTCGCGCCGGTGATCGCGCTGATGAAGGGCCTCACCGACCCGATCTGCGGGCTGCTGATGGGGCAGACGGCTGAAAATCTCGCCTATCGCTTCGGCATCACGCGCCAGGAAATGGATGCCTACTCCGCAGGCAGTCACGCCAGGGTGATTGCTGCGCAGAAGGCCGGACACTTCGCCGACGAGGTGGTGGCGCTCTACGACAAGGCCGGCAAGGTCTACGCGGAGGACGACGGCGCGCGCACGGACTCGACGGCGGAGAATCTCGCCAAGCTTCGCCCCTTCTTTGACAAGAAATACGGCAACGTCACTGCCGGCAACAGTTCGCAGATCACCGACGGCGGCGCCTGGGTGGTGGTGGCCTCCGCCCGCGCGGTGGACGAACACCGGCTGACGCCGCTTGGCCGCATCGTCGACTCGCAATGGGCAGGTCTCGATCCGGCGCAGATGGGGCTTGGGCCCGTGCATGCGGCGACCCCCATCCTGCAGCGACATGGGCTGAAACTCGATGATCTCGATGCCGTGGAAATCAACGAGGCGTTTGCCGCCCAGGTGCTGGCGTGCGAACGGGCGTGGGCCAGTGACGACTATTGCCGCGACGAACTCGGGCTGCCCGGGGCGCTGGGCGCCATCGACCCGGCGCGGCTCAACGTCGACGGCGGCGCCATCGCATTGGGCCACCCGGTGGGGGCTTCCGGCACGCGCATCGTGCTGCATGTGCTGAACGTGCTGCGGCGCACCGGCGGCAAACGCGGTCTGGCCGCCATCTGCATCGGCGGCGGTCTGGGCGGCGCCATGCTGGTCGAGCGCGTATGAGCGCGGTGACGCATCGCGTCCGGAGCAGGCGCGTCGACCCGCGGCCCGATGGCGCCGCGACTCCCATTCACCCGAACCCGCAGGATCACTGATGCAACACTGGACCATTGAACGCAATGCCGACGGCATTGCGTGGCTTACGCTGGACCGGGTCGGCGCCACCGCCAACACGCTTTCCGGCGAGGTGCTGGCCGAACTGAATGAGGCGCTCGACCTGCTGGACCGCGATGCGCCGAAGGCGCTCGTCATCCGCTCCGGCAAGGCCAATGGCTTCATCGCCGGCGCTGACGTCGACGAATTCGCCGGCGTCACCGACGAGGCGGGCGCATTGGCCATCGTCAAGCGGGGCTGGGACACGTTCGAGCGCCTGGCGCATGTGCGCTATCCGACGCTGGCGCTGGTCAGGGGATTCTGCCTGGGCGGGGGCCTCGAGCTTGCGCTGGCCTGCAGGTATCGCGTGGTCGTCGACGAACCGGGCACGAGGCTTGGACTGCCCGAAGTGATGCTGGGCATCGTGCCTGGATGGGGGGGCATTCGCCGGCTGCCGCGGTTGATCGGCGCGCCCGCGGCGCTCGACCTCCTGTTGACCGGCAGGACGATCGATGCGCGGCGCGCGAAGAAGCTGGGCGTGGCGGACGAGTGCGTGCCGCCGCGCGTGATGGAGAACACGGCGCGCGGCGTGCTGCGCGCGCTGCCGGCGCCACGGCGGCTGAAGCTGCCGCTGTCGTTGACGCTCAATCCGCTGGCGCGTCGCTACATCGCCGCAAAGGCGAGGAAGCAGGTTGCGCAGCGCGCCCGCCGCGAGCACTATCCGGCGCCGTACGCCATCCTCGACCTGTGGGTGCGCTACGACGGCAACGCGCTGGATGCGCCGGCCTCCGATCCTGCATCGGTGCCGTCGCTGCTGAAGACGCCGACTGCGTCCAACCTGATCCGCGTCTTCCGGCTGCAGGAGCGCCTGAAGAGCATGGGCAAGGAGGGCGACTTCAAGGCGGCGCACGTGCACGTCGTGGGTGCCGGCACGATGGGGGCGACATCGCCGCCTGGTGTGCGCTGCGCGGGCTGCGGGTCACGCTGCAGGACCAGAGTGCAGAGCGCCTGGTGCCCGCGATGACACGCGCGGCCAAACTGTTCGCGGACCGCCTGCGCGATCCGCGGCGGGTGCGCGATGCGACCGACCGGCTGATCCCCGACGTCGCGGGTGATGGCGTGGCCCATGCCGATGTCATCATCGAGGCGATCTTCGAGAACGTCGAGGCCAAGCGCAGCCTGTTCGCGGCACTGGAACAGAAGGCCCGGCCCGACGCGGTGCTGGCCACCAACACCTCGAGCATTCCGCTCGAGGACATTGCATCCACGCTGCAGGCCCCCGAGCGGCTGATCGGACTGCATTTCTTCAATCCGGTGGCGAAGATGATGCTGGTCGAGATCGTCGTAGGGGCCGGCACGGCGGCGGCACTGGTGCCGCAAGCCGCCGCGTTCGTGCGCCAGATCGACAAGCTGCCGCTGCCGGTCAGGAGCGCGCCCGGCTTCCTTGTCAATCGCGTGCTGGCGCCGTACCTCATGGAGGCCATGCGTTGCGTCGACGAGGGCATTGCGCCGGAAGCCGTCGATGAGGCGGCACTGGCCTTTGGCATGCCGATGGGGCCGATCGAACTTGCCGATACCGTCGGCCTCGATATCTGCGTTGCGGTGGGCCGGCTGCTGGGCAGCGACGCGCAGCCGCCCCGGCGGCTGCAGGAACTCATTGCGGCGGGCCATCTCGGCCGCAAGACCGGGCAGGGCTTCTATCGATGGTCCAACGGCAAGCCGCAGAAGGCCGCGGCCGGCGCGGTACCGGCGGGACTTGCGGATCGCCTGGTCGGCCCGATGGTCGACGAAGCGCGCGCGGCGCTGGCCGCCCACATCGTTGCCGACGCCGACCTGGTCGATGCCGGCGCGATCTTCGGCACGGGCTTCGCGCCGTTTCGCGGCGGCCCGCTGCACTTCGCCGGCGAGGCATTAACGTGATCCGTTCGTACCCCGGGACGCCGCAACTGGTGTAGGATTTTTGGACGGACGCCCCTCCCACGCGAGGATCGGCGCCGCAGGCTGAACCACCCCGCGTCGACCCCCCCACCGCGTTCTGGCGGTGGTGGAAATGCGGCGAAAACGGGTGGCACAAGGAGGCGTGTCGTGGACAAGATCTGGCTCAAGCACTATCCAAAGGGCGTTCCCGCGGAAATCGACATCAACGAGTATGCGTCGGTGTGCGAAGTTTTCGAGGAGAGTGTGGCCAAGTTCGCCACCCGGCCCGCGTTCACCTGCATGGGCAAGACACTGACGTTTGCCGAGCTCGACACGCTCTCCGCGGCATTTGGCGCCTGGTTGCAGGGGATCGGCTGCAAGAAGGGCACGCGGGTCGCGCTGATGATGCCCAACATCCTGCAGTATCCGGTGGCCCTGTTCGGCACGCTTCGCGCGGGTTGCACGGTCGTCAATGTCAACCCGCTGTACACCGCGCGCGAACTCGAACACCAGCTGAGCGATTCCGGCGCCGAGGTGCTGGTCTGCGTCGAAAACTTTGCCGCCACCGTGGCCATCGTGGTCGGCCGGACCAAGGTCCGGCAGGTCGTGATGACCTCGATCGGAGAATTGCTGGGCTTCAAGGGTATCGCGGTCGACTTCGTCATCCGGCACGTCAAGAAGATGGTTCCCGCGTATTCGCTGCCGGGCGCGATCCGCCTGTCCGATGCGCTGGCTGCCGGTCGCCGCAGCACCCTCACCCGGGTGCCGCAGGACCACAATGACATCGCGTTCCTGCAATACACCGGGGGCACGACCGGGGTGGCCAAGGGCGCGATGCTGCTCAACCGCAACATCGTCGCCAACCTGTTGCAGGCGCGCGCCTGGTTGAGCCCTTCCCTGAAGGCGGACCGCCGCGAAATCATCATCACCCCGCTGCCGCTCTATCACATTTTTTCGCTGACCGCGAACTGCCTGGTCTTCATGACGCTTGGCGGCGAAAACGTGCTCATCCCCAACCCGCGCGACATCCCGGGCTTCGTGAAGGAGATGGGCAAGTACAAGTTCACCGCCTTCACCGGCGTCAATACGCTGTTCAATGCGCTCGTCAACAACGAGGACTTCAAGAAGCTCGATTTCTCGGCGCTGGTGCTGACACTGGGCGGCGGCATGGCGGTGCAGGAAGCGGTGGCGAAGAAGTGGAAGGAGATCACGGGCGTGCCGTTGATCGAAGCCTACGGGCTCACCGAAACTTCGCCTGCGGCAACGATCAATCCACTCGATCTTCCCGAATTCAACGGCTCCATCGGTTTGCCGATTTCCTCGACCGAGGTGACGCTGCGCGATGATGCCGGCGTCACCGTGGCCCTGGGCAAGCCTGGCGAGATCTGCATCCGCGGGCCGCAGGTGATGGCGGGCTACTGGCACCGGCAGGACGAGACCGACAAGGTGATGGACAAGGACGGCTGGTTCGCGACCGGGGACGTCGGCGTGATGGACGACCGCGGCTTCGTCCGGATCGTGGACCGGAAGAAGGACATGATCCTGGTATCGGGCTTCAACGTGTATCCGAACGAGATCGAGGGTGTGGTCGCCGGTCATCCGGGGGTCCTCGAATGCGCCGCCGTCGGCGTGCCGGATGCCAAATCGGGGGAGGCGGTCAAGCTCTACGTCGTCAAGAAGGACCCGACGCTCACCAACGAGGACGTGCTGAAGTATTGTCGCGAGCACCTCACCAGCTACAAGATTCCCCGTACCGTCGAGTTCCGCAGCGAGCTGCCCAAATCCAACGTCGGCAAGATCCTGCGCCGCGAGCTGCGGGACGAAATGAAGCGTCCGGGCGCCTCCGGCTGACCTGCGCGGCCGCCGATGACGCTTCCCGACAAGCAGCCGGTCCTGCGCGTGGTCCCGATGCCGGCGGATGTGAACCAACATGGCGACATCTTCGGCGGCTGGATCATGGCGCAGGTGGACATTGCCGGGGGCGTCGTCGCGGCGCGCCATGCGCGGGGCCGGGTGGCCACCGTGGCGGTCAATTCCTTCACGTTCAAGCAACCGGTGCTGGTCGGTGACCTGGTGACCTTCTTCGCCGCCGTCACCCGTATCGGAAAGACGTCGATAACGGTTGATGTCGAGGTTTTTGCGCAGCGCAACCCGAAAGAGGAAGTTACCGTACGGGTGACCGAAGCGAGTCTTACCTACGTTGCGGTAGGTCCGGACCGCCGGCCGCGGCTGCTCGATTTGCCGTGATCATGTTCCCGGTCGAAGTCTCTCGATTCCGCTCTATTGCGAGTGTATAGTCATGAATGAGGGTTTCCGTCGCTTTACCGCCCCATGGGCGGGTGGATTCAAAAAAGATCAATTCGGAAGTCATACCAATCGTGCCGTCCACGGCACCCAGGAGGAGCAAGTGATGGCATCGACAACGATACGCAAGACGCAACTCGCCTCGGCGGTCAGCGCGCTGGTGCTGGCACTTGGCGCCGGGCAGGCGTTTGGCACCGGCTTCCAGTTGAACGAAAACAGCGCCAGCGGTCTCGGCAATGCGTTTGCCGGCGGCGCTGTGGCCACCGACGACGTTTCGGCGATGTGGTCGAACCCGGCCGCGATCTCGCAGTTTTCCAGGACTCAGGCGGCACAGGCCATCCACATCATCACGCCGTCGATCAAATTCAACAACAACGCTTCGCTTCCGGCCGCCAATCAGCCGCTGGGTGGCGATGGCGGCGACGCCGGCGGGTTCAACTTCGTGCCGAACCTGTATCTGGCCGTGCCGATCAATGCGGCGTGGACCTTCGGCATCGGCATCAACGCCCCGTTTGGCCTGACCACGGAGTTCGATGACGGCTGGCTCGGCCGTTACCAGGCAAAGAAATCGCAGATCCAGACGCTCAACGTCAACCCGGTGCTGTCGTGGAAGGCGACCCCGACGCTGGCGATCGGTGCGGGTATCAACTATCAGTACCTCAAGGCCACGCTTACCAACAATGCCAACTACTCGGGGGCGCTGCTCTCCGCCGCCGGCGCCGCCGGCATCGCGCCTGGATCCCCGACCTTCAACGCCATCGCTGGCGCCACGCGCGGCCTCGACTCGGACGTGCAGGTCAAAGGCGAGGACGGCGCATGGGGCTGGAACATCGGGTTCGCCTGGGATGCCACGCCGCAGCTTCGCGCGGGCTTTTCCTACCGCTCGGAGATGAAGTACGACGTATCCGGCAACATCGATTTCAGCAACCCGACTGTCGTGCTTCCTCCGGGGACATCGCCGCAGTTGGCGGGAACGATTGCCGCGCTGTCTGCTGGCGTCAACCAGCGTGCCTTGTACAACCGCAGCGTGACCTCCGACATCACGCTTCCGGCCATCGCCAACCTGTCGATGCTCTACCGGTTGAACAGCCGGTGGGATGTGATGGCCGATATCCAGTACACCGGCTGGTCCAGCATTCCGGAACTCAAGTTCGTCCCGACCGACGGCTCCGTTCTCCCGGCGACACCGCTCAATTGGGACGATTCCTACAAATTCTCGGTCGGCGCGACCTACAAGGCCAACGAAGTGTGGAAAGCGCGCTTCGGTGTTGCCTTCGACCAGACACCCGTCACCAACGCTCCCACGACGCGGTTGCCCGACTCCGACCGCTGGTGGTTGGCGGTCGGCGGTGAGTACAAGTGGTCGCCGACCCTGAAACTCGATGGCGGCTTTGCCTACATCATCGGCGACAAGACCAATTTCAACCGGAACGAGGGCTCGACGGCGAGCTATGGGCTGGTCAACGGCGAGTTCGAGGCAAGCACCTGGATCCTGTCGCTGCAGGCCACCATGACGTTCTAGTGTCATCGGGGCGGCAACGCTCCAGCATCGGTTGAAATTCACGAGGCATGACGGCCGGGGCAACCCGGCCGTTTTTTCGGCGGCAGCGTGCTTGGCCATGCGCAAGGATTGTCGCCAATCCTTGGCCACGACGACGATTCGGCCCAGTAGCGTTTGGTAGAATGGTCTTCCCGCTGCGTGCAGTTTTCTCATACCTGCCCGTGACGCCACGGGTCTTTCCGGCACTCCATTCATGTCAACATCATCGTTCTTCATCCGCAAGGCCGCCGTGCTCGGCGCCGGCGTGATGGGCGCGCAGATCGCCGCGCACTTCGCCAACGCCGGCATCCCGGTCATCCTGTTCGACCTGCCGGCCAAGGAAGGCGACCCCAACGGCCTCGCCGAGCGCGGCATAGCAGGCCTGGCCAAGCTCGAGCCGGCACCCTTCGCGGCGAAGGACCGCGCGGCGGCCATCGTTGCCGCGAACTATGGCAGCGACCTGGCGCGCCTGGCCGAGTGCGACATCGTGATCGAAGCCATCGCCGAGCGCATCGACTGGAAGCGCGACCTGTACGAAAAGATCACGCCGCATCTGGCGCCGGAAGCCGTGCTCGTGACGAACACGTCGGGGCTGTCGCTGGCGGCGCTGTCGGCGGCTGTGCCCGAGACGCTGCGGCCGCGCTTTTGTGGCATGCACTTCTTCAATCCGCCGCGGTACATGTACCTGGTCGAACTGATCGCGGGCCCGCAGACCGATCCCGCGCTGCTCGATGCGCTCGAGACCTTCCTGACGTCGACGCTGGGCAAGGGCGTGATCCGCGCCAAGGACACGCCCAACTTCATCGCCAACCGCGTCGGCATCTTCTCCGTGCTGGCCACGATGAAGCACGCCGAGACCTTCGGACTGTCGTTCGACGTGGTCGATGCCCTCACTGGTCCCGCCATCGGCCGCGCGAAGAGCGCGACTTACCGCACCGCCGACGTCGTGGGACTCGACACGATGGCGCACGTGGTCAAGACGATGTGGGACACGTTGCCCGACGATCCGTGGCATCCGTTGTTTGCCACGCCGCCGGTGCTGGCGGGCCTGGTGGCGCAAGGTGCGCTGGGTGCCAAGACCAAGGCAGGGTTCTTCCGCAAGGTCGGGAAATACATCGAGGTGCTGGATCCTGCCGCGCGCGAATACCGGGTGGCGGCGGGCGTAGTTGCGCCGGAGGTCGCGGAGATCCTGAAGCTCAAGTCTCCGGCGGAAAAATTTGCGGCGTTGCGCGCGCTGCAGCATCCGCAGGCGCAGTTCCTGTGGGCCATCTTCCGCGACCTGTTCCACTACAGCGCGTTTCACCTGGCAGCCATCGCCGATAATGCGCGCGACGTCGACCTTGCGATCCGCTGGGGTTTCGGCTGGCAGATGGGGCCGTTCGAAACGTGGCAGTCGGCCGGGTGGGACCAGGTGGCGGCATGGGTTGCCGAGGACATCGCGGCGGGTCGCGCGCTGGCGAAGGTGGATCTGCCGGCGTGGGTGGCGGGGGAGGCGGTGCGCGCGGCCAAAGGCGTCCACGGTCGCGCTGGCGCCTATGCGCCGAGGGAGGGCAAGTTCGTCGCGCGGTCGACGCTGCCCGTCTATCGCCGCCAGTTGTTTCCGGAGGCCGTATTCGGCGAAGCCCCAGCCGATCGCGGCACGACGATCTTCGAAACCGACGCCGTGCGCATGTGGCACCAGGGCGACGACGTGGCGATCGTGTCGTTCAAGAGCAAGGCCAACACGATCGGCGAGGATGTGCTCGATGGCCTGCTGCGCGCGATCGACGAAGCGGAGCGCGGCTATGCCGGCCTCGTGATCTGGCAGACGCGGGAGCCGTTTTCGCTGGGCGCCAACCTGGCGGCCGTATCGCCGGGCATCGCGGCCCAGCAGTGGGACAAGATTGACGCGGTGGTCGCCAAGTTCCAGCGCACCGCGATGCGGTTGCGCCACAGCCTGATCCCCACGGTGTGTGCCGTGCGCGGCATGGCGCTGGGCGGGTCGTGCGAGCTGATCATGCACGCGGATCGCACGGTGGCCGCGCTGGAGTCCTACATCGGGCTCGTGGAAGTGGGTGTCGGCTTGTTGCCTGCCGGTGGCGGCAGCAAGGAGTTTGCCGTGCGCGCGGCCGAGGAAGTGCGGCGCGGCGCCAACGGCAGCCAGATCGATCAGTTTCCGTTCATCCGCACCTATTTCCAGACGATCGCCACCGCCACGGTGTCGAAGAGCGCGCTGGAGGCGAAGGAGCTGGGTTTCCTGCGCGCGTCCGACGTCGTGGTGATGAACGCCAACGAGCTGCTGTATGTGGCCAAGGGCCAGGCACGGGCGCTGGCGGAGGCCGGTTACCGGCCGCCGCTGCCGGCGCGCAACATTCCGGTGGCGGGCAGGACGGGGTTCGCCACGCTGCAGATGATGCTGGTCAACATGCGCGATGGCGGCTTCATCAGTGCCTACGACTTCGAGGTGGGCAAGCGGGTGGCACGGGTGCTGTGCGGCGGCGAGGTCGAGTCCGGCAGCCTGGTCGACGAGGACTGGCTGCTCGAGCTCGAGCGCGCGGAATTCATGCACCTTTTGCGCCACGAATCCACGCAGGCTCGCATCGCGCATACGCTTGCGACCGGCAAGCCGCTGCGGAACTGATCGGTAACGAACATCACGTCGAGATCGCGAACCATGGACAGACAGATTCAGGATGCCTACATCGTGGCCGCCACGCGTACCGCCGTGGGCAAGGCCCCCCGCGGAGCGTTTCGGTCCACGCGCCCTGACACGTTGCTGGCACACGTGTTGAAAGCGGTATTGGCGCAGGTGCCGGCCATCGACGCGAATCGGATCGAGGATGCCATCATCGGCTGCGCGATGCCCGAGTTCGAACAGGGCATGAACGTCGCGCGCATCGGCGTGTTGCTGGCGGGATTGCCGAACAGCGTCGCGGGCATGACCATCAACCGGTTCTGCTCGTCCGGCCTCAATGCCGTGTCGGTTGCCGCGGATCGCATCCGTACCGGCGAGGCCGACATCATGATCGCCGGCGGCACGGAGAGCATGAGCATGATTCCGATGCTCGGCCGCCTCGCGCTGAACGAGGCGGTGTTCGAGCAGGGCGAGAACGTCGGCATCGCCTATGGCATGGGGCTGACCGCCGAGAAGGTGGCGGCCCAATGGAAAGTCACCCGCGACGAACAGGATGCCTTCGCGCTGCAGTCGCACCAGCGGGCGCTGGCGGCGCAGGCGACCGGCGAATTTGCCACCGAGGTCAGCGCGATCACGATCGACGAAAGCGTGCCCGATCTCGCCGCGGACAGGATCGTGAAGCGCAGCAAGGTGTTCGAGCGCGACGAGGGCCCTCGTGCCGACACCACGGCCGAGGGCCTGGCCAAGCTGCGGCCGGTGTTTGCCGCGCGGGGCTCCGTCACCGCCGGCAACAGCTCGCAGATGTCGGATGGGGCCGGCGCATCGATCCTCGTGTCCGAACGCGTCCTGAAGGAGCTGAATCTCGCGCCACTCGCGCGCTGGGTGGGCTATGCGGTGGCCGGCGTGGCGCCGGAGATCATGGGCATCGGGCCGATTGCGGCCATCCCGAAGGTGCTGAAGACCACGGGCATCCGCCAGGACCAGCTCGACTGGATCGAACTGAACGAGGCTTTTGCCGCGCAGGCCATTGCGGTGATGCGCGAATTGAAGCTCGACCCGGCCAAGGTCAATCCGCTGGGCGGCGCGATCGCACTGGGCCATCCGCTGGGCGCCACCGGCGCGATCCGGACGGCCACCATCACGCACGCGCTGCGGCGGCGCAAGCTGAAGTACGGCATGGTGTCGATGTGCGTGGGTACGGGTATGGGCGCCGCGGGAATCTTCGAGGCGATGTAGCCAGGCAGAACGGTCGCGGCGGATTGCCGCGGGGATAACGCGTTGATGGAGGAGTGAACATGCGTACATTGATGATCATCGTGGCAGCGGCCTTGCTTGCCACTTCCGTGCAGGCCGCCGAAGTCGGCGGCGTCAAGCTCGACGACAAGATGAGCGTGGGCGGGCAGGATCTGGTGCTGAACGGCGCGGGCATCCGTACGCGCGCGGTTTTCAAGGTCTATGTCGGCAGCCTGTATCTGCCGGCCAAGGCCACGACACTGGCCGGTGTGCTGGAGAAAGGGCCACGGCGATTCCAGCTCAACCTCCTGCGCACGTTGTCGGCCGATCAACTGGTCGATGCGCTGACCGACGGGATCAAGGAAAACAGCTCGCCGGCCGAGCTGGCCGCGATCAAGCCGCAGATCGACCAGATGGTCACGACCATGAAAGCCTTCAACGAAGTGAAGGAAAAGGACGTCGTCACGCTGGACTTCGTCGACGGTGCCACGAAGATCGGGCTGAATGGCGCAGCCAAGGGCTCGATTGCGGGTGACGCCTTCAACAAGGCACTCACGCGTATCTGGCTCGGCGACAATCCGGTCCAGGCCGATCTCAAGAAGGCGATGCTCGGCACCTGATGCCCGACTTCTGGCCTTCCTGCGGTTACGCGCTGCTGCAACCCGGGCCAGACGGCAGGCTTGCCGTCACCGACGATTTCCTGCGCAGCTTTCTCGTTCGCCCGGAGCTGGCCCCGGTGCCGGAATCGTGCCCGGCCGAACTGGCGCTGCACGATGCATTGCTGGCCGAACCTCGTCGTGCGGTCGCGGACGCCCAGCTCGCGGCGCTGGTCGATGTCGACGCGCGGGAAAACTACGCCATCTGGCTGCGTTTCCGCGCGCGGCTAACTGCGGCCCCGTCGCTCGAGGCTGCCTACACCGGACTCTTTCGCGGCGACGGCGTGGATGTGCCACCGCTGTTCGTGCACCAGATGACGCAGGTCCTGTTGCGGCACATTCTCACCGCCGACGCGGATCCGATGGCCGCCCGCGCGGCCGAAATGCTCTTTCGCCCGCAGAAGATCGCCGTGATGGAGGATGGCGCGGTGATGGCGGCGGACGAGACGACGGTCGAACTCTTTGCCACCACCGGCGGGTTCGGCTCGCTGGGCGAACTGCTGGCGCAGAACCGTACGCCCACGCGCGACATCGAACTCGATGTCCTCGATGCCGAAGGCGCGGCGCGCTACTGGGAGCGCGACGAGCGGCACGACTTCTCGGTCAGCATCAACCGCGGTCGCCCGGCGCTGGATGCGCTATGTCGAGTGCTTGAGCGGTGGGTGCAGCACTTTCTCGGCGTCGAAGTCACGATCGTGCACGAGCGCGCGATCGACGATGCGCGCTGGGTCTGGCACGTGGGCCTCGATGCCGAGGCCAGCGCGCTCCTGAACGACCTGTACAACAAGGTGGACATCGACGAGGCGCGGATGGGCCGGCTTCTATGCTTGTTCCGCCTCGAATTTCGCAACCCGGCCGACATGCGACCGGGTCTCATGGGGCGCCCCGTCTATCTCGCCATGGCCATGGATGACCGGCAACGGCTGAAGCTCAAGCCCCAGAATCTCCTTCTCAATCTGCCTCTCGCGCGAGTCCAATGACCATGACGATCATCACGTCCAACCTGTTCGCACGCCGGCCGGCCATGATGATGGCGGCACTCGTCCTCGTCAGCCTGGGGTCGGCGAATGCACAGCCGACGCCGGCATCCTCGCCGGCTGCGGCCGCCGCTCCACGCGTTGCGGCGTCCGCGGCGGACCTCGCGAACGTCGCCGGGCTGGCATGGCTCGAGGGGTGCTGGGCCGGCACGGTCAATCAGCGCGATTTCCGCGAGCAGTGGGGCCCGTTGCGCGGCGGCATGCTGGTCGGCGCCGGGTCCACCGTCTACCAGGGTAAGACGCAGAGCTATGAATACTTGCGCATCGAAAGCCGGCCGGAGGGGGTCTTCTACGTGGCCTTGCCGTCGGGGCAGCGTGAGACCGCATTCAAGCTGACCGCGATCGACAAGGATGACAAGGACTCGATCTTCGTCTTCGCCAATCCCGAGCACGATTTTCCGCAGCGGATCTCCTACCGTCGCGGCACCGAGGGTTGGCTATACGCGACGACCGAGGGCAAGATCAAGGGCGAGGACAAGCAGGTGATTTTTCCGATGCGTCGCGTGGGCTGCGAGTCCGGCGAGTTCATCCTCAAGTAAATGTCCGATTCGCCGTCCCCCATCCTGGCCAGCTTCGAGCGCATGCTGGCGTCCGGCAAGGAAGGCGCGTTGCTGCGCTATTCGCTCGGTAACGAATACCTCAAGGCGGGCGACGTCGCCCGTGCTGCGCTCCACCTGCGCGAAGCCGTCGCCCTCGACCCCGGATACACGGCCGCCTGGAAGCTGCTGGGGCGCGCGCTGACGGAGACGGGTGACGCCGAAGGCGCATTGACGGCGTATCGTGCCGGCATCGCCGTGGCCCAACGCAAGGGCGACAAGCAGGCCGGCCGCGAGATGGAAGTGTTCGCGAAGCGGCTGATGAAAGCGGCCGCTGCGCCGGATGTTCCGTAGGCCTGGCCCCTCCTTTGCACCCCAGTTACGGCACGCGCATCATTTCCACGCCCTGGTTGGCCAGTGCGTCGGCGCGCAGGTTGCCCGCATTGTCGGCATGTCCCTTCACCCAATGCCATGACACTGCGTGCTGGATGACGAGTGCGTCGAGTTCGCGCCAAAGCTCCGCGTTCTTGACGGGCTTCCGATCGGCCGTCTTCCAACCGTTGCGCTTCCAGCCGTGGATCCAGGTTTCGATGCCGTTCTTCACATACTGCGAGTCGGTGTAGACCTGCGCGGTGGTGGTTCGCGTCAGCGATTCCAGCGCGCGGATCACCGCGGTGAGCTCCATCCGGTTGTTGGTGGTCAGCGCCTCGCCGCCAAAAATCTCGCGCTCGTGTTCGCCCGTTAGCAGCAGCGCGCCCCAGCCACCGGGGCCGGGATTGCCCTTGCAGGCCCCGTCCGTATAGATCACCACCGCGCTTGCACCTCCCCCCCGAACGGCGCTGCGCGCCGCTCCCCCCGGGGGGCGATCGCCTTGGGGCGGCCCGGCGGCGCTCAATGCGGCAGCCGATCCGCCGTGGTCAGGCTTTCGCGTACTCGCGCGGGCGCCAGGGCCTTGGACCGCCGTTCGCGGCGTTGCCACACGGGGGTGAGCAAACGCATGCCAAGCACCTTCTTCGTGGCGCGCAGAAAATAGACGCCGCCGGCAATGGGCCACCACCGGTCGCCGGTGCGCTCGAAGAAGCCGAAGCGCTGCAGCCACTTGGGACTGGCAAAGGGCGGCGCGTAACCGTCGAGGCGGCCACCGACCACATCGAAGCCGAGCAGTGTCAACCAGTCCTTCAACCGGTAGAGTGCGATGAAATTGCCGTTCCACGGCGGGGACTGGGAGCGACCGAAGTAGCGCTTGGCGCCGTAGAGCGAGAATGGGTTGAAACCGGCGATGACGATCTGGCCTTCGGGCCGGATCACGCGCCAGGCCTCGCGCAGCATGAGATGCGGGTCATCGGTGAACTCGAGGGCATGCGGCAGCACGATGAGGTCGAAGGAGTTCTCGGCGAACGGCAGTTCATGCGGGTCGGCGATGATCTGCCCGGGCGGATCGTAATCGAGCGTCCAGCGCGACGAGATCCTGCTCTGGTCGAGAAACGGGCACTCGGGCAGGCCGATCTGCAGCGCGCGGAACCCGAAGATGTCGGCCACGGTCTGATCGAAATACGCCTGCTCCCGCGCCAGCAGATATTGTCCCAGCGGCGTCGCAAACCAGTGCGCGAGCGTCGTTGACACCCCGGCGCCAGGTCCCGAAGATGCATCCATGACAGCGATTATCCCCATCCCGGCATTTGCGGACAACTACATCTGGCTGCTGCATGCCGATGGTCGTGCAGCGGTCGTGGATCCCGGCGACGCCGTGCCCGTGCTGGAGGTGCTTGAGCGCGAAGGGCTGGCGCTGACGGCGATCCTCACGACCCATCACCATGGCGACCACGTGGGAGGCGTCACGGCGCTGCTGGCGCAGTTCCCGGTGCCGGTTTTCGGCCCCGCGAATGAGCGCATTCCCGGTCGTACGCGGGCCCTGGTGCAGGGCGACGCGGTGAACGTGCCCGGCCTCCCGCTGCGTTTTACCGTGCTTGATGTCCCGGGGCACACTGCCGGACACATTGCCTATTTCGGCGACGTGGACGGCCAGCCTTCGCTCTTCTGCGGTGATACGCTCTTTGCCGGTGGCTGCGGTCGGCTGTTCGAGGGCACGCCGACGCAGATGTGGACATCGCTGTCGTCATGCGCGCGGCTGCCCGCGGCGACGCACGTATACTGCGCCCACGAGTACACGCTGGCCAATCTGCGTTTTGCGGCCGCGGTGGAGCCGCACAATGCGGCCCTTGCGGCGCGGCAGTTGCGCGACGCCGACAAGCGTGCGCGCGACCTGCCCACGGTGCCGTCCACGCTGGCCGACGAGATCGCGACCAATCCGTTCCTGCGCGCCGGGGTTCCGGAAGTGAGGGCAGCTGCGCAACGACGCGCCGGACGCGAACTTGCCGACGATATCGCGGTGTTCGCGGAGCTGCGGGAGTGGAAAAACCAGTTCTGAGCCTGCTGCAAATCGGCAGCAGGACGGGGCCCCTCGGGTTGACCCGTCTTCGTCCTCGGGCCTACCATCGCCGTCCACAGGCGTCATGCCCAGCGGCGCAGACTTCTGGAAAGGGAACCACGATTTGCGAATAGTGCTGTTGGTCGTTGTCGGAGTCCTCCTGTCGGCGTGCGCGACGGCGCCGCCCGCGCCCGTGGCCGTGGTCGCACCAGCGGTCGTGCCGGCGCCGGAGCCGGAGCCCCCCCCATCGGTGGTCGCCGTGGTTGCCGTGCCCAAGGAACCCGAGCTGTTTCCGTCCGCGGCAGGCGCGGACCTGGAGCCGCTGCCGCCCCCCGCAGGCGATCTGTGGGAACGCATCGTCGCCGGTTACGCGATCCCCGACATCAACGATCCGCTGGTCGAAAAGTGGGAGCAGTGGTATTCGTCGCGACCCGAATACATGGCGCGGATGATCGAGCGCAGCCGCCGGTACCTCTATCACATCGTCTCCGAAGTCTCCCAGCGGCAAATGCCCACCGAGATCGCGCTGCTGCCGATGATCGAGAGCGCCTTCAATCCCGTGGCGATGTCCTCTGCCCGCGCGGCGGGGATCTGGCAATTCATTCCGTCGACCGGCAAGCACTACGGGCTGGCCCAGAATTTCTGGGTGGACTCGCGGCGGGACGTGATTGCCGCCACCGACAAGGCGCTCGACTACCTGGAAAAGCTGCACGGGGATTTCGGCGACTGGCAGCTGGCACTTGCCGGGTACAACTGGGGCGAGGGCAACGTCGGCAAGGCGATTGCCCGCAACAAGGCCAAGGGGCTGCCTATGGACTACATCAGCCTTTCGATGCCGGCGGAAACGCGCAACTACCTGCCCAAGCTGCAGGCAGTGAAGAACATCGTTCGCGATCCGGAAAAATACGGACTCGTGCTGGCCGACATCCCGGATGCGCCGTTCTTCGCCGTGGTGAAGACGACGCGCAAGATGGACACCAAGCGCGCGGCCGAACTGGCGGAACTGTCGCTGGAGGATTTTCTCGCGCTCAATCCGCAGCACAACCGGCCGGTGATCGCGGGCGCCGACGAACATTCGATCCTGCTGCCGATCGACAATGCCGAGCTGTTCGCGGCCAAGCTCGAGCTGACCGACCAGCCCCTCGTGTCATGGCAGGCGTATCGCATGAAGGCGGGCGAAACCCTGCCGCAGGTCGCGGTCAAGTACGGCATGTCGGTGGAGACCTTGCGGGCGGTCAACGGCCTTGGTCCCCGCTCGCGGATCCACGAAGGCCATGCGTTGCTGGTCCCGGCGCAGCGCCCCACGCTGGAATCGGTGCAGTCGCTGCAGCTCGCAGTGTTCACGGCCGTGCCCTCGGGTCGCACGTTCTACTACACGGCGGCGAAGGGTGACACGCTGCAACGGGTGGCCGTCCGCTACGGAGTGACGGCGCAGGAGCTGAAAGCCTGGAACAGCCTGTCCCGCGAAACGCTGGTGGCCGGCCAGAAACTGCGGGTCACGAGCGACGTCGCACCGGCTGCCGCCAAAGCGGGTACAAAGGGAAAGAGCGTGGCGGCGACGCGGGGTGCGGGCAAGCGGACGAAGTCGGCTGCGCAACCGGCCGCCGCCAATTCAACCGCAAAACCCGGAGCGGCCAAGACGAGTGCGTCGACCCCGGCCAAGACGCCGCCGACACGAATGAGCGGCCAGTTCCGGGGTTCCTAGCGTTCGCGGGATTGCCGACGATGTCGCCTGGCGGCGACGCTTTGAACCCACCATCGTCAAAACAAAACGGGCGACGCATGAGGCGCCGCCCGTTTCTCGATCCGCCGCCGCAAGGCAGGCTGATCGTGCTGCCGCCTGTTACAGCTTCTTCGCGGCCTTCTTCTTCGTGGTCTTCTTGGCTGCCCGCTTCTTCGGGGCGGCCTTCTTCTTCGTGGTCTTCTTGGCTGCCTTCTTCTTCGGGGCGGCCTTCTTCTTCGTGGTCTTCTTGGCTGCCTTCTTCTTCGGGGCGGCCTTCTTCTTCGTGGTCTTCTTGGCTGCCTTCTTCTTCGGGGCGGCCTTCTTCTTCGTCGTCTTCTTCGCAGCCTTCTTCTTCGGGGCTGCCTTCTTCTTGGCGGCCGGTTTACGTTTGGCTGCCTTCTTCTTCGGCGCCGCGGCCGGAGCCGAAGGCGTCATCATCGACATCATGTCTGCCATCATCTTGGTTTCTCCTGTCTGAGTTACCGTAGCTGTTATGTTGCTTCTCTTCGTGGCAGGTGGCTTCGAGCGGTCAATTTTTTTTGGAACCTCTTGACAAACCCATTCCTCCTGCTGCCTGCATTGTAGCCACGTTTGCCGGATTTGCAAGATTTCGCCACCCATTCCGGCACCTGGAATCGCGACTGTTGCGAATTCGCACACGCTTCCGAACGGTGGAAATTCGTCGAATGCAGTCGTGATCGAGCACTCCGCGCAAGTGCGAATCGCGTCGACGCGCGGTGAAACTCAGGGCAGTGTTTGCTCGTCGGCGAAGAGGTCGCCGATGCGTTCGCGGCGGCGCACGACATGCACCGCGCTGCCGTCGACCATCAACTCGCAGGCACGCGGCCGCGCGTTGTAGTTCGAGCTCATCGCCATGCCGTAGGCACCTGCCGCGCCCACCGCAAGCAGGTCGCCAGGCGCCAGCGAGAGTCGGCGATCCAGCGCGAGAAAGTCACCGCTCTCGCAGACGGGGCCGACCACGTCCCACGCGCGTTCGCCACCGGTGCGGGGGCGCACGGCATCGACGGGATGCCATGCTTCGTAGAGCGCGGGACGCAGGAGATCGTTCATCGCGGCGTCGACGATGGCGAAGTTCTTCGCGGCCCCCGGCTTCAGGTATTCGACGCGTGTCAAAAGCACGCCGGCACCGCCGACGATGCGCCGCCCCGGCTCGAACAGCAGCCGTTCGCGACGGCCGGAAAAGAGCGTCCGCAGCATTGCGGCGTAGTCCTTCAGCTCCACCGGTGTCTCATCGCGATAACGGATGCCGAGGCCGCCGCCCAGGTCGATGTGCTCGAGGTCGATGCCGTCGGCGCGCAGGCGATCGACCAGGTCCAGGACTTTGGCCGCCGCCTCGCGGTAAGGCTCGAGCTCGGTGATCTGCGAGCCGATGTGGATGTCGATGCCGTGCACGGCAATGTGGCGCATCTGCGCGGCGCGCCGATAGAGTGCCGGCGCCTCGGCAAAGGCCACGCCGAACTTGCTCTCCTTGAGGCCCGTGGCGATGTAGGGATGCGTCCGGGGGTCGACATCCGGGTTGACCCTGAAGCTCACCGGCGCGCGCTTGCCGAGCCCCGCCGCGACCCGATCGAGGCGCACGAGCTCGCTCTCGGACTCGACGTTGAAGCACAGAATTTCCCGGTTCAGCGCGTCGGCCATTTCCGCCTCCGACTTGCCGACGCCGGAGAAAACCACCTTGGCGGGGTCACCGCCAACCGCAAGAACCCGCGCGAGTTCGCCACCGGACACGATGTCGAAGCCGCTGCCGAGGTCGGACAGAAGCTTCAGTACCGCGAGGTTGGAATTGGCCTTCATCGCGTAGCAGACGAGATGCGGGATGCCGGCAAACCCCGCGTCGAAGTCACGCCATGCCGCGGTGATCGCCGCCCGCGAATAGACGTAGCTGGGCGTACCGAATTCCGCCGCGATGGCGGACAGGGGGACGCCTTCGGCGTGGAGTTCGCCGTCGCGATACGCGAAGGCGCTCAAGGCTTTTTCTCGGCGGGCGCCGATGCGGGCATGGACGACGGGGCGGGCGTCGCGGGTGTGGGCGCAGCTGCGGGTGGCGCCGCCTTGGGTGGCAGGACGAGCGGACCCTTGATGCCGCAGCCTGTCGCAGCCAGCAGGGTCATGCCGAGCGCAGCGAGAACGAGGAATTGACGTAACATCGGCGCAAATCCTAACACGCAGCCATGAGCCAAGACACCGCCTTCCTGAAGTCCGCCGATGCCGCACTCGCCGCGATCGGCACTGCGCTGGACGCTGCTCTGGCGGCTTCCGACGCGGACATTGACTGGAGCCTGAACGACGGCATTCTCGAGATCGATTGCGGCGACGATGGCAAGCTGATCGTCAATCGCCACGGCGTCAATCGCGAGATCTGGGTTGCCGCCAAGTCGGGCGGGTTTCACTTTCGTGCCGATGGGGGCGCGTGGCGCGATACCCGGTCACAACAGACCCTGGACATCGCGCTGTCGCGGCTGTTGCGCGAACAGGCGAACCTCGCCATCGACCTGTCGGGTTTGCCCCCGGCCGCAACCTGACGGCGCGGCACGGCGCGAAGATCACGCCGCGAGCAGCGCCGTCCAGTCTTCCAGTGCACGCCGCCGCTCGGCGTGTCCGGGCATCAGCGTCTCCACCAGGGCCCAGAAGCGCGCCGAGTGATTGAGTTCGACGAGGTGGGCCACCTCGTGGGCGACCACGTATTCCGCCAACGCAGGCGGCAACTGCACCAGTCGCCAGTTGAGTCGGATTACGCCGCGGGCGTTGCAGCTGCCCCACTCGCTGCGGGCATTCGACAGGCGCACCGTGGGTGGTGGGGCCGTCAGGCGTCCCGCGTAGACTTCGACATGCGGCGCCACGAAGCTCCATGCCTGCTCCTGGAGCCACTTGCCGACGGCGTTAGCGACCACCGTTTCCTCGTGCGCGTGCGGGTGCAGGACCGTCAGGTGAAAGAGGTCGGCACCGATGCGCGCCTTGCGTGCCGGGTAGATCTCGAGCGCCAGTTCGCTGCCGCGAAACAGGATCGGGGCGCCGCTTTTCCATTCGCGCGGCATCACATCGCGACGGCGGCCACGCCACTCCGCCAGCGCTTTCACGATCCATTGCGCGCGCTCGGCCAGTGCGGCTTCGATCTCGGAGAGCGTCACCCAGCGAGGCGCGCGCACCGTGAGCCCTTCGAGGTTGACCTCCATGCCGATCGTGCGCCGGCGGGCGCGGATCAAACGGTAATCGATCGATTGCCCGGCCAGCACGACCCGGCGCACCTGGCCCTCGCGGACGCGTCCGGCCGGATCGCCCTTCAGCTGGTCGAGCCGCAGGTACGCGGTGGCGGTGCGGGTCATCGCGGTGCCCCCAGGCGCGCGACCTCGGTTTCGATCCACGACTCGATTGCCTGCATGAACGTATTGGGATCCCTGCCCTCGGCCGTCATGGCCGGGCCAATGGTCATCGTAATGGTGCCTGGGCGCTTGCCGAAGATGCCTTTCGGCCAGAGATGGCCGGCGTTGTGGGCGACCGGGATGATCGGCACATTCATCGCGATGGACAGACGTGCACCGCCCGTCTTGTACTTGGCGCGCGTGCCTACCCGGATGCGCGTGCCTTCCGGGTACACCACGATCCAGAAGCCTTGCTTGAAGCGCTGGCTGCCTTGCGCAACCATCTGCTGCATCGCGTCAGTGCCGGCCTTGCGGTCGATCGTGATGGGCGACGAGAGCGCGAAGCCCCAGCCGAAGAAAGGGATCGCCAGCAACTCCTTCTTCGCGACAAAGGCAAGCGGTGGGAAGTATTGATTGAGCGACAGTGTTTCCCAGGTCGAGCTGTGCTTAGACGCGACGATGTGCGGCGCCGCCATCGTGTCGGCCGGAATGTTCTCCAGGCCGTGCACCTGCCAGCGGATGCCGCACAGCACGCGCGCGCCCCACAGGTTGATGCCGCACCAGCTCCTGGCCATCGCATAGGTCCACAGCCGCGGCGACCATCCCATGAGCAGCATCGCCGCGGCGTAGCACGGCGTGACGATGAGCTGGAACAGCAGGAAGGCCAGCGAGCGCACCGCCGACGTCAGCGAGGCGGCTTCGCGCCTGCCTTCGGCCGTCGCGCTCATTCGGCCGTCGCCCTCATTCGCCCGCGAGCAAGGCCGACGCGGCAAAGGCCAGGTCGGGGAAGATGATCGTGTTCTTGGGGAAATCGCCGTCGCGCAACGTCTTCTCGCCTTTGCCCGTCAATACCAGGATCGGTTGTGCGCCCGCCGCTTCTGCCGCCTGCAGGTCGCGCAAAGAGTCGCCGACGCAGGGCACTCCCGTCAAC
>JANNKR010000068.1:0-14535 GCA_031396395.1 Betaproteobacteria bacterium
GGGCCGCAATGGCGGACCGGCGGGCGACCTGTATGTCGTCGTCAACCTGAAACCGCATTCGGTGTTCCAGCGCGAAGGTGCCGACCTGCACTGCGAGATGCCCATCGGCTTCACGATGGCGGCGCTGGGCGGCGATCTCGAAATCCCCACGCTTGACGGCCAGGCCACCATCAAGGTCCCGGCGGAAACGCAGTCGGGGCAGACGTTCCGGCTGCGCAACAAGGGCATCCGCCCCGTGCGTGGTTCCGTGCAGGGCGATCTCTACTGCCACGTGGTGATCGAGACGCCGGTGAAGCTCACGGCGCGCCAGAAGGAACTGCTGCGCGAGTTCGACCAGATCAACGCCAAGGACCCCGCCAAGCACAATCCGCGCGCCAGCAACTGGTTCGACAAGGTCAAGGAATTCTTCGACTGAATGTTCGCCGCAGCCCGCACAGGTCATCCTTGAAGCCTCCCCGTTGAGTCACGACGCGCGCTTCGACGTCGTGGTGGTGGGGGCCGGCGCGGCCGGCATGATGGCCGCCGCGCAGGCCGGGCAGCGCGGCCGGCGCGTGCTGCTGATCGAGCACTACCACCTCCTGGGCGAGAAGATCCGGATCTCCGGCGGCGGCCGCTGCAATTTCACCAATCGTGGCGCCGGTCCCGCGCACTACCTGTCGCAGAACCCCGATTTCTGCCGTTCGGCGCTCGCGCGCTATACGGCAGCCCACTTCGTGCGCCTGGTCGAGGCACACGGCATCGCGTATCACGAGAAAAAACTGGGCCAGCTCTTCTGCGACGATTCCGCACAGGACATCATTGCGATGCTGCGGGCCGAGTGCGATGCCGGTGGCGTGCAATGGCGGATGCCCTGTCCGGTGGATGGCGTCGCGCGTACCGACGAGGGCTTTGTCGTGTCGACTCCGCAGGGCGCCGTCCACTGTGCATCGCTGGTGGTTGCCACGGGCGGGCTGACCGTCCCCAAGATTGGCGCGACGCCGTGGGGCTACCGGATCGCCGAACAGTTCGGGCTGGCCATCGTGCCGCCGCGACCCGCTCTGGTGCCGCTGGCGTTTGCGCCCGACGCCCTGGCGCGATACGGCGATCTTTCCGGTGTCTCCGTCGATGCGCAGGTCGCCTGCGGGGGCGGACGGTTCCGCGAAAACCTGCTGTTCACGCATCGCGGTCTCTCCGGTCCGGCGATCCTGCAGATTTCGTCGTACTGGGATGGCCGCACGCCGCTGACGATCGATCTCCTCCCCGATACCGACGTCGTTGCATGGCTGGCCGCCCGCGCCGCGTCCACCGCGCTCCTGCCCAACGCGCTGTCCGAGCTGTTGCCGCGCCGCTTCGCGCAGCAGTGGTGCGCGGCGGAAGGGCTGGCGACACCGCTGGCGCGATTGGATGCCGACCGCCGCCGCGACGTGGCGGCGCGACTGCGTGCCTGGCAGGTGCTGCCTTCCGGCACGCTCGGGTATAACAAGGCCGAAGTCACGCTGGGAGGCGTCGATACGCGCGCCCTGTCGTCGAAGACGATGGCCGCGCTCGCGGTACCCGGCCTCTTCTTCGTCGGCGAGGTGATGGACGTCACCGGCTGGCTGGGCGGCTACAATTTCCAGTGGGCGTGGGCGTCGGGACACGCCGCCGGTCAGTTCGCCTGAATGTCGCCGCGCGGGTACGTGCGGCACACCTGACGCAATCAAGCCAGGGAATCAAGATGCCTCGCACGCTGCTGCTGCGTCATGCCGATGTCGTCGTGACCATGGACGCCGCGCGCCGGGAGATTCGCGACGGGGCGATCCTGCTCGAGGATCACCGGATCATCGCGGTCGGACCAACGGCCACGCTGCCGGACACCGCGGACGAGGTGCTGGACCTGACCGGGCACGTGGTGCTGCCCGGACTCGTCAACACGCACCACCACATGTTCCAGAGCCTGACCCGCGCGGTGCCGGGCGTGCAGGATGCCGAGCTCTTCGGTTGGCTGCAGGGACTCTATCCGCTGTGGGCCGGCCTCACGCCGGAAATGATCCGGGTATCCACGCAGACCGCCATGGCGGAGCTGATCCTGTCCGGCTGCACGACGTCGGCGGACCATCTCTATCTCTTTCCCAACGGCGCGCGCCTCGACGATGCGATCGAGGCGGCAGCGACGATCGGCATGCGCTTTCACCCGACGCGCGGCAGCATGAGTGTGGGACGCAGCGCCGGTGGCCTGCCGCCCGATGCTTTGGTGGAGGACGAGGCCGCGATCCTGGCCGATACCCGGCGCCTGATCGAGACTTACCACGACGCGGCGCGCTTTTCGATGCTGCGGGTTGGCGTCGCGCCGTGCTCGCCGTTCTCGGTCAGCCGCGACCTGATGCGCGAGTCGGCGGCGCTGGCCCGCGCCTACGGCGTCCGCATGCACACGCATCTGGCGGAGAACGACAGCGACTTGAGTTACAGCCGCGAGCACTTCGCCATGACGCCTGCCGAGTATGCGCAGAGTCTCGGGTGGGTCGGCGCCGACGTCTGGCACGCCCACTGCGTGAAGCTCGATGCCGCGGGCATCGAAATCTTTGCGCGCACTGGCACCGGCGTGGCGCATTGCCCATGCTCGAACATGCGGCTTGCCTCAGGCATTGCCCCGGTGCGCCGGATGCGCGATGCCGGCGTGCCGGTGGGGATCGGCGTGGACGGCAACGCCTCGAACGATGCAGGGCACATGCTGGCCGAGGCGCGACAGGCGCTGCTGCTGCAGCGCGTGGGCTTCGGCCCCGACGCCATGAGCGCGCGCGAGGCACTCGAAATCGGCACGCTGGGTGGCGCGCAGGTGCTTGGCCGCGACGACATCGGTGCGCTGGCGCCCGGCATGGCCGCCGACCTCGTGGCCTTTGACCTGACGGCCGTGGCCTACGCCGGTGGTTTTGCCGACCCCGTGGCCGCGCTCGTGTTCTGCGCGCCGCAACAGGTAGCCTGGAGCGTGATCCACGGACGCGTGGTCGTCCGCAATGGCCAACTGGTGACGCTCGACCTTCCACCGCACATCGAGCGGCACAACGCGCTCGCGCGGGCGCTGGCTGCGGCGTCGACCTCGGCACCGGCATACCGCGGCCCACCACCGTGATATGCCACGCGGCGCTGGTAGAATCCACCCTTCCTGCGTCGCGCCGGCATTGTGGCGGACGCATCTTTCTTCCGGAGAAATTCATGCGCAAACTCGCCGCGATTGCCATCGCGCTCGCCACTGCCGCGCTGCCCGTGCACGCCCAGGTCAAGATCGGCCTGATGGTCTCGGCCACCGGCCCCACCACCGCCATCGGCGTGCCGCAGAAAAACACCGGCGATCTCCTGCCGCGCAAAATCGGCAACACCACGATCGAGTACTTCCAGCTCGACGATGGCGGCGACACCACGCGTGCGGTGCAGAACGTCAAGAAGCTGATCCAGGAGAACAACATCGATGCGCTGATCGGACCGTCCACGACGCCCAACGCCTTCGCCATCCTCGACATCATCGCCGAGGCCAAGGTGCCGATGATGGCCACCGTCGGGACGTCGGCAGTGGTCGAGCCGCTCGATGCCAAGAAGCGCTGGGTGTTCAAAACCACCCAGAACGACGACCTGATCGCCGGGGCATTGCTGACGCACATGGTGAAGAACGGCGTGAAGACCATCGGCTTCATCGGCTTCAACGACCCGTACGGCGAGAACTGGTACAAGGTATTCGTGCCGATGGCGGAGAAGGCCGGCATCAAGGTCGTGGCCAGCGAACGCTACAGCCGCACCGACCAGAGCGTTACCGGGCAGTCGTTGAAGTTGATCGGCGCGAAGCCGGATGCGGTGCTGATCGCCGCGGTCGGTGGGCCCGCGGTGCTGCCGCAGGCCACGCTGTTCGACCAGGGGTACAAGGGGCGCGTCTACCAGACGCACGCGGTGGCCACCGAGGATTTCATCAAGCTTGGCAAGGAAAAAGTCGAAGGCACAGTGCTCGCCGCCGGGCCGATGCTGGTCATCGATGAAATCCCCGACAGCAATCCCACCAAGAAAGTGGCCCAGGGCTACATTGCCGCCTACGAAAAGCAGTTCGGCAGCAAGCCGGCAACCTTTGGCGCCAACACATGGGACAGCGGACTGCTGCTGGAGCGCGCGATCCCGTCCGCATTGAAGGCGGGCCAGCCCGGCACCGAGGCGTTTCGTTCCGCGCTGCGCGACGCGCTCGAAAGGGAACGCGATGTCGTCGGCACGCAGGGCGTGTTCAACATGTCGGCCACCAATCACAACGGCATGGACGAGCGCGCCCGCGTGCTCGTGATCGTGCGCGACGGCAAATTCCGCTTGTTGCCGGAGTAGGGGTGTTGATGCTGCAATGGCGCGTTGCGCTGCGCGCAACGGCGCGGCGCCTCTCGCGCACGCACGCACCGGCGCTACCGCGCAGGCACGAACCGGCGCCGCCGTGCGCATCGTAGGCATTCTTCTCGCCGGCGGCGTCGGCTCGCGCTTCGGCGGTGCCAAGTTGCTGGCGCCATTGCCGGTTTCCTCGCACGGCGCGCCAGCCGGGACTCCCATCGGTGCGGCCTCGTGCCTTCACTTGATGGCAGCGCTGAATGAAGTGGTTGCGGTCATCCGGCCAAGCGATTCGCTGCTCGCCGCGGCGTTGTCCGACACGGGCGCGCGCGTGGTCGAATGCGCGCAGGCGCACGAAGGCATGGGGGCGAGCCTTGCCTGTGGCGCGGCAGCCACGGCCGACGCCGATGGCTGGATCGTCGCGCTGGCGGACATGCCGTGGATTGCGCCGGCCACGATCATCCGGGTGGCGGACGCATTGAGCGACGGCGCGGAAATCATTGCGCCCTCCTGGCGCGGCGAGCGTGGACACCCTGTGGGCTTCGGCCGAACCTATGGGCCATTGCTGGCTTCCCTGACCGGCGACGAAGGCGCGCGCGCGGTGATTTTGGCGCGGCAATGGATGCTCGAACTGGTTGCGGTCGACGACCCCGGCATACTGCGCGATATCGACACGCCCGGCGATCTGCAAATCCCGCCGTGATGCGGGAAATCCGTCAGTCTTCGCCTGCGTGCTTCCAGAGGTCGCCCTGGTGATTGCTTCCGAGGTAGACCTGTTCCTGCATCCGCCACCATGAGCGCAGGGCGGCGTCATCGAGCGGGTGCGATATCAGGAAGCCTTGCGCTTCCTCGCAGCCCAGGGCCTTCAGGAAATTGAACTGCGCCGCGGTCTCGATGCCTTCGGCAATGCAACGCAGGCCGAGGGAATGCGACAGCGCGATGATTGCCTGGGTAATGGCTTCATCGTTGCGGTTCTTTTCGAGTCCGTGCACAAAGCGCTGATCGATCTTCACGCCCTGGATCGGCAGCCGCGCCAGGTAGGAAAGGCTCGAGTACCCGGTGCCGAAGTCGTCGATGGTGATCGATACGCCCAGCTGCTTCAGCTTCATCAGCGTGGCGACCGCCTTTTCCGGATGCGTGATGATCACGCTCTCGGTGATCTCGAGGTCGAGGTGGCGGGCGGCCAGTCCGCTGCTCGTGAGGGCGTCTTCCACGATCGACAGCCAGCTGTCGTGCTGCAGTTGCTGCACCGACAGGTTGACGGATAGCCGCAGCGGCATGTGCTGCCTGTGCCATTGCACGACCTGGCGGCAGGCGTCGCGCAGCACGCGCGCGCCCAGTGCCTGGATCATCCCCGACTCCTCGGCGATGGGAATGAACTCGCTCGGCGAGATGACTCCGCGCTGTGGATCGCGCCAACGCAGCAATGCCTCGACGCCGCAGGCGCGACCGGTCTGCATTTCGATCAGCGGCTGGTAGACGAGGAAGAACTCATCGTCCATCAAGCCGCGGCGCATGTCGGTTTCGAGCTGCAGCCGCTGCTGCACGCGCGTGTTCATGTCGGCGGTGAAGAAACGAAACGCGTTGCGGCCCGAGTCCTTCGCCGCGTACATCGCGGTGTCGGCCTGCTTGATCAGCCCGACGCCGTCCTCGGCATCCGTGGGATATAGCGCGACCCCCAACGAGCACGTCAGCGTGGGCATCTGGTCCGCCAGCCGGAACGGCGCCAGGAAAGCGTCGCGGACGCGATTGACCACAACGATCACCTCGCCCATCGCCAGCGCGGGATCGAGCCCGGGCAGGATCACGACGAATTCGTCCCCCCCCAGTCGTGCCACCGTATCGGACTCGCGCACCGCACTGGTCAGCCGCTGGGCGATGGCCTGGAGCAGCTGATCGCCGGCGTCGTGCCCGAGCGTGTCGTTGATCCGCTTGAAATGATCGAAGTCGAGGAACACGCAGGCGACCTGGGTGCGATCGCGCTGCGCCTGCGCCAGGATCTGCTTCAGGCGCTGGTTGAGCAGCGAGCGGTTGGGCAGCCCCGTCAGGATGTCGTGCTGTGCCAGCCGGTAGGCATGGGCAGTGGCAATTTCCAGTTCCTTCGTGCGCTGCGCCACCTTTTCCTCCAGCGTGCGCTGGTAGCTTGCCACCTCCGACTGCGACTCGGACAGCTTCTGCGTCATGTGGTTGAAGGTGTGCGTCAGGAGCCCCATCTCATCGGCCGACCGCGCCGGCACATAGACATCGAGGCGTCCGGAACCCACGGCGCGCGCGGCGCGCATCAGCCTGCGCATCGGTGCCACGATGCGTCGCGTCAGCAGCAACGAGGCGATGATGGCCAGCACCATCAGCAATGCCACCACGCCGATGCCCCCGACCATCTGCTCCCGGACCAGCTTGCGTTGATTCTCGAGCGACATCCCGAGCCGGATGGTGCCGATCGGCGCGATCGCTGCCAATGTCTTCTTGTCGGCTGCGACGTAGGTATCGCCTAGAAGTGCGCGGGCCGACGCCCGCGGGTTGGCCACGGGCGCGTTCAGTTCGACGTAGCGGGCGCCGCCCACGAAGACTTCCCGCGATGCGACCCCACCGGCGCCGCCAATGGACGGCGGTAGCAGTGCCGGCAGGGGGTCCTTCACCGGCAACGACGCGAAGCGCCGCTCGACCAGCAACTCGCCCTTGTCGTCCTGGACGCCGACGTAGGCGACGTCCGGGTCGCTGGACAGGCTCTCGAGCAATTGCTCCAGCGATGCCCTGTCGGCGGTGTAGAGCGCGTACTCTGCCAACTCCGCCATCACGCCCAGCATCGAGGTGCCGCGCTGGCGCATCTGCACCTCCTCGTCGCGCCACTGTTGCGAGAAGTGAAACACCGTGACGGATACGGCCGTGAGGAAGATGAGACCGATCGTCAGCAGGTTGAGCTTGGTCAGGAGCCCGATCTTCACCGGCGGCAGGTCGAGCGGCGTGATCGTTTCGCCGCCGAGCGGGGACAGGTGCTTGCGCAGCGCGCGGCGCACGGTCTTCATTCGGCGACCCGATCGACGAGCCGCAGCGTTTCCGTGTCCCACTGGACCCGCAATTGCTCCGCTGATCGCATGTTGACGATCACGCGCGTCTTGCCGGGCGGCGGCGGGGACGTGCGGTTGCCCGACAGTTGCCGCAAGCCCAGCGCCAGGCAGTAGCGACCAAGGTCCGGATAGTCCCAATCCACCGCGTACAGCGCGCCAGCGCGCACCCACGCTTCATTGGGCCCCGTCAGCGGAATGACGTTGCGAAACGAGAAGAGCAACAGCGCCCGCGAATGCTCCGGGGCGAACACGGTGGTATCGGCGATGGCGTGCAGGACATCGGCGTTGTTGGTCAGCCGACCGAGCGCAGCCGGCAGCGCGCTGGGACTGCGCACCGCCTCCAGCAGTGGTTGGTATCCCGCGCGGGTCAGTGCCGCAGCCGCATCGGCCGCGCGCGCTGCGCTTTGTGCGGGGTCGTAGAGCAATCCGACGGTGCGTGCGTTGGGCAACAAGCGCTTGAGCCAGTGGATATGGGTTTCGATCGGAATCTCGAGCGGTACGACCAGTGTGCCGGGGGCAACCTTGGTGTCGTCGCCGCCAAGTACCATGCAATTGACGACCGTCGCGCCGGTCGACGACCGCGCAACCGCACCGGACGCCCTTCCGCCCAAGGTCACGATAACGCTGTCCCGCCCCGCGCGCGCAAGCACCGCGCCCAAAGCCGCATCATCCGTATTGGACACCAACAGCCACTCAACCGCGAGCCCCTGCTTCTGGATGCCGGCCAGTGCCTGGCGATACGGCGGGCTGTCGCCGGACGAAGCCACCAACACCCGCTGGGCATGTACGGGTGCGGTACCGAGCGCGACTGCTGCCAGCAGCAGTTCGCACCACACCGCAGCGCCGATACGCATCCTCACCGGAACGCGTATTCGAGCTTGACCAGGAACTGCCGCCCCGAGGAGGGGATGCGGTCCTGGCGGTGTTCGGGACCGGCGGGGTCGGCCAGCGTGGTGTCGAACAGGTTCTGCACCACCGCGGCGACGCGCAATCCCTGCCAGAACTTCTGCGCCGTGAACACGAGGTTGGTGAGCGCCTGCCCGGGCACCACGGTGCCTGCCAGCGTTGTCCTTGCCGTCTGGTAGATCGACTCGAGCGCCACCGTGGCGCGATCGCCCGCAAAGCCCTGCGCCAGGCGGCCCTTGACCTGCGTGCGTGGCGCATTGGTGGCGACGGTGCCCAATTGCGTGGTGACCGTGGCGAAGAGTTCCAGGCCGAAGGAAGTGCGCCCCTCGACCTCCGCTTCGATTCCCCGGGCGATGGCCTGCTCCGAATTGACGTTGACCAGCAGTCCGTCGCTGCTGTCCGTAACCGTATTGATCACAGCGGTGATGCGGTTGAAATAGATCGCGCCCACGGCGCGCCACCCGGGCGCGAAACGCCATTCCGCCAGCGCTTCGGCGCTGCGGACCCGTTCGGGCGACAGATCGGGGTTGGCCTTCTGCGACACGCCGCCGTCGTTGTAGTAGAGCTCGTAGTCGTTCGGTGCGCGGAAGGCCTGCCCATAGATCAGTTTCAACGTCATGTCGCGCGATGGCGTATGGATGAGTGCCAGGCGCGGGTCGGTGACACCGCCAAACGAAGCGTACGCGTCGTGGCGCACGCCGATGGTCGCGTCCCAGCCTGGCGCGATCCTCCATTCTGCCTGGGCGAACAGTGCCCAGTAACGTGATTTTTCCGATGCATAGAAGTAGGGCGAATAGATGCCGCGGCCGCCGCGTTCGGCGCTGTCGCCGTTTTCCTGCACATTGCGCAGGTCGGATTGCACTTCGGCGCCGACCAGCACCGTTAGGTCGTCCTGCAGCGATCGGGAGTAGGTCACCTCGCCTGACCACCACGTCCCTTTCGACCGATCCTCGTTGACGACGTCGGGAACCAGGCTTTGCACCAGGTTGCCTTCGTAGCGATACTCGTCGTAGGCCACGCGCGCGCGGAGGTCGCCGCCCATCACATGCGCGTCGTAGCGGCCCTCGACCCACGCCCGCGTATCGGTTGTCTCGTTGCGGTTGTCGTTGAAGATCGCGTTGAACGGCGCGGTCGGCAGCTGTTTGGTACGCGACGCGTAGACGGCGGCAAGCGAAAAATCGCCGGTGCGCCATTGCGCCAGGGCCTTTACCCAGCGCTCGGCATCGGCGTTCGATGCCATGCCGCCGTTGTTCCAGTTGAAGGCCGGAAAATGCAGGTTGGCGTCGCCGTCGGTCTCGCCGCCGGTCAGCGACAGCAGGTATTCGCTGTTCTGCCCCACGCGGTCGCCCGCGGTGATCCGGGCGCCCAGCGTTTTCTGCGTGCCCGCGAGGAGCGCGGCCTCGCCGCCGCCGACATCGCGACCGCGGCGCGTGATCAGGTTGATCACGCCGAAGAGCGCATTGCTGCCATAGACCGACGAGCCGGCGCCGCGCACGATCTCGACGCGTTCGACCAGATCGATGTCGATCGGGTTCTCGTTGCCGAGCAGCGCCTGGTCGTAGATCGAATCGTTGACCCGATGTCCGTCGACAGTGAGCAGGATGCGCCCGTTGTAGTCGCCGGTGCGCGCAAAGCCGCGCACTCCGGCATACGAATAATTGCGATCCGACGTCACCAGGAAGCCGCGGACGCCGCGGAGCACATCGGCCAGCGTGAGCCAGCCATAGCGCTGGATCTCGGCGCGAGTGACGATCGAGACGTCGGCGGGGGCTTCGGACAATGGCTGGTCGTACTTCGATGCCGCGAACACGCTCGGCACTTCGCCCAGCAGCGCGCGTTCATCCGGCGTTTGCGCGCCGGCGTTGGACCAGGCCCACCACGCCGCGAACAGCCACAACTGAGCATACCGGCTGCCCGGCATGGCGCCGGGCGTGGGCAGGACAGGCGGCAGGTCCGTGGCCGGGGTCTCGTGGGGGGCGTTCACGCGGGTCTCGTACGTCGTCGAAAGCGGACAACACAATCGCCGCGGCGAGCATGCCCCGCGGCCGACTTGCTGCCCGGAATGGCAACAAAGGGAGTGCCGCAGACCTCCAAAGCATACACCGTGCCATTGGTCCGGATCGGGCCGACGGAGCGTGGTTGCGCCGGCCTTGGCACGGTGGTCGCACGGGCCCCCGTCAGAGGGCCGAAACGGGGATCTTGCCGATCCGCGCCTGCCACTCGCGGGGCGCGGTGTGGTGCACCGACTGACCCCTCGCGTCGACGGCCACGGTCACCGGCATGTCCTTGACCTCGAATTCGTAGACCGCCTCCATGCCGAGGTCGGCAAACGCGACGACCCGCGACGCCCGGATCGCCTTGGAGACGAGGTAGGCCGCGCCACCGACCGCCATCAGGTAGGCGGCGCCGTGCTTGCGGATGGCCTCGATCGCGACCGGTCCGCGCTCGGCCTTGCCGATCATGGCGATGAGGCCGCACCGGTCGAGCATCATCTCGGTGAACTTGTCCATCCGCGTGGCGGTGGTCGGACCTGCCGGGCCGACCACTTCGTCGCGCACCGGGTCCACCGGGCCCACGTAGTAGATGACGCGATTGGCAAAGTCGAGTCCCGCCGGCAGCGCTTCACCGCGCGCGAAGTGGTCGGCGATGCGTTTGTGCGCGGCGTCGCGTCCGGTCAGCATCCGGCCGTTGAGAAGCAGCGTTTCGCCAGGTGTCCACGCGGCCACCTCTTCGCGCGTCAGCGTGTCGAGCTGCACCCGTCGCGCCGATGGCGACGGCTGCCAATGCACGTCCGGCCAAAGCGCCAGGTCGGGTGGCGTGAGATGCGCGGCACCGGAACCGTCGAGCGTGAAATGCGCGTGACGCGTTGCCGCGCAGTTGGGAATCATGGCCACGGGCTTCGACGCCGCGTGCGTCGGGAAATCGAGCACCTTGACGTCAAGGACCGTGGACAGGCCCCCCAGCCCCTGCGCGCCGATGCCCAGCGCATTGACCTGGTCGTAGAGTTCGATGCGCAGTTCCTCGAGCGGGGAGGAGGGACCGCGGCGCAGCAGCGCATGCATGTCGATGGGCTCCATCAGCGCTTCCTTGGCCATCAGCATCGCCTTTTCCGCGGTGCCGCCGATGCCGATGCCCAGCATGCCTGGCGGACACCAGCCCGCGCCCATCGTGGGCACGGTCTTCAGCACCCAGTCGACGATCGAATCGGACGGATTCAGCATCACGAACTTCGACTTGTTCTCGGAGCCGCCACCCTTGGCCGCAAACTTCACCTCGACCGTGCTGCCGGGAACGATTTCATAGTGGATCACTGCCGGTGTGTTGTCCCGCGTGTTCTTGCGCGCGCCGGCCGGGTCGGCCACGATCGAGGCGCGCAGGCGGTTGTCGGGGTTCATGTAGGCGCGGCGCACGCCTTCGTTGATCATGTCCGTCAACGACAGCGTGACGCCTTCCCAGCGTACGTCGATGCCCACCCTGACGAACACGACGACAATGCCGGTGTCCTGGCAGATCGGCCGGTGGCCTTCCGCGCACATCCGCGAGTTGGTCAGGATCTGCGCGATCGCATCCTTGGCGGCGGGTGACTCCTCGGCGCGATATGCGGCGCCCAGGGCCTCGATGTAGTCCGCCGGGTGGTAATAGGAAATGAACTGCAGCGCGTCGGCGATGCTGGTGATCAGATCCTGCTGCCGGATTGGCATCATCGCAGTTCTTTCGGCAGATCGTGGGGGACGTCTTTGTCGACCGGGCGATGGGTCCGCACCTGCGGCATCAGGCGGTCGACGCCGGCAATGGCCAACGCCGACAGCAGGAACGTGACGTGGATCACGGTCTGATAGAGCAGGGCCTTCTCGGAGAAGGCCTCGGCATTGATGAAGGTCTTCAGCAGGTGGATCGACGAAATGCCGATGATGGCCGTGGCGAGCTTCACCTTCAGCACCGACGCGTTGACGTGCGACAGCCACTCGGGCTGGTCCGGATGGTCCTCGAGGCGCATCCGCGACACGAAGGTCTCGTAGCCGCCCACGATCACCATGATCAGCAGGTTCGAGATCATTACGACGTCGATCAGTCCCAGGACCAGCAGCATGGTCAGGTTCTCGCGCGACATCGACTTGGCAAAGGACGGATCGGCACCGGGCACCGCCACGCTTTGCCGGATGATCTCCAGCGCGTCGGCGCTGCCCATGGCGGAGGCGACCAGGTGGATCAACTCCACCCAGAACTGCCAGACGTAGACACACTGGGCGACGATGAGCCCGAGGTAGAGCGGCACCTGCAGCCACCGGCTCATGAAGATGAAGCGCGGCAGGAGCTGCATGCACGGATCGCGGGGAGCGCGGGGGTCTGTCATGGGGGCCGGAGGCAGGAAATTGGGACGGCGAAGTCTACCATCGCGAGCCCTGCCGGCTCCGCGGCGTGCCGTCCCTTGATGCCGGTCAAAATCCGGGGTTGCATTGTCGTTGCACCGCCGCCAACGGATTGGGTAGACTCGAAGGCTGCGAACAATTTGAACAAGACCGCAAAGAGGAGTGACACATCATGTCGTCGACCATCGAATCGGTATTGAGCGAAACCCGCGTGTTCCCCCCGCCGGCGGACTTCATGCGCGCCGCCAACGTCTCCGGCATGGACGCCTACCGCGCGCTGTGCGCGGAAGCGGAACGTGACTTCGAGGGCTTCTGGGCCCGGCTCGCGCGCGAGCACCTGCTCTGGCACAAGCCGTTCAGCAAGACGCTCGACGAGTCCAATGCGCCGTTCTTCAAATGGTTCCACGACGGCGAGCTCAATGCCTCGTACAACTGCCTCGACCGCCATCTCAAGACGCAGCCGGAAAAGGTCGCCATCATCTTCGAGGCCGATGACGGCAAGGTGACGACGATCACCTACCAGGCGCTCTACCACCAGGTCTGCAAGTTCGCCAACGCCCTGAAGGCGCGCGGCGTGAAGAGCGGCGACCGGGTGCTGATCTACATGCCGATGGCCATCGAGGCCGTGGTGGCGATGCAGGCGTGCGCGCGGATCGGCGCGACGCATTCGGTGGTGTTCGGCGGGTTCTCGGCCAAGAGCATCCACGAACGCGTGCTCGATGCGGGTGCCACGGCCATCATCACCGCCGACGGGCAGTTCCGCGGTGGACGCGAAATCCCGCTGAAGCCGGTGGTCGACGAGGCGCTGGCCATGGGTGGCTGCGAGGGCGTGCATACGGTGGTGGTCTATCGTCGCTCGGGCTCGAATGTGGCCATGCAGGCGGGGCGCGATCTTGCGTGGCAGGACGCGGTGGCGGGGCAGGCCGACACGTGCGAGCCCACCTGGGTCAACGCCGAGCATCCGCTGTTCATCCTCTACACGTCGGGGTCCACCGGCAAGCCAAAGGGCGTGCAGCATTCCACCGCCGGCTACCTGCTGCAGGCCATTGTCACGATGCAGTGGACATTCGACTACAAGCCCAACGACGTGTTCTGGTGCACGGCCGACGTGGGCTGGGTCACGGGCCATACGTACATCGCGTACGGGCCTCTGGCCTGCGGCGCCACCGAGGTCATGTTCGAAGGCGTGCCCACCTATCCCGATGCCGGGCGCTTCTGGCGCATGATCCAGGATCACAAGGTCACGGTGTTCTATACCGCGCCCACGGCAATCCGGTCGCTGATCAAGGCCGGCGGCGACCTGCCGAAAAAATACGACCTGTCCAGCCTGCGCATCCTGGGGTCGGTCGGCGAGCCGATCAACCCGGAGGCATGGATGTGGTACTACGAGACGGTCGGCGGTTCGCGCTGCCCCATCGTCGACACGTGGTGGCAGACCGAAACCGGCGGGCACCTGATCACACCGTTGCCGGGCGCCACTCCGCTGAAGCCCGGCTCCTGCACGTTTGCGCTGCCCGGGATCATCGCCGACATCGTCGACGAGACCGGTCATTCGGTCGAATGGGGCAAGGGCGGAATTCTGGTGATCAAGCGTCCGTGGCCGTCGATGATCCGAACAATCTGGGGCGATCCGGACCGTTACAAGTCGAGCTACTACCCGGACGACTTTCAGGGCAAGTACTACCTGGCCGGGGACGGCGCGTCGCGCGACACCGAGGGCTATATCCGGATCATGGGTCGCATCGACGATGTGCTCAATGTATCGGGACATCGGCTGGGCACGATGGAAATCGAGTCGGCGCTGGTCGCCAATCCGCTGGTGGCCGAAGCTGCAGTGGTGGGCCGACCCGATGACCTCACCGGCGAGGCGGTCTGCGCTTTCG
>JANNKR010000099.1:0-16633 GCA_031396395.1 Betaproteobacteria bacterium
ATGGCGCCGGCGGTGGCGGGCGATCATCGCGCAATCGCCCGCTGGCTCTTCGCGTGTTGCGCACTCGTCTTCGTCATGGTGGTGGTGGGCGGTGTCACGCGCCTCACACACTCCGGACTGTCGATCACCGAGTGGCAGCCGATCATGGGCACCGTGCCCCCGCTGTCCATGCAGGATTGGCAGGTGGCTTTCGACAAGTACCGCGCCACGCCCGAGTACCTCCAGGTCAACAAGGGGATGGCGCTCGACGAGTTCAAGAGCATCTTCTGGTGGGAATACGCCCACCGGCTCCTCGGCCGGGTGATCGGGGTCGCGTTCTTGCTGCCATTCCTGTGGTTTCTCGCGCGTCGGCGCATTCCGCCGGGATACGGCCTCCGGCTGGCCGTGATCTTCGTGCTGGGCGCGTTGCAGGGCGCGATGGGCTGGTACATGGTCAAGAGCGGACTGGTCGACGACCCGCAGGTCTCGCAATTTCGCCTGACGGCGCACCTTGGCCTTGCGATCGTGATTTTCGCGGAGATGTTCTGGGTGGCGCTCTCGCTCACCGAGGCACGACGCGTGGCGCGCGCCGACCCCGCGGTGCGCGCCGCGCGGTGGTGGGCGCATGCCATCAAGGGCCTTGTGTTCCTGCAGATACTGTCCGGCGGCTTCGTGGCCGGCATTCGTGCCGGCTTTGCGTACAACACGTTCCCGCTGATGAACGGCGCCGTGATCCCGCCCGAGATCATGATGATCGAACCGTGGTGGCGCAATTTCTTCTACAACATGGCCACCGTGCAGTTCGACCATCGCATGCTGGCGTGGCTGCTCGCCTTCACCGTGCCGGTGCTCTGGTGGAAAGCAACGCGGCTGGGGGCATTGGCGCCGCAGGCACGCATGGCCGCCCACCTGCTGCTGGCGATGCTGGCGGTGCAGATCGCGCTGGGCATCCTGACGCTGATCCACGTCGTGCCGTTGCCGCTGGCTGCCGCGCACCAGGCCGGCGCAGTGCTGCTGATGGCGGCGGCGCTCAACCTCGCGCACAAACTGCGCTGATCGGCGCGCGGTTGCGCCATCGCCCTAAAACCCGCATGATGCACGGTTCCACTTTGTTTGCATGGCCGACATGAACGAAACGCGCGCGCTGGACGAGCCCCTGAACGACGCCGAACTCGACGAACTCGAGAACTTCCTGGCGTCCGACGCGGTGCCCGAGGACTGCATGGACCTCGAAATGCTCGACGGTTTCCTGGCGTCCATCGTCAGCGGCCCGGAGCAGATCCAGCCGTCGGAATGGCTGCCGCAGGTGTGGAGCGACGGCGGCAGCAGCGCCACGCCGGCCTACGGCAACAGCGAGCAGGCGCAGACGATCATGGCGCTGATCCTGCGGCACATGGTGGGCATCCAGCGCACGCTGGCCGAATCGCCCACGCGCTTCAAGCCGCTCCTGTACCTGCCCGAGGAAAAGAAGTCCGACGAAAAGCAGCCACCGGAAGGCACCGCATGGTGCGAAGGCTACATGGCAGGCATCAAGCTGCGCGACGAGGCCTGGCAGCCGCTGTATGACGCCGAGGAAGCGCGCGACTGGATCTTCCCGATCGAGGCGCTCGCCTTCGGTGACCAGGACCCGGAGTTTTCCGAGTGGATCGACGACAAGGAAAAGCGCGCCAGTCTGGTTGAGGAGCTGGCCGTTGCATCCGTGCTGATCTACCGCTTCTGGCAGGGCCTGCGCACTGCGCAGACGCGCGGCAGCGGTTCGCGCCGCACGCTGTCCGACTCCGCCCGGAAGTCGCGCGAACGCCTGCACTGAACTTGCCGGCGGGGGCGCCCGCACTGGAGGCCACGCCGGCACTCGCGCGACCGGACTCGCCCATGCCTCCCGCATGGCCCGGATACGCCTTCCGCATGATCGGCATCAAACCACGCATGCCGAAGCAGGGGCACAATGACGGGAGACCAAACACCGGGGATCCCATGGGCTATCGTTCCTTGCTCGTCCAGGTCGACGACACCGACCAATGCGACCGTCGCATTGGCGTGGCGGCGCGGCTGGCGCGAATGTACGGCGCCGATCTGCAGGGCGTCTACCTGACCTCTGCGCGCGAAATGACGCCGTTCACGGCGGCCATGCTGCCGGACTCGGTGGTCGAGAGCCGGTTGCATGAAACCGGCAGGGCGCAGGCGCATGCGGAGATCCGCTTTCGCGCCGGTGCGGCCGCGGAGCAGTTGACGGCGGTCTCCTGGAGCGCGCCGGCCGGTCCCGCGATCGACGCGGCCGTCCTGCACATGTGCTACGCCGACATCGCGGTCGTCGGACAGCCTCTGCCCGAAGATGCCAATGCCGGATTTGCCAATGACCTGCTCTACGGGATGCTGATGGGCGCCGGGCGGCCGATGCTGGTCGTGCCGCACTACGGCGAGTACCCCGTCGTCGGGCAGAACGTGCTGATCGCGTGGAAGGAGTCCCGCGAATCGACGCGCGCCGTATGCGACGCGCTGCCGCTATTGAAGCGCGCCGGCAAGGTCGTCGTGATGGCGATCGGGTCGCCCAAGGATGACCCCTACGCTGGTTCGCCGTCGGGCGCGGCGATTGCCGCCTATCTGGCACGGCACGACATCGACGTCGAGGTTCGCCCCGAAGTAGCGGAGGACATCGATGCCGGCAACCTGCTGCTGTCGCGAGCGGCCGACCTCTCGACGGACCTGATCGTGATGGGCGCCTACAGCCGCGCCCGCCTCGCCGAGCGTGTCTGGGGCGGCGTCACGCGCCTGATACTGGAGTCAATGACGGTCCCGGTGCTGATGTCGCACTGAGCTCATTGCGCGGCGGCTACTGTGTCGCCGTGATCCCGCCGTCGACATAGAGCATCTGCCCGGTGACAAATGCCGTGGCGGCGCTGAGGAAGAACAGTACCGGCCCGCTCACGTCGCCAACTTCGGCCACGCGTCCCAGCGGAATGCGGTCGATCAGCTTGCGGTAGGTCTCCGGGTCGTTGAGCCAGTCGGAGGCCATCCGCGTGCGCACCACGGTGGGTGCGACGCCATTCACATTGATGCCGTGGCGCGCCAGTTCCACCGCGTGCTGCTTCACCAGCATGACCAGGCCGCCCTTGCTGCTGCAGTAGGCGGAATAGCCGCGGTCGCGCATGCCGAGTTGCGCGCGCACTGAAAGGATGTGCACCTGCCGGCCGCCGCGACCCGTGGTGATCTGCACCCGCGCCACCGCCTGCGCGATGAACATCGATGCCTTGAGGTTCACATCGAGCACCCGGTCGAACGCCTCTTCCGTCACCTCGACCATGGGTTCGATCTGCTGGGTGCCGGCGCTGTTGACCAGGAAGTCGATGGTCCCGTGCCGCGCGGCAGCGGCGTTCACGGCGGCCTGCATGGCGGGGACATCGCGCACGTCATAGGCGGCACTCGACGCGTTGCCGCCCTCGGCAATGAGCGCGTCGGCCAGCGCCTGCGCCTTGTCCGCATCACGCCCGGCGATGATCACGGTGGCGCCCAGCGCGGACAGTTCGTGCGCGATGGCCTCGCCGATGCCACCGTAGCCGCCAGTGACCAGTGCAACCTTGCCGGAAAAGTCGTCGGGTCGAAAACTGGTGGTGGTCATGATGTGTCAGATTGAGTGAAAGGAATGGCAGCCGTCACACGTCGAGCACGCTCTTCTTGCCGAAGAAACCACGTGCGCGAAAGGTGACGACCGCGATGAACAGCAGGTACATCGACAGCAGTGACCACTCCGACGCATAGGCGCCGGTCAGACCGACCACCATGCCCACCAGCAGCGCGGCAACGACCGCGCCCCAGAAACTGCCGACGCCGCCCAGCACGATGATCAGGAACGCGGGCACGACGGCATCGACGCCCACGTGGGGGCGCATCCCCCAGATCGGCGCCATGATCACGCCGGCGATGCCCGCCAGTGCCACGCCCAGCGCAAAGACGAAAAGCCGCAGCCGCGACAGGTTGATGCCCAGCGCCCGCACCATTTCGCTGTCGTGCGCGCCGGCCTTGATGATTGATCCGTAAGGCGTCTTCTCCAGGAACAGCCACAGGAGGCCGATGGCCACCGCCGCGAACGCACACGCAAAGAGCCGGTACCGCGCGTAGATCAGGTCGCCTACCATGAAGGCGCCGGCAATGGCATCGGGCAACGGCAATTGCTTTTCGGTGGATCCCCAGATCGCGCGGATGCCTTCCTCCAGCACCAGCGCGGCGCCAAAGGTAAGCAACAACCCGTACAGCGGATCGCGGCCGTAGGTGCGGCGCAACGCCAACTCCAGCACCATGCCCACCAGCCCGACCACGATGGGTGCGATCAGCAGCGCCAGCGCATAGCGCCACGCAATCGGCAGCGCGCGCCACGACTCGGTGTACGCGCCGGCAAAATCGCCGGTGGGCGCGATGAGCAGCAGCGCCACATACATGCCCAGCGCAAAGAACGAACCGTGCGCGAGGTTGATGGTCTCCATCAGGCTCACGACCAGCATGAACCCTAGGGCGATCAGCGCGAACAGCAGGCCGAGCGCGACGCCGTTGACGAGGTGAGGAAGCAGCGTCACGCGACGGACCTTGCTACATTTCGTACGTGGGCGTGGCCTCGTAGGTTTCGAGTTTGCAGGTCTTGGCCGAGTCCTTGTCGACAACGTCCTTCGGCTCGGACTGCGTCAGGATCCGGTACAGGTCGTCCTTGGCCGCGGGCTGGTCGTTGTAGGTGGCCATGTAGATCGTCTGCTGGCACTGGTGCGTGGCCGGATCGATGTACGCATCGTAGGCCTGCATCCGGTCGCGCGCCGCCATCTTGCGTCCCTCGAGCTTCTTGATCACCGGGATGTTGGCCGTGGTGCCTGCTTCTTCGATGCAGCGCAGCAGTTCGCGCGTGGATACGTAGCCGTTGTAGTAGACGTTGCCCGGCACGCGGATCGCCATGCCCGGATACACTTTCTGATAGCTGTCGACGAATTCCTTGACGCCCGGCAGGTCGAGGCGCCAATACCACGTGGTGCCGAACACGCCGAAGATCTGTTCGGGTCCCAGGCCATAGACGTCGGGCCAGTCCTGCTGGTTGTTGATCCAGGCCATCTTTTTCTGCAGTCCCAGCTGCACCACCTGCTGGCGCAGTGCCTTGATGTCGTCGCCGCCCACCGCGGTGGCGACCACTTCGGGCTTGACCTGCTGCAGCTTGATGAGGAACGACGAGAAGTCGCGGGTGTTCTGCGGGATCATCAGCTCGTCGACGATCTTGCCGCCATAGGCCTCCACCAACCCGCGCGTGGCCTTGCTGGTGGTGTGGCCCCACACGTAGTCGTTGGTCAGCAACACCCAGTTCTTGCCGTTGGCCTTGATCGCATTGCGCACGATCGCCTCGGCGAAGTTGGTGCCATTGCCGTCCCAGACGAACTTGACGCGATGGCAGTCCTTGCCCGATTCCGTGGGCGAACTCGAGTTGCAGTTGAAGTAGACGGTGCCGTATTTCTGCGCCACTTGCGAGATGGCATTGGCCACGCCGGAGTGCACGCCGCCGATGAGGAACGCGGCCTCGTTGCGCGTGATCATCCGCTCGGCCACGCGTGACGCCGTCGCCGGCGTCGTTTCCGTATCCATGTGGATCGACTCGATGCGCCGCCCCAGCACGCCGCCCTTGTCGTTGAACTCCTTGATCGCCATCATCGCGCCCAGGCGCTCCATGCCACCCGATGCGGCGTACTGGCCCGAGGCATCCATGGTGAGGCCGATCACCAGCGGTTTCTTCTGCGCCGCCTGCGCCCACACGTGATTGGTTTTCCACGGACCGAAGAAGGTCGCCGCGCCCGCTCCGGCGGCGATGGTCTTCAGCAACGAACGGCGGGATGGGTCGGCGGCCGGCGGCGTGACGTCAGGGCCGGGGATCTTCGGGGAAACCGGGGTGTTCTTGCTCATGATTGCCTCCAGGCGCAGGGTTGACCGTACGACGATTCAATCGTTCTGTACGGTTACAAAGTGGAATATTCATTCCATAGCGTCGACATGTCAAGCGTGGCGACGAGGTTTTTTTGCCGCCTTGGTGCGCCCGTTGCGCTCGGTCAGTGCATAACCCACGGCCATCACCAGTGCCTGCGCGGCGCACAGCGGCGCCACCAGCGAACGAAACGGCGCCTCCGGATCGTCGCCGATCTCGATCGTCACCTGCGCCACGCGTGCGAGCGGTGAAACCGCATGATCCGTGATGGCGATCACCAACGCGCCACGCTCGCGGGCCAGCGTGGCCATGTCGACCACCTCCGCGGTGTAGTTGCGGAAGCTGGCGGCGACCAGCACGTCGCCCTCGCCGACCACCGCCACCTGCTGGCGCAGCATGCCGCCGACCGAGTCGAGCAGGAACGCGCGGACCTCGAGCTGCGCCAGGCCGTAGGCCAGATAGCCCGCCACCGGAAACGCCCGCCGCTGCGCCAGCAGATAGACGTTGGCCGCTGCCAGGATGTGGCCCGTGGCGAGGTCGAGGCGGCGCGCGTCGAAGTGGTCGCGCAGCCGCTCCAGCTCATGGATCGAGCTCTCGATCAGCTGGGGCAGCACGTGCCCCTGGTCGCCGCCGGTGCGACGCAGCTGTTCGATGCGCTCGCGATAGGTGGCCGAGCGCGCGACTAGGCGCTCGCGATAGATGCGCTGCAGGTCGGTGAATCCGGGATAGCCAAGCGCATTGGCGAAGCGAATGACCGCGGAAGGCGGCACCGCCGCCTCGCGCGCAATCTCCGCCACCGTCGACAACGCCATCGCATCGGGGTTGCCAAGTGCAAAACGCGCGATGCCCTGCAGTCGATTGGGAAGCTGCGGATAGCTCTCGGTGATGGAGCGGGCAAGATCGTCGTAGCGGGTGCTGGCCTGCATCGTCAGTTCCTCATGCCCTGCACGCGGGGCTTGTCAAAGTGGAATGTTTATTCTATCTTGGAACGAATTGGAACATTGTCCGGTGCCGACGTCTACCCCAATACGTACCTTCCTGCCCATGCCGACCACTGCCGTCCACGCCGCCATTGCGCCCCTGCCCTTTGCCCGGGCAAAGCCGATCGCCGCGTTGCCCTGGCCGTTGCTGGCGCTGGCGTTGATCATGGGTACGAGCCCGCTGTGGCTCTCGCGCATCGGCCTCTATCAGTACCTGGCCGTGGAAATCGCGATCTTCATGATCTACGCGATGGGCTATAACCTGCTGCTTGGCAATTCCGGGTTGCCGTCGTTCGGCCATGGGGCGTTTTTCGGCGTGGGTGCGTATGCCTTCGGCCTGCTGCAGCTGCGGGTATGGGGCAATCTGTGGTTCGACCTCGTCGGCGCCGTGCTGGCGGCTGCGGTCCTTGGCGGCGCCGTGGCTCTCTTCATCTCGCATCGACGCGGCATCTATTACGCGCTGCTCACGATCGCGTTCGGGCAGGTGTTCTGGTTCGTCGCCATCAAGTGGCATTCGGTGACCGGCGGCGAAGACGGCCTCCTCAACCTGAAGCGCCTGCCGGTCGACCTTGGCCTGATCACGTTCGACCTCAAGTCGAATGACGCGCTCTTCTATTTCGTGTTCGCGATGCTGCTGCTGGTCGTGTTGTTCTGCTGGCGCTTCGTCCATTCGCCGCTGGGGCGCACGCTCCAGTGCATCAAGCAGAACGAGATGCGCGCGGGCTTTCTCGGCTATCGGGTGTGGTTCTACAAGTGGCTCGTCTTCGTCGTCTCCGCGGCTATCGCGGGCCTCGCGGGAGGGCTCTTCGCCATGGCGCAGCAGTCGGCCTATCCCAACGTGATGAGCCTGCACCAGTCCGGCTTCGTCGTGATGATGGTGCTGATCGGCGGCGGACTCACCAGCTTCTGGGGGCCGCTCCTGGGCGCCGCCTTCTTCATCCTCGCGCGCGACCTGCTCGGCGCGTACACCGAGACCTGGCTCCTCTGGTACGGCTTGCTGTTCATGGCGGTCGTCCTCTACAAGCCCGAAGGGATTGCAGGGATGCTGCGCGATCTCGCGGCCGGCACGCGCCGCGCGGGTACTCACTGACATGGCGCTGTTCGAAGCCAGGCATCTGCACAAGCGCTTCGGCGACCGCGTGGTGCTCGAGGACATCGACCTTGCCTTCGAGGAAGGCACGCTGACCGGCATCATGGGCCCGAACGGCGCGGGCAAGACCACCTGCTTCAATTGCCTCACGGGGATGTATTCGCCCGACCGCGGCGAAATCGTGTTCGACGGCGCCAACATTGCCGGGCTGCCGCCGCCCGCGATCACCCGGCGAGGGGTGGCGCGGTCGTTCCAGGCGATCAACCTGTTCAACGACGACACCGCGCTCGACAACATCGTGGTCGCGCTGCCGGCGATGCGCGCGCGCTCCTTCGACGCGTGGCGCGATCGCAGCCGCGACACGGCCGCCGAGGATCGCGCCGCGGGGCTGCTCGAGCGTGTCGGCCTGAAGGGGCGCGAGCGGGTGCGGGCGAAGGACCTGGCCTATGGCGAGCGGCGCGCGCTGGAGATCGGCCTTGCCCTGGCCACGCAGCCGCGCATCCTGTTCCTCGACGAGCCCACGTCGGGCCTGGGCGCCAATGGCACCGCGCGGCTGATGGAACTGGTGGCGGAGCTGAAGCGCCAGCTGACACTGGTGATCATCGAGCACGATATGCGCTTCCTGTTCGGACTGGCGGACACCATCAGTGTCATTCACTGGGGCCAGGTCATCGCACGCGGCACGCCGTCCGAACTGCGCGACAACGACTGGGTGCAGCGCTCCGCGCTGGGAGCCGTTTCATGCTGAAAGTGCAGAGCATCGACACGTTCTATGGCGAGACGCAGGTGCTGTTCGGCGTGTCGCTCGAGGTGGGCGCGGGCGAGATCGTCGCGTTGCTGGGGCCAAGCGGTGCCGGCAAGACGACGTCACTGCGGTCGATCCTGGGACTCACGCCGGCGCGGGCGGGGACGATCACGTTCGGCGGGCGCGACATCACGCGGCTGCCCACGCACGAGATCGCGCGGGCCGGCGTGGGGTGGGTGCCCGACGATCGCCGCGTGTTTCCCACGCTGACTGCGGCGCGCAACCTTGCCATCGCGCGCAAGAAGACGCCATTTCGCGGCTATGACGAGGACGAATGCTGCGAGATCTTTCCGGCGCTGAAGCACCTGCTGCCGCGCGAGTGCGAAAACATGTCGGGGGGCGAGTTGCAGATGGTGTCCATCTCGCGCGCGCTGGTGGGCGCCCCTGGGCTGATGCTGTTCGACGAGCCCAGTCAGGGCCTTGCCCCCAAGGTCGTGCAGGACGTGATGCGCACGGTCGTCAGGCTCAAGGCAACCGGCGTGGCCTGCCTTGTCGTCGACCAGAATGTGCGCACGGTACTGGACATCGCCGACCGGGTGATCGTGCTGCATGGCGGCCGCGTGGTGCACGAAGGAACGGGCGCGGCGCTGCGCCAGGATACCGCAGCGCGACTCAATCTCGGTTTGGCGGCGTGACATGAGCGCCGCCGGGCCGTCCCAAGGCGATGGCCCCCCGGGGGGAGCGGCGCGCAGCGCCGATCGGGGGGAACACATGACTACCGCAAGTGCGCCACTGCTGCACGTCGAGGGACTGGTCAAGCGCTACTTCGCGCCCGGACTCGCGCGGCGCCCCACGTTCACGCTGTCCGCCGATTTCCGGGTCGACGCCCCGCAGACGATCGGCGTGCTGGGTCCGAACGGATCCGGCAAGACCACGCTTTTCGAGCTCATCACCGGCAGCAATGCGCCCACGTCCGGACGCGTGATGGTCGACGGCCGCGAGATCCATCGCGTGCGCTACGCCGAGCGCGACCGCCTGGCGATTCATTACCATCAGTCCTATCAGGTGCGGGCATTCCGCCGGACACGTCCCGCGTTCATGATGGAACCCGCGGGGCGCACGCGGCCGCTGGTGCACCTCTTCGACGAGCCGCAGTTTTCCGTGCAGGACGGCTACATCGGTTTCATGCTCGATTTCTTCGGACGCTTGCGCCGCGAGGGTCATGTGGTGCTGCTGTGCGTGCATCCCAACGAGCCGTTTCACCTCGAGATCCTGCGCGAGGCCTGCGAGCGCTTCATCTTCGTGCAGAAAGGTGGGATCAGCGAATTTTCGTCGTTCGATGCATTGGCCGCGGATCCGGGTGCGCGCGGATACCTGGGCGCGCTGGCGCCGCCGCTGGCTGCCTGATGTGCTGTGGGAGCGACGTACCCTGTAGGCGAGGCTTCAGCCTCGCGTGGACGTCGCAACGTACCTGCGAGGCTGAAGCCTCGCCTACACTCGCGCCCCGGGCGCCAGCAGCGCCTGCGTCTCCGGGTGCCGCCGCATCCACGCCCGCACATACGAACATTGCGGGACCACCTTGAAGCCATTGGCCGCGGCGTAGTCGAGCATCGCTTCGACCAGCGCACCGGCGATGCCGCGACCTTCGAGCGGCGATGCGACTTCGGTGTGCACGAGATGCAGCGTGTTGCCGATGCGGTGATACACCGCTTCGCCATGCAACCCGTCGACGATGGTCTCGAAGCGATGCTGGTCGAGGTTGTGTGAAATCGCGGGAGGTGGGGCCGTGTCTTGCATCGAGGGGTGCCGGGGCGAGGACAGCGAAGTCCTCGATTGTAGCGTTCTGCGGCCGCGCCTGTCCCTCAACCGAACGCGGGTGCTTGCCGGGCGCGGTACCATCCCGACCACACGCACGCGGACCGACGCCAATGTTCGACCTCTCCTTGCGCTCGCTGGACTGGGGCACGCTCTATGTCGCCAGCGAATGGGTGGTGCGTCTTGGCGCGCTGTTCTACGTGCCGCAGCGCCGCCCCCCCAACGCCGCGCGGGCGTGGCTGCTGCTGATCTTCTTCCTGCCCTGGCTGGGCGTGCTGCTGTACCTGCTGATCGGGCGCGCGTACATGCCGCGCCGCCGCTTCAAGCTGCAGCGTCGGATCGTCGATCTCATCCGCCGGATCGTGCCGCGGCCGGCGCACTTCGACGCCAGCGTCGCCCACGCGGTGTCGCCCGAGCTGCTGCCCGCGCTACGGCTGGCGGATCAGCTCTCCGAGTTCCCGGTGAATGGCGGCAACCGGTTCGAACTGCTGCCGGCATACGACACGGCGCTCGATCGCATCGCTGCCGATGTCGACGGCGCAAAGCGCTACGTGCACATGCTGTTCTACATCTTCGAGAACGACGACGTGGGTCGCCGCATGGCCGATGCGCTCGTCCGCGCCGCGCGTCGGGGCATCACGGTGCGCGTGCTCATGGATGCAATCGGCTCGCGGGCCGGGCTGAAAGGGCTGGGGCCGGGCCTGCGCGAGGCCGGCGTCGAGGTGATCGCGGTGATGCCGCTGCGCCTGTGGGGACCCAATGCCGCGCGCTTCGATCTGCGCAACCATCGCAAGATCGTGGTCGTCGATGGTGCCTGTGCGTTCTTCGGATCGCAGAACATCGTCAGTCCCCGCGCCAACAAGGGCATGGTCAACGAGGAGATGCTGGTGCGCGCCACCGGCCCGGTCGTGCGCCACCTGCACGCGGTGTTGTTGGGCGATCGGTATCTCGAGACCGGCGACCTGCCGCCAGAGTCGGACAACCTCGACCCGCAATTGCCGGTCGCGGCCACGGCGGGACTCGCGCAGGTGGTGCCGAGCGGCCCGGGGTACAACGAGGGCACCGCCGAAGCGGTGATGATCGCGCTGATGTACGGCGCGCGATCGCGCGTGGTGCTGACGTCGCCTTACGTGATTCCCAGCGAGCCGTTCCTGATGGCGATGTGCAGCACCGCCCGCCGCGGCGTGACGGTGGACCTGATCGTGGACCAGGCGTCGAACAAGCCGCTGGTGCAGTATGCCCAGCAATCATTCTACGACGCGATGCTTAAGGCCGGCGTCAACATCCACCGGCACACGGGCAGCTTCCTTCACGCCAAGCATATGAGCGTCGACGACGAAGTGGCGTTGATCGGCTCGTCGAACCTCGACATCCGATCCTTCGCGCTCAACGCCGAGGTGAGCGTGCTGATCTACGACCGCAGCGTGGTGGCGGCATTGCGGGTGATCCAGGATGGCTATCTCGCGCACACCAATGGCGTGACGGTGGAGGAGAGGCGGGCGCTCCCGCTGCGCCGCCGCGCTCTGGAAAACCTTGCGCGGCTGACCGACTCCTTGTTGTAGGGAACAGCCCCCGACGCCTTGGCAGGGTCCTTGCATTGCATTCAACAATTCCACTGACCGGGCTGTTCCGGTGCCGGGATGCGCGAAAACTGTCGCGCACCGGCACAGGATGCCGTTGCTGACCGAACGTTCCGCCGTGCCATTGCCATCCCAACCCCATATCGCCGTGCCCAATCGTGCCAGCGCCGCGCAACCGTCCGGCGCACCGCGCGCCCGCGAATTGGCCTTTGTGCAGCGCGTCTTTCGCCTGCGCATGGTGGGTCTGGGGCTTGGCATGTTTTGTGTCGCACCTGTGCTGTGGCTGCAGGGCAGCGGGTGGTGGTGGTGGTGGCTGCTCGCGTGCAACTGCCTGGTGTGGCCGCATGTGGCACGCCATCTGGCCGACCGCAGTGCCGGGCCGCGGCGAGCCGAGGAGCGCAACCTGGCGGTGGACTCGGCCCTTGGGGGCATGTGGATCGCCGTCATGCAGTTCAACCTGCTGCCGACCGTTTTGCTGGTGACGATGCTGTCGCTGGACAAGGTGAGCGCGGGTGGTCCGCGCCTGCTTGCGCGCACGCTGGCATGGCTCGTCGCCGTGTGCGCGATCACCTCCGCGCTGCTCGGCTTCCCCGTGGCACTGGCCACGCCCATGCTGGTGGTGCTGGGCTGCCTGCCGCTGCTGGTGAGCTATCCGCTGTTGATCAGCTTCACCAACCATGCGCTGGCAAGCCGCATCGTGAACCAGAACCGGCGCTTGGACGAAGTGGGGCGCACCGACGACCTGACCGGACTGGCCAATCGCCGGCATGGCATGGCGGTGGCACAAGCCGAGCTGACGCGGGCGCGCGAAACAGGGCGCCCGCTGTCGCTGATCCTGCTCGACGTCGATCACTTCAAGCGCATCAACGATCTGCACGGCCACCAGGCTGGCGACGAAGTGCTGCGGGGCGTGGCGCAGGCACTGCGCAGCAGCAGCCGCGGTGGCAGCGATACGCCGGTGCGCTACGGCGGCGATGAATTCATCCTGATCCTGCCGGATGCCAGTATCGATGGCGCCGAGGAGACTGCCGCGCGTATCCGGATGCACATCGAAGCGCTGTCGTTCGAACGCGTCCCCTCTCTGCACTGCACGGTAAGCCTCGGGGCGGCGCAGGTGTCGCCGCGAGCCGAGGACCTGGAGGCATGGATCCAGCGCGCGGATCTCGCGCTGTACGTGGCCAAGGCGGGAGGCCGCGACAGGTTCGTTGCGCAGAACGCCACGCGGGCCGCGTGAGCAGGTGAAACCGACGTGCGGTCAGTATGTTTGCGCGCGCGAAGGCGCCAAGCGCAGCCCGAGGGCATGGCGCAGGCGTGTCCACTGGTCATACACGTGCGCGGGAAGGGTGGCGGCGCGGTAGCGCAATACCGTCCACGCGTGGGGGTCGCGATCTTGCAGCAGCTGGACATGGACGATCATGCCGCCCACTCCCAGAAGCATCGTGACGGCGCCGAGCATGCTGAGCGGCGCAACGGGGCCGACCAACGCCAGGGTCAGGCCCAGAAGCGTGGCAACGGCAAAGGCAAGAAGGCCGGCAAGTATCCAGTGCGTTGACATCATCATCTCCGGGAGGGGCCGTGCATGCGCAGACTGCGCGAGGTTCGGTGCCGCCGCGCATTTGGCACGCGTCTGCAATCGATGTTGCCAATGTAGGCGCGCCGCCGGTTTGCGGTGATCGGCGCAACGTTGAAACATCTGTCAGCCGATGTCCGACACCCGGGGATTTTCAAGTCCACCTTCCCGGTGCGTGACTCAGCGCACCGACGCGAGCAGCTCCTTCATTCGCTGCAGGTCGTAGCCGTCGCGGCGCGCTTCGTATGCCTCGATCAGCGCGACCAGTTCGTCGAAGCGACGTCCACCCGGTGTGCCGGGGTCGGCCAGCATCAGGTCCTCGAGCTCGTCGAGGGCTGCGACATAGGCGGCCTCGGTGTCGAGGCTGGAGGGGTCGAGCAGGTGTGACATGGCGGCTCCGGTGCGTGGTGGCGGTGACCACCAAGCATCCGGCTTGCCGCGCACAACGGCCATCGGCTGTTCGGCCGACGGCCGGGCGATTGCGTTACGGCATCTGGATCTTGCCGCCGCCCATGCCGCCCATCCCACCGGCCAGGGCGCTGGCCGCGCCGGCGGGCGGAACGATCAGTCCGGAGGACTGCTGCCGCCGCATTTCCTGCAGCTCGCGCATCGTGCGCTCGATACCGACCTTGGCCGATTCACCGTACTTCTCGACCGCCTCGGCCAGCGATGTGGCCTCGATGTCGAAACTCACCGGCAACGCCCCCATGTTGGTCATGATCTGCGCCTCGCCGGTGTAAATCGTCGGGCGTGCCGCGTCGGGCGTGCCATCAGCCTTGATCGGCGCCATCAGGCGGATCGTGCCGACACGCCGGTCGGTGACGATTTCCTCCCGGTAGAGCGAAGTGGGGTCCATGGTGGCGTCGGGATTGCGGGGTTCGGCGGGCATGACATTCCTCGAAAGCAGGTAGACAATCCGGCATTCTAGTGCAGTCGGGAAGATTGATTCACGTGGCCGTTACGCGGGACGTTCCGACCGCCCTCACGGTCGAAATTTGTAACCGGCAGGCACTACTGTCAACCCGGGGTTGTCATAGCCGTTGAAGAAGGACAATGGATAGGGATAGGTCCGGACCGAGGGTGCGCGGCGACGCCGGCAGGGGGACGTTGAACATGAACAAAATCGCGATTGCCATGGTGGCAGCTGCTGCGTTGGCGGCCGGCGGGATGGCCGGCGCCCAGGGCCGGTCCGGCGGGGGCGGCGGAGGAGGCGGGCAGGGCGCTGTCGCCGGTGGCGGCGGCGGTGGTGGAATGGGGATGGCCGGAGGCGGTGGTGGCCGGGGTGGCGTGGGCATGGCCGCCAGCGGGGGTGTGCGCGGCGGCGGCTCGCCGGGCGGTGCCTTTGCCGGTGGCGGAAGCTATCGCGGTGGCGCGCCCGCAGGTGGCGGCGCTTCCTATCGGGGTGGTTATTCAGGCGGTGGTAATGCCGCCGCTCCCGGGTACCGCAATTCGGCGCCCAGCGGTTATGCCGGCAATCCAGCGGCACGCGGTGCGGTGCCCAATGCTGCCTACGCGGGCAACCCCGGGTATCGCGGCGTGGCGCCGGCCGGGACTTTTGCAGGCAGCCCGGGCTATCGTGGCGCGACGCCAGCCGGTGCCAACGCCGGCAGTCCGGCCAACCGCGGTGGTAACGCCTACGGCACCAGCGCGTATGCCAATGGCGCCGGCGGCGGAGGCTCCGCGCCGAACAGCTACGCGGCTGCGCCCGGCAATCGAGGCGGCGTCACCGGCGGCACCAATGCGGCAGGCATGAACTATCGTGGCGGCGCCAATGCGGCCAACATCGCCGGCGTCAACAATCGCGGCGGCAATTCCGGCAGCGCCTATGTTGCGGGTAATGGCCAACGCGGCAGCAACCCGGGCGCGATGGCCGCCGGCACCACACCTGGCGGATATCAATCCACGGCGTACGAGAGCGGCACGCGTGGTGGTGGTGGCCAATGGTCGGGCAACCGGCCCGGCAACGGGGGTGGCCAGCCGGGATGGAATGGCGGCGGACGACCGGGATGGAACGGCGGCGGGCACCCGGGATGGAACGGCGGCAGTCGGCCAGGCTGGAACAACGGCTGGCACGGTGGCGGTCGGCCCGGATGGAACAACGGCTGGCATGGTGGCGGTCGACACGGATGGAATAACGGCTGGCATGGCGGTTGGAACGGTGGCTGGCGTCCCGGATGGGGTGCCGGCTGGGGCTGGCGCGGCGGTTGGGGCGCCGGCTGGTGGGGTCCCGGTTGGGGCGCTGGTTGGTGGGGCCCGGGCTGGGGCGCCGGCTGGTGGGGCCCGTCGTGGGGCTGGGGTTCAGGCTGGGGCTGGGGCTCCGGCTGGTGGGCACCCGCGGTGTGGGGCACCGGCGTCGGCGTGGCAGTCTCGACCCCGGTATGGGGCATCGCGGATACCGACGCGTTTGCCTCCACGCTGGTCGAATCGCCGCTGGTGGTCGAGCCAAACACCACGTTCGTCGAACCAACGCAGCAAGCGGCGCCGGCGGCCACGGTCTACTGGTATTACTGCACCGAGCCCGCCGGCTACTTCCCGTATGTCCAGAATTGCAATCGCGCGTGGGTGCCCGTAGTGCCACAGTCGGTGTCCACGCCTGCAGGCTAGGAATTGAAGATGGTCCCGATGTCCAGACGATTGATTGCGGCGCCCTTGGCGCTGGTGCTGCTCGCCAGCGGCTGTGCCACGTTGCCGAGCGGACCGAACGTGATGGTGATGCCGGGTTCGCAGAAGAACCAGGCGCAGTTCCAGGCGGATCAGGCGGCGTGCCAGCAGAACGCACAAGCCGCCATCGGCGGTGACTCGGCGGCGCAGGCGGCCGCCAACAGCGCGGTTGCCAGTGCGTTGATCGGCACGGCCATCGGCGCCGCGGCGGGCGCGATCATGGGCTCCGCCTATGGCAACGCCGGTCCGGCCGCTGCGTGGGGTGCGGG
>JANNKR010000271.1:0-2645 GCA_031396395.1 Betaproteobacteria bacterium
GCGGGGGCCGGTGACCCGAGCGTGTACCGCCCCGGCGATGATGCTTTGACCTGTCCGCAGATATTCGGTGAATTGCAGTCGATGGCCGGTGTCGGCATCACAGACGCCACCGCCGCCCAAGCGGAATCCGTGGTGAAGGACGGTACAGCGCTGGCAGCGCGGCAGGCCGGCGCGTTGACGGCGTTCATGGTCGAGAGCTTTGCGCTGGGAGCGGCCATGGGGGCTGCCTCCGCGGTGATGCCCAATTTCGCGCTTGCGGCGATTGCGGCAGCGTGGCAGGCGCAGTTCGTCGCACTCGGCATGAAAGCGCAGGCGGAGCAGGCGCCGATCAATGCGCGAATGACCGAGGTCATGCAGGGCGCAAGTGGCGACCTGATGCGCTCGATGCAGGACAATCCACGCTTCGCTCGGTTGGGGCAGCTCGCGATGGCAAAGAACTGCGAACCACCCGCGATGCCGGCCCGGTAGACGCAACGCCTGCCGACAACCTGGCAAATTTGCTCCTGGCCCGAGAAACGGGACTAGAATGTTCCACAGGCCTTCCCGACGTGCTGAGGCGCCCGATGAAACCACTGGTCGCTGTGCTGGTTGCCGTGTTGCTCAGTGCGTGTGCGTCTGCGCCGACCGAGCAACGGGCGGATCGTTTCTTCAACGATGGGCTGTTCACTTCCGCTAAGGAGCGCATCGACGCCCGCGACGTGTTCGCCTTGAGTGCGGACATGAAGCGTTTCCTCGATAGCGAAATCGCCCAGCCGATGCGGGTGAAGGGCCGGCAGCGCGCGCTGGTTGACGCGCTCTACAGCAGCGGCGAACTCAAGCTCGAGTACGACACTGCTATGACGCGCAATGCGGCGGAAGCCTTTGCGGCCCGTTCAGGCAACTGCCTGTCGCTGGTGATCATGACCGCAGCGTTTGCGAAGGAGCTTGGACTTCACGTCCAATACCAGAAGGTGTTCGTCGACGACGCCTGGGCGCGCAGCGGCGATCTCTATCTGGCCATCGGCCACGTCAATGTGTCGCTGGGTCGCCGCGCCACCGATGGTGGCGGTTTCGGCGCCCGGGTAGGCAAGCGGCCGCAGGAAAGCGAAGGCATGATCATCGACTTCCTGCCGCAGCAGGACATGCGCAGCATGCGCACGCGCGATATCGGCGAGGATGTGATCCTGGCGATGTACATGAACAACCGCGCGGTGGAGGCGCTGGTTCGCGGGCACATCGACGATGCCTACTGGTGGGCGCGCGAGGCGATTGTGCAATCCCCCGATCTGCTGATGCCCTACAACACGCTCGGCGCCATCTATCGCCGGCATGGCAATCCGCAGGAGGCGGAAGCGGTCCTCGCAGGTGTCCTCGAGCGCGATCCGAACTACATCCAGGCCATGTCCAACATGATCCTGGTGCTGAACGACCTGGGCCGCGGCCCGGAAGCGCAACGCCTGGCCGGTCGCCTGCAGCAGCTCGATCCAGAACCCGCGTTCAGCCATTTCAACATGGGCCTCGTGGCCATGCAGGACGGCAATGCGCGGTCCGCCAAGGAGTCATTTGCCAAGGAAGTGGCGCGCGCGCCGGAGTACCACGAGTTCCACTTCTGGCTGGCGCAGGCCTATTTCAACCTGGGCGAAATCGGGCCGGCGCGGGAGCACCTGACGATCGCGATGAAGAGCAGCACCACCAGTCGCGACCACGACCTGTACTCTGCCAAGCTCCAACGTCTCAAGTCACTCCAATAGCAGGTTGAGGTACCGCGATCGGGTGCGCCTATCCGGCTCGCCGCGGCGATGTTGGCGCCGGCTTCAGGCCGGCGATGGATCGGACTTGTCGGCGGGCTTCATCAGCGGCAGCAGGAACAGCACGACGAGGCCGAAGGCCGCGTCCAGCGCCAGGGTCACCGGATAGCCCCAGCGGACGATCGACAGCCCCTGCCACCACGACGTATAGCTGATCGCGAGGTTGGCCATGGCCATGTAGGCAGTGAACTGCGTTGCGGCCACCGCGCGCGTGGTCACGTCCATGAAGAGCGCCGAGCGCACGCCATAGTAGAGCCCCTGGCAAACGTTGAAGCTGATCGTGGCGATCCAGAACGTGGTGACGAGCGTGGACGAAGGCTGCCGGCGACCCGGCAGCAGCACGTCGACGGGCATGATCCACTGCGCCTGCTGCATCGACCATGCGAGCCATAGCGTGGGAATGACCGTCAGAAACACGAACAATGCCAGCATGCGGCGCCGCCCGAAGCGATCGGACAGCCAGCCGCCGCCGACGCACGCGAACGCGAAGGCGACTGTCGACAACAGATTGAGCTGGGCAATGGCGTTGTCGTCCATGCCAAGCTCGACCGCGAGATTCGACTGCAGCGCCAGGCTCAACGCATAAGCGCCAAAGGGCAGCAGCGAAACGAACACGCCCACAAACGCGGCGCGCGAGCCGATGAAGGCACGCCACGCATCGCGGGCGAACAGCGCGAGATCGCGCCCGACAGCAGCCAATGCGCCGTGCGTCGATGGCGCGCGCACGGGGCCGGGCTGCTCCCGCAGCGGCAGCACGACGAAGAGCGTCACCGCGAGGATGGCGCCGACCACGAACAGATAGGTGGTCTCGAACGGCACGACCGCCATCAGAAACAGCACGCCCGCGCCCCCGACGGC
>JANNKR010000104.1:0-12022 GCA_031396395.1 Betaproteobacteria bacterium
GCCGCACCAGCGGGGCGCCGTCCGCCGATCGCAAGATGGAAGGTCTGCAGGATTTCCGGTCGCACGACGCGCGCGGCAGCGAGTTCGCCCGCGGCGATCTCGGCCGCGACGGCGGGTGGGGACGCCAGCGTATAGCCGCCACCGCGGGCGACCAGGCGCTTGATCAGGTGGATCGAATTGACTTCCAGTACCACGTTGAGCGCAATGCCGCGTCGACGCGCCTCCTCCTCGATCAACACCCGGCCGCCATTGGGCATCGTGGCAATCACGATCGGCAGCGTGGCCAGTCGGGCAAAGGGCACCGTGGCGCGGCGCACCTCGGGGTCGCCCGCCCTGGCCACCAGCAGCGAGGGCACGACAAAAAGGGGCTGCGCCTCGACGTGCAGCGGCGCGGTCGACAGTACGCCGAGGTCGAGGCGTCCGTCGGTGAGCCATTCCTCGATCTGCCCGGTGGTGCCTTCCGCAATCTGCAGGCGAATGCCGGGATACCGGGCTTGGGTAGCGGTGACGAGATCGCCGATCAGCGGCCACCCCATCGATGGCTGGACCGCGATGCGCACGCTGCCGCGCGGCGTATCGCGCCCGCCCCTGATCAGGTCGGCCAGGCCGTCGGCTTCGGCGGTCAATGCTTCGGCGCGCGGGAGCAGCAGGCGTCCGGCGTCGGTCAGCCGGGCCCCGCGGCCCGTGCGCTCGAAGAGCCGCGCCGACAGTTCGTGCTCGAGCGTGCCGATGCGCTTGCTGACCGCCGACTGCGTCGTGCGCAGGAGTGCGGCGGCGCGGGAAAAGCTGCCGGTGGCGGCAACGTGCAGGAAGGCCTTGAGGGCGGCAAGTTCCATGGGAATGTGATTCGCTAAGGTATTCCATAAGAGAATAACTGATATGTGCTTCATGCAGGTAGCCCATGGCCTGCCGCAGTGTCAGAATCAGCCACACAGTTCCGGCCCGTGCCGCCCCGCCCGGCGAGGACGCGGCGCGCCGAACGCATCGCAAGGAGGAGACGCCATGAACCGAATCGGCATCGTTGCCACGACGCTTGTTGCCCTGTGCATGGCGGCGCTGGCGCCGCTCGCGGCGGCGCAGGCGTGGCCCGCAAAACCGGTGAAGATCATCGTGCCGCATGCGCCGGGCGGGGTCACCGACGTGGTCACGCGCACGCTGTCGCAGCCATTGTCGGATGCCCTGGGGCAGCCGGTAGTGGTCGAGAATCGACCCGGCGCTGCCGGCCTTCTGGGCACGGAGATCGTCGCGGCCGCCCCGCCGGATGGCTACACGCTGGTGATGTTCGTCGACACCAACACCATTTTCCCGTCGACCGTGAAGGTGCTGCGCCACGATCCGGCGACAAGCTTCGCCCCGATCACGCTGCTGGGGCGCGGCTCGCACGTGCTGGTGGCGCATCCTTCGCTGCCGGTCACCAACCTGCAGGAACTGATTGCCTACGCGAAGGCGCATCCGAAGGAGCTTGCGTTTGCGTCGCCGGGGACCGGCAGTCCGCAGCAACTGGGCTTCGAGATCATCAAGTTGAAGAGCGGGATCGACGTTGTCCATATCCCCTACAAGGGCGGGGGCCAGGCGATCCTCGACATACTGGGCGGCCAGGTCAAGCTGGGCATGGTCGGCATGGCGCCGGCGCTGCCGCACATCAAGGCCGGCAAGCTGAAGGCGCTGGCGGTCACCGGCAAGTCGCGCGCGAACGTGCTGCCCGACGTGCCGACGGTTGCCGAATCGGGGTTCCCCGGCTTCGAGACCGGGCAATGGCAGGGCATCGCGGCGCCGGCCGGCACGCCGCCAGCGGTGATCGTGCGCCTGCACGACGAACTGCTGAAGATCATGCGGCAGCCGGCGGTGGTCGAGAAAATGAACTCGATCGGGATGGACACGTCGGTCAGCGCGACGCCCAACGACTTTGCGCTGATGCTGCAGGACGAACTGAAGCGCTGGCCGGCCGTCGTCAAGGCTGCCGGCATTCAGCCGGAATGAAGAGGCTGGCGCATTGAACATCGTCTTCCTCACCTCCGATCAGCAGCGCGGCGATTGCTATGGCTTCGAGGGCCGGCGCGTGCGCACGCCGCACCTCGACGCGATGGCGGCCGCGGGCACCCGTTTTGATGCATGCATCACGCCCAATCTGGTGTGCCAGCCGTCGCGGTCCTCGATCCTCACCGGATTGCTGCCGCTGACCCACGGCGTTTCCGACAATGGCATCGACCTGCCACCGGAGGTTGGCGAACGCGGATTCGCCGGGACGCTGGAGCGCCATGGCTACGCCACCGCGCTGATCGGCAAGGCGCACTTCACGACCTCGCATACCTTTGCGCCCACCGGTACGCCCGAGTGCCGCGAGAGCAGCGCCAGCTTCGGCGCCGACTGGAACGGGCCCTACATGGGCTTCGGACACGTCGAGCTGATGCTGGAAGGCCACAATCACTTTCCGCCGATGCATCCGCCGCGCGGCCATCACTACGAGCGCTGGTATCACGCCGGAGGGCAGGGCGACGCACTGACGGCGCTGTACAACACGGCGTTGCCGCCGCTGACCGATGCGACCCAGACATGGAACTCGGCGCTGCCAGTGGCCTGGCACAACTCCACCTGGATCGGCAACCGCACGATCGACTTCATGCGCGAGCACCGAGCGCAGGACTTCTGCCTCTGGGCGTCGTTTCCGGATCCGCATCATCCCTTCGACGCCCCCGAGCCCTGGTGCCGGCTGCACGATCCGGACGACGTCGACCTGCCGGTTCACCGCACGCTCGACCTCGACCGCCGCCCGTGGTGGCATCGCGCCGCACTCGAAGGCGTGCCGCAGATGAGCAATGCCGAGTTGCGCGGCTTCCGCGAGAAATTCTCCCGCACGCCGCGCCAGACGGACGCGCAGCTGCGCGCGTTGATCGCCAACTACTACGGGATGATTTCGCTGATTGACCATCAGGTCGGGCGCATCCGGATCGCGCTGCGCGACCTGGGCCTTGAAGACAATACGATGCTCGTGTACTCGACGGACCACGGCGACTGGCTGGGCGACCACGGGCTGTTGCTGAAGGGACCGATGGCCTACGAGGGGCTGCTGCGGGTGGGCCTGCTGTTCGAAGGCCCCGGCATCCCGGCGGGCAAGGTGGTGGCCGAACCGGTGTCCACGCTCGACCTGCCGCAGACGTTCTGCGACTACGCCGGCACCACGCTGCCCGAAGGCGCGCACTCGGTAAGCCTGCGTCCGCTGCTCGAAGGCGATGCCGCAACCCGCGATTTTGCGTACAGCGAGTGGGAGCTTCGCGCCTCGCGCTGCGGCGTCGACCTGGCGCTGCGGACCGTGCGCACGCGCCGCCACAAGCTGACGCTCGAACTCAACTCGGGCGCGGGCGAACTCTACGACCTCGAGCTCGATCCCGACGAAATGGACAACCGCTTCGACGATCCGGCGTATGCAGGCGTGCGCCGGGAGCTGTCGGACATGATCGCCAGCCGTCCGGACGATGCGCGCCGCGAGCCCCTGCCGCAGGTAGGGATGGCGTGACGAAGCCCGCCAGCAGTGGATTCGAGGCGGCGCAGCGCCGTGCGAGCGACGCCATGCCCTACCTCGACGCGCACATCCATCTGTGGCGCCGCGAAGACGACGATTTCTGGATGTGCCGCAAGATCGCGGCGCTCGACCGCGACTTCACCGAGGACGACCTGCGGGAGAACCGGTCGCGCTGCGGCGTCGGTGGGGCGATCGTCGTACAGGCCCTGCACAACATGAGCGAGAGCCGCCGATTGCTCGACGCCGCCGCAACGAGTGAGCAGTTGCCTGGGGTCGTCGCATGGTGCGATCTCTTCGATCCCGAACTCGACCACGTATTGGCGGCGTACCAGGGCGAGCGGAAGTTCGTCGGTGTCCGTCCCTTGCCCGTGGACACCTTCGGTGGCGACTGGCTTGGTGATCCGCGCAGTCGCCATGCGTTTCGCCTGTTCGAGGCCCGCGACGTGTCGGTCGACGTGCTGCATCGCGTGGAGGACCTCGGCCGGGCGCGCGCGTTCCTGCGCGATTATCCGGGGCTGCGCGTCGTGCTCAATCACGGCGGGCGGCCGGCGGTCATGACCGGCCAGCTGGAACCCTGGGCCACCGAGATCCATGCCCTGGCGCGCGAGACCTCGGCCGTGGTCAAGTGTTCCGGGCTGGTCGAGCGCGCCGGCGTGGAGTGGTCGGCCGCATCCGTGCTGCCCTACGTCCGGACGCTGCTCGACGCGTTCGGCCCGCAGCGCACGATGTTCGCAACGAACTGGCCGGTGTCCACCATCAGCTCCCACTACGCGGTCTGGGTGGAGGCGCTCGAATCCATGCTCGACCAGATCGGCTTGCGCGCCGACGAGCGCGAAGCGATCATGGCGCGCACCGCAGCGCGTCACTACCGGATCACCTGGCCGCCACCTCCCGCGCGGTCGGCTTCCATTCCCGTGTCCGTATCCAACCACTAGGCGAGGAGATTGACGATGAAACGACGTGACTTCCTGGGATCGGCGTTGGCGGCCGGCGGTGCCTTGAGCGCCGGCATGGTGATCGGGCCCGGCATCGCCCGCGCGCAGTCGAAAGGCTTGACGCCGGTGCGCTTCACGTGTGGCGCCAACCTCGGCTACGCCAACCTGTTCGCGGCGGAGGGCGCTGGCCTCTTTCGCAAGCACGGCATCGACGCCCAGATCGTGATCTTCGACGTCGGCTTCCTGGGTACCGAGGCAGTGCTGGCCGGCCAGGCGGACACCGCGACAACCGCAGCCTTTCCGATGATCAACTTCGTGGCGAAGGGTGCCGATCTCGTGGTCCCGGCGATCATGATCACCGGCGACAACATCAAGATCGTCGCACTCAACACCATCGCCAAGCCCGAGGACTTCGCCGGCAAGCGGGTCGGGCTGATCCACGGCTCCGTCGCGCACTACGGTTTCGACCGGTACATCCAGCACTTCAAGCTGCCGAAGGACAGGATCAAGATCGAGAACGTGCCGGCGGCCGAGCAGATCGCACTGTTCGCCAAAGGCGATCTCGATGCCTTCGTATGGGTCGAGCCGGTGGTGTCGCGCGGCATCGAGATCATGAAGGGCAAGGCGCGACTGATGGTGCCTAACCTCGACGTGGTGATGACCAACCGCGACTACCTGCAGGTGCAGCGCGCGTGGGCGGCGAAGAATCCGGCGGTCGTCGAAAACATCCTCCGCGCGCTGATCGAGGCCAACGAGCTGATCAAGGCCGACATCAACGCGGGGGCAACCCATGCCGCCAAGCGCCTGAACCTGCCCCCGGAAACGGTGCCCGACCTGCTGCGCAAGGGCGGCAGCCGCTGGGACATCTATCTCGATGCCGTCGTGCTCGAGGATCTCAAGTCGATCACCGAATGGATGCGCGAGAACAAGCGCCTGGCGGCCGATCCGGGCGACCTGCGCCGGATCATGGCGCCGCAGTATCTGCGCGCGGTGGCGCCGGCCAGCGTGCGGGGCTTCTAGCGTGGCGGCATTGCGTCATGCGGCTCGCTCCCGGGCGGCGGCTCGCCCCCGGGCGCATTGATGGCTGAAGCGATTCGCCTCGACGGGGTGGGCAAGCGCTTCGAAGCACGCCATGCGGAGGGCGCCGACTACGACGCACTCCGCGGCTTCGATCTTGCGATCGGCGAGGGCGAATTCTTCTGCCTGCTGGGGCCCACCGGCTGCGGCAAGTCGACGGTGATGCATCTGGTCGCGGGCTTCGAGCTTCCCACCACGGGTCGCGTGACGGTCGGTGGCAAGCCCGTCGCAGGCCCGGGCGTGGACCGCGGCATGGTGTTCCAGTCCGATCTCGCGCTGTTTCCGTGGCTGACGGTGAAGCAGAACGTGGCGTTCGGGCTCGAGGTCGCGCACCGCACGCCGGCCGACACGCGCGTCATCGTCGAGCGCAATCTCGAGTTGGTGGGACTGGCGGCGCATCGGGGCAAGTTTCCGCGTGAGTTGTCCGGCGGCATGAAGCAGCGCCTGCAGATCGCGCGCGCGCTGGCGACCGATCCGGCCATCCTGCTGATGGACGAGCCCTTCGCGGCGCTCGACGCGCAGACGCGCCGGCGCATGCAGGAGGAGCTGGGACGCATCTGGGCGCTAAGCCGCAAGACGGTGCTATTCATCACCCATGACATCGGCGAGGCGATCTGGCTTGCCGACCGGGTCGGCATCATGACGCACGGTCCGGGCGCCCGGTTGAAGGAGGTCATCGACGTCGATCTGCCGCGTCCGCGGATGCACATGACGCCTGAATTCGTCAGGCTCTACAACACGCTCGACGACTCGATTCGCGCCGAGTCCGACGCCATGCATCATGGCTAGCGTGCCTCGGCAGACGGGCGACGCGGCGCCGCCGGTGGCGATGGCCGCGGCGCCGGCACGCGCCAGGCGTGACTTCAGCCGCTCGCCATGGCTCACGGTGATCGTGCTCGTCGTATCGGTCGGGCTGTGGGAGCTGGCATCGCGGACGACCATTCCGATCCTGCTGCCATCGCCTGCAGACGTTGCGGGTGCTGCCTGGAAAAGTGCCAGCGACGGGTCGCTCTTCCGCCACGTCGGGGTCAGCTATTTCCGGATCCTGACCGGGTGGGCGATCGGCTGTGCCATCGCGGTGCCCTTCGGCATCCTGGCCGGCCGCCTGAAGTGGGTGCGGGCGGTGCTCGACCCCTATATCGAATTCTTTCGCTTCATCCCGCCGATCGCCTTCATCACGCTGTTCATGATCTGGTTCGGCTTGGGCGAGTTGTCCAAGATCTCGCTGATCGTGTACACGGCGTTCTTCACGACCTTCCTGGCCACGCTGGCGGGGGCACTGGGCGTGGAGCAGGACCGCATTCGCGCGGCGCAATGCCTCGGCGCGACCCCCGCGCAGGTGTTCTTCCGCGTGATCGTCCCCGGCACCGTTCCGCACATCGTCACCGGCGTGCGGCTGTCCCTCGGGCTTGCGTTCATGACGGTGATCGCTGCGGAATTCATCGCGGCCCAGACCGGCGTGGGCTATCTCATCTTCAGCGCGCGCCTCTTTGCGCAAACGGAATATGTGTTCCTGGGGATCCTGCTGCTGGGCCTGATGGGATTTGCCGCGAACTGGGTGCTGAAGAAGGTCCTGTCCCGGATCGCCTATCGCTACGATGTGAAGCTCTGAACCCACAATCGCCATGACGCCAAAAAACCTGCTGGTGCTGATGTCCGACGAGCACAATCCCAAATTCCTCGGTGCGGCGGGGCATCCGTTCATCGTTACGCCCCATCTCGACGCGCTGGCCGCCCGCGGCACGCGCTTCACGTCGGCCTACACGTCGTGCCCCATCTGCGTCCCGGCGCGAGCGTCCTTCGCGCTCGGACGCTACAACCACGACATCGGCTTCTGGGACAACGCCGATGCCTATGACGGCGTGATCCCCAGCTGGCATCACGTGTTGCGCGCGGCGGGCCACCGGGTGGTGTCGATCGGCAAGCTGCATTTTCGTGGCCGGGCCGGCGACGACCACGGTTTCTCGGAGGAAATCCTGCCCATGCACATCATCGATGGCATCGGCGACGCGAAGGGTCTGGTGCGCGACAACATCCCCAAGCGCAAGGGCGGCGACAAGATGGCCAAACTCGCCGGGCCCGGCGAGTCGACCTACACGCACTATGATCGCGAGATCGCGGCGCGCGCGCAGATCTGGCTGCACGAAGACGCGCCACGCTGGCGCGACCGGCCGTGGGTGTTGTTCGTGTCATTCGTCGCGCCGCACTTTCCGCTGACCGCGCCGCCCGAATGGTTCTACCGCTACTGGCAGCAGGATCTGCCGATGCCGAAGCGCTATGCCAGGGACGAGCGCCCGCATCACCCCTTCCTCGACGACTACGCGAACACGGTCGACTACGACACGCACTTCAAGACGCCCGCCGATGTGAAGCGCGCGATTGCCGGATACTCGGGCCTGGTCAGCGCGCTCGACGAGAACATCGGCCACGTGCTGCAGGCACTGCAGGCGTCGGGCCTGGCCGGCAACACCCGGGTGCTCTACACCAGCGACCATGGCGACAACCTGGGCGCGCGCGGACTGTGGGGCAAGTCGACGCTGTACGAGGAGAGCGCCGGCGTGCCGCTGCTGATGGCCGGCCCGGACATCGCATCCGGACGCGTCATCGACACGCCGGTCACGCACATCGACTTCGCACCGACGATCCTGGAGGCCGTGGGCGCCGACGGCGGTGAAGCCGCGCGCGCCTGGCCGGGCGCTTCCCTGTTCGACGTGGCGGATGGCGCGAGGCCGGAGCGCCCGGTGCTATCCGAATACCACGCGATCGGTTCGGTGGCTGGCGCCTTCATGCTGCGTTTCGGGCAGTGGAAGTATTGCCGCTACGTGGTTTACCCGTCCCAATTGTTCGACCTTGAGGCCGATCCGGAGGAACTGCGTGACCTGGCCGGTGACCCGCGGTTTGCGCAGGTCCTTGAAGAGGGCGAACGGCGGCTGCGCGCGGTGCTGGATCCGGATGCCGTCGACGCGCGCGCCAAGAAGCGCCAGGCGGCCTTGCTCGCGGGCCTCGGCGGGCGCGAGGCGGCGCTGGCGCGGGGTGATCTTGGTTTCACGCCGGCGCCGGGCACGCTGCCGGCGATCGACTGAACTGCATTCCATCGCAACATTGCGGAGCATTCCATGAAATCAAACCTGAAGTACGGGTCGTTCGCATTCCTCGCGGCGGTCGTGGCGCTCGTGGCTGCGCCGGCACTGGCCCAGTATCCAAACAAGCCGGTGCGACTGGTGGTGCCGTTCATCGCCGGATCGGCGCCGGATGTGCTGGCGCGCAATGTCGGTGAAAGACTCGGCGCGAGGCTCGGGCAGCCGATCGTCATCGAGAACAAGGGCGGCGCCGGCGGCAACGTAGGTGCGGAGTTTGCCGCCAAGCAACCGGCGGATGGCTACACGCTGATGCTGGCAACCTCGTCGCACCTGGTGAACCCCAGTCTTTACGGCAAGGTCGGCTATGACCCGGTCAAGGACTTCGCGCCGGTCGCGCTGCTGATCCGGATGCCGTCATTGCTGATCGTGCCTAACGACTCGCCGGCGAAGTCGGTGGTGGAACTGATCGCGCTCGCCAAGGCCCGTCCGGGGCAGATGAACTATGGCTCGGGCGGCAACGGGAGCCAGGCGCACCTGGCCGGCGCCATGTTCAAGACCGCGGCCGGCATCGATGTCGTCCACGTGCCCTACAAGGGAGCGCCCGAGATCGTCGCGTCGATGCTGTCGGGACAGACGCAGCTCGCCTTTCCCACGTTCTCGACCGCGCTGCCGCAGGTCAAGGCCGGCAAGCTGCGGGGACTGGCCGTGACCAGCGCCAAGCGCAATCCGCAGCTGCCCGACGTGCCCACGTTGCTCGAAGCGATGCCCAACGGCTTCGACCTCGAGGCGTGGTTCGGGGTCTGGGCGCCCGCCGGCACGCCACCCGACATCGTGAAGAAGTTGAACGCCGACATCGTGGCGGTGCTGGCCGATCCGGAATTTCGCGCCAAGCTCGCTGCCGACGGCAGCGAAGTGGTCACGGCCGGCACGCCGGACGATTTCAGCGGCTATGTGAAAAGCGAAACCGCAAAGTGGGCGCGGGTGGTGAAGGAGTCCGGCGCCAGGGTCGAATGACCGCGCGGCGCCGGGCGGCGCTCAGTACGTCGTGCGCGGCTTGAAGTAGTCCACGCGATCGATCGACACGACGGGCACTTCCTTCACGTCCAGGCCCTGCAGCAGTTTCAGCGGAATCGCGGCACCGGCACCGCCGCGCGACCACACCTTGCGATAGAACTCCGGCTGCGAGCGCACGCCTTCGCCACCGACGCCAAGAATGATGTCGCCGACCTTGACGCCCGCCTGATCCGCGGGACCATCCGGCGACACGCGGCTCACCACGAGGCGGCCCTGGATTTCGTCGGTGGATACGCCGAGCCAGGGACGGGCTGGCCCGGCCCGCCGTCCGCCCTTGACCAGGTCCGCCAGGATCGGCTTCAACAGGTCGATGGGCACGAACATGTTGCCCGGCACTTTCGGCTCCTCGAGCGTGGCATCGCGCACGATGAGGGACCCGACGCCCAGGAGCTTGCCGTCCCGGTCGAACAAGGCGGCACCGCTCCAGTTGGCGGTGGGCGGGCTGGTGAAGATCGCCTGGTCGAGCGCGTATTCCCAGCTGCCCGAAAACGGGCGCTTGCTGACGACGAAGGCGAAGTTGATCGAGTCGTCGCCAGTCGTGGCGATCATCACCGGATCGCGTTCGGACACGCGCGTCGAATCGCCGAAGACCACGGGCTTGACGTCGAGCGGCGCGAGCGTGCGCAGGAGACCGAAACCGGTGGCGTGGTCATAGCCGACGACCTGGGCCGCCAGCGTGCGGCCCTTGCTGTCGATCACCGTGACGTTCTCGGCTTCGACGATCAGGTAGCCGATGGTGAGGATCAATCCCTTCTCGCCGACCACGATGCCGGTGCCTTCGCGCTCGGCCCCGAGTGTCGCGGAACTGCGGGCGTCGGGCGTGGCGCGGACGTTGACCTTGACGATGGCGGCGAACAACTTCTCGGGGTCGACGTCGGGCACGGCCGTCCTGGCCGAAGGCGCGGACCTGGACTGGGCGAGCAACGATTGCGGCACGGCGGCCAACAGCAACGCCGCCAGCATGGTGGCCAGGGCGGCGTGGGACGGGTTTGCCAGGCGTCGAAGCAGTGTCATCAGAAACTCCCGCGTTGGAGTGGCGGACGTTGCGAGCGCCGGTCCGCACTTGCAGGGCGACGAAAGGTAGCGCGCCGAGGCACGCTGTTCCGCACTGTAACTATAGCGCGGTGTACGAGGAGCGCAACCGGCTTCCGCTGGACAGTGGTGCAGAGCCCCGACCTTGTTAACCGTGTGGTGAATTGCCCCCGGGCTTCGTATAATCGGCAGCCCGATCGCGTTCGCGACCAGGCTCAGAGCCGGGATCTCGCGTCCCGGTTCCCCACTCATGACGAATGCCCATGAAAAACGTACCGGCCGCAAAACTGATCGACCTCGTCGCCGCCATCATGCAGGCCGGCGGCTCCCATTCCGATGAGGCGCGCACGATCGCGCGCCGCCTCGTCGATTCCAACCTGGTCGGCCACGATTCGCACGGCGTGTTGCGCGTCGGCAAGTATCTGGAATGGGTGCGCGAAGGGTGGCTGAAGCCGAATACGCCGCCCACGATCGTGTTCGACAGCGACACCATTGCCATCATCGACGGCAATCGCGGCTTCGGCCAGACCACGGGCGAGTTCGCCACGCAGCTCGGCATCCGCAAGGCAGCGCAAAAGGGCATCGCGATGATCGGGCTGCGCAACTGCGGCCATCTCGGCCGGCTTGGTGACTGGGCGGAAATGGCGGCTGCGGCAGGCCAGGTATCGCTGCATTTTCTCAACACCTCCGGTGCGCAGCGCGTCGCACCCTTCGGCGGTGGCGACCGCCGGCTGTCGACCAACCCGCTGGCGATCGGCGTGCCGCTGGCGGGTAGCGATCCGGCCATTCTCGACATCACGACATCGACGGTGGCCGAAGGCAAGCTGATGGTCGCGATGAACAAGGGCGAGCAGGTGCCCGCCGGTTGGATCGTCGACAAGCACGGCGCGCCCACCACCGACCCCAAGGACTTCTACGACGGTGGCGCCTTACTGACCATCGGCGCGCACAAGGGGTCGGGCCTGTCGATCCTTACCGACCTGCTGGCGGGCGCGATCTCCACCGGGCGCAGTTCCGATCCCGCCGATACCGTGCTGCGCAACAACATGCTGTCGATCTTCATCGCGCCCGCCGTCTATGATGGCGAAGGCGGCGTGCTGGAGGAGGCGCGGCGCTTCGTCGATTACGTCAAGGCGTCGCCGCCGATCACGCCCGGGCAACCCGTGCTGGGTCCAGGCGACGTCGAGCGCCGCACGCGCAACGCGCGCTTGGCTGATGGCGTTCCGATCGACGACAAGACGATGGCTGACTTGATCGAGGCGGCGAAGTCCGTCGGCATCGATGCACTGAAGGCGGAGTCGATG
>JANNKR010000137.1:0-15145 GCA_031396395.1 Betaproteobacteria bacterium
GGAGGGCGACCCGGTGGTCTGGCAGATCCCCCCCGGCACCCCATTCGCCGAACTGCCGGCGCACTGGACCTGCCCCAACTGCGCGGCGACCAGGGACCAGTTCCTGGTGCTTGCCGATGAATGACACGGGTCGAATCCTGACTGCGGCACCGTCCTCGCCGGGGACGACCGCGGCGACCGGTATTGCCACGGCCTGCGGGAGCAGCGCGGCCGCGACGCTGGTGGATCCCTCGCCGCGCTTCGTGCGCGCGTTTGACGAAATTGCGAAGCGGATGGAAGGCCTGCCCATCGTCAACACTGCGCTTGCCGTCGAGGCGGTGGGCTTCGCGCCCTGGCAAGGACGCTGGCTGGGCGTCATGGTGACGCCCTGGTTCATGAACCTGGTTTTGGCGCCACTCGAACCTGCGGCATGGAGCCCGCTGGCGCAGGGCGAGAAGCGGCCATACCGCTTTCCCGCCGGCGTCTACGAATTCATCGGCGCCAACGATGTCCTCGCCGGCGAGTATCAGTTCTGTTCGCTGTTCTCTCCCGTGCTCCAGTTCGATGACCAGGCTGCGGCGCGGATGGTGGCCGAACTGGCGCGCACGGCGCTGTTCGACGTGGAGAACGCGGAGCGCTCGGACATGCCGGAGGGCAACCTGTCGCCACCTCCAGCGCCGAACCCGACCGAGCCCGGTCCGCTGGCGCGATTGGAAGCCGCGCTGGAGAAGCCACAATCGAAGCGCGACTTCCTGCGCGGCCGGTGGACGGACAAAGATCGTGGCCATCGAGGGTGAACTGATCGTGCGCCTCGATTGCCGCGCGCATCGGGTACGGCAGGTGACGGTGCGTTCGACGCGGCCGATGATCGCGCCGCGAGTCCTGATCGGGAAGACCGCCGTCGACGCCGCCGCGATGGTGCCGAAGCTCTTCAGCATCTGCGGCGGGGCCCAGGGCGCTGCCGCCGCGATGGCGCTGGCCGCCGCCGGCGCCACAGCGCTCAAGTCCGAGGCAGGCAGTCATGACCGCGAAGTGCTGCTGGAGTGCATCCAGGACACGTTCTGGCATTTGCTGATCGATTGGCCGAACACCATGGGTCATGCGCCGTGCGCCACGCCGGTGACCGCAGCGCGATACCGGATTGCATCGTCCACGCGTGCGAGCGATGGCACGCCGCAGCTGCACGATGGGGTCGCCATGCGCGAGCTTGGCGTGAGCCTGTCCGGCATTGCAGCACAGGCCGTGTTCGGCATGCCGTTGGCGGCATGGCTGGAACTTGCCGATGGCAACGCGCTGCGCGCATGGTCCGCGCGCGGCGAGACGGTGCCCGCGACGCTGCTTCATCACGTGCTGGCGGACCTGCCGACGCTGGGACGGAGCACGACGCCGCTGATGCCCGCAACGCATCCCGAGGCATTGCTGCGGGACATCGTGCCGGCGCTACGCGCCGACCCGGCATTTGCGCGTGCGCCCGCTTGGGCGGGTGCGCCGGTGGAAACCGGTGGTCTTGCCCGGATGCGCAACGTGCCGCTGGTCATGGCGCTGCAGGCCGAGTTCGGCAACGCCGTGGTCACCAGGATTGTTGCGCGCCTGGCAGAACTTGCACTGCTGATACTGGAGTTGGCGGGAACACCGGTTCCCGATGCGGCGCCGCCACGCGTGGCCAGCATGGCGCTGGACGACGGCGAAGGACTCGCCAGTGTCGAGACCGCGCGCGGCTTGCTACTGCATCACGCGCGCGTGCGCGACGAATGCGTGATCGACTATCGGATCGTGGCGCCGACGGAGTGGAACTTTCATCCGGCCGGTGCGCTGGTGCGCGGCCTCGAAGACCTCGCATTCGATGACGAATCCTTGCTGCTCCGCGCGGCGCGGCTTGCCGTGCATGCGCTGGACCCGTGCGTGGCCTGTCGGGTGGAGGTGGCGCATGCATGAGGTCGCGCTGGCGGAAGGCGTGCTGCGCATCGTGATGGATGCGGCGCGGGCCAGTGCCGCTACGCGCGTGCACACGGTGTGGCTTGAGCTCGGCGCCCTGGCCCACGTCGAGCCTGATGCGCTGGAATTCTGCTTCGATGCGGTGACGCGCGGCAGCGTCGCCGAGGGGGCCCGGCTTGAAATCGCCCGCACTGCCGGCACCGCGTGGTGCATGCCCTGCGGCACGCGGGTTCCGCTCGCGCGCCTCGGCGACGCGTGTCCCGCGTGCGGCAGCCACCAGTTGCAGGTGCTGGAAGGCGACGCCATGCGGGTAAAGGAAATCGGCATCGCCTGACTATTGGGTGGCCCAGGAATCGGATCGAAAGGAAACGGCAATGTGCACGACATGCGGCTGTGGCGATGGAGAGGCAAGAGTCGACGGTGTCAGCGTCACCGATGCGGGGGAGCACCTGCACGAGCACCGGCATGACGACGGGACCACGCACACCCATTGGCATGTGCGCCAAGGGGGGCATTCCCATGTGCCGGCGCCGGCGGCGGCGCCGCACCAACACGCCGACGGTACGTGGCACAGCCATGATCACGACGTCGCCGCGCTTGCGACTGCCGCTGCTCCGCTGGGCAGCGTGCACGAGCCCGGCCTCCCCTCCGAGCGCATCGTGCGGATCGAGCAGGACATCCTTGCCCGCAACGACGCGTTCGCCGCGGCCAACCGGCAGGCCCTCGCCGATCGCGGAATCTTCGCGCTGAACCTTGTGTCGAGCCCGGGTTCCGGAAAGACGACGCTGCTGGTGCGCACCATCGAGGCGCTGAAGGGGCGCATCCCCGTCTGCGTGATCGAAGGCGATCAGCAGACTTCGCTGGACGCCGACCGCATCCGGGCCACCGGTGCTGCCGCCGTGCAGGTGAACACGGGCAAGGGCTGTCACCTCGATGCGCACATGGTCGGCCGCGCGATGGCACAACTCGCGCCGCCGGACGGCAGCCTGCTGCTGGTCGAGAACGTCGGCAACCTCGTCTGCCCGGCAGCGTTCGACCTGGGCGAGGCGCACAAGGTCGTCATCCTGTCGGTCACCGAGGGTGATGACAAGCCGCTCAAGTATCCCGACATGTTCCGCGCTGCCGACCTGATGCTGGTGAACAAGGTCGATCTGTTGCCTTATGTCCAGTTCGATGTTGGTGCCGCGGTCGAGTACGCCCAACGCATCAAGCCGGGGCTCGCGTCGATCCGGGTGTCTGCCACCAAGGGGGACGGCTTTGAAGCGTGGCTGGCGTGGCTCGAGCGCGGCGTGGCGGACGCTCGCGCTGCACGCGACCGCAACGTGGCCGCCCTGCGGCGGCGCGTGGCGGAGCTGGAAGGTCAGCTCGCCGCGGCCGATCGCGTGGCCTGACGTGAACCCGGCAGCGCCACGCATGTCCGTGCCCGTCCACCGCGATACGGTTCGGCGCCGCCTCGAAGTACGCGGCATCGTGCAGGGGGTCGGCTTCCGGCCGTTTGTCTATCGACTGGCGCGCGATCTGGCGCTGGACGGATGGGTGCGCAACGACGCCTCCGGCGTGATCATCGAGGTGCAGGGCGATGCTGCGCGCATCGCGCAATTGGCCAGGTGCGTGCGCGACGACGCGCCGAGCCGGTCGCGCGTGGACAGCATCGCGTTGCGCGAATGCGTGCCGACGGACGAGGTCGCCGGCTTCGCCATTTTGGAAAGCGGCGGCGGACGCGCCACGACGGCCATCGGACCCGATACCGCGGTGTGTGCTGACTGCCTCGCCGAGATGCTGGCGCCGGGCAACCGGCGCTACCGGTACGCGTTCACCAACTGCACCAGTTGCGGCCCGCGGTACACGATCACGCACCGGCTTCCCTACGACCGCAGCACGACCAGCATGGCAGCCTTTCCGCTGTGCCCGCCATGCCGTGCTGAATACCAGTCCCCGCTCGACCGCCGCTTTCATGCCGAGCCCAATGCCTGCCCCGACTGCGGGCCGCAACTCGCCATTCTCGATGCTTCCGGTGCCGCGATCGGGTGCGCCGATCCGGTGGCCGAGACGCTGGCGCGATTGCGCGGCGGGCACGTGGTGGCGATCAAGGGATTGGGCGGGTTCCATCTGGCCTGCGACGCGCGCGATACGGATGCGGTCGCGCGCCTGCGCGCGCGCAAAAATCGCGACGAAAAGCCCTTTGCCGTGATGGTGGCCAACAGCGCATCCGCGCGCCAATGGGCGTCGGCCATGCCGGCGGAAGCGGCGATGCTCGAGTCGGCCGAACGCCCGATCGTGCTGCTGGAAAAGCGCGGCGGGTGCGACGACGCATTGCGCGGGGTCGCCCCCGGACTTGCGTGGCTGGGCGTGATGCTGCCCTACACGCCGTTGCAGTTTCTGCTGTTCCACGATGCCGCGGGCCGTCCGGAGGCCACGGCGTGGCTGGATGATCCGCAGGACCTCGTGCTGGTGATGACCAGCGCCAACCCGGGCGGCGAACCGCTGGTCACCGGCAACGGCGAGGCGGTTGCGCGTCTGGCCGGCATCGCCGACGCCTTCCTCGTGCACAACCGCGACATCGTCGTCGGCTGTGACGACAGCGTGCTGCGCGCGGCACCCGGCGCGGCGGCGACTGCCTTCCAGTTCGTGCGCCGCGCCCGGGGCTATACGCCGCGGTCGATCCGGCTGGCGGCGGGCGGACCGCCGGTGCTGGCCGTCGGCGGCTGGTTCAAGAACACCGTGTGTGTCACGCGCGGCGACGAAGCGTTCGTCTCGCAGCATATCGGCGACCTCGACAATGCGCCGACCTGCGCCGCGATGGACGATGCCATTGCCCACCTCGTCTCGATGCTGGACGTGGCACCGCAGCTGGTCGCGCACGACCTGCACCCCGATTTCTACAGCACGCGCCTTGCCGCGCGACTTGCCGCGCAGTGGGGCGTTCCCCTGCGGCCCGTCCAGCATCATCACGCGCATGTCGCGGCCATTGTGGCCGAACATCGGGTGCAAGGTGCAGTGCTGGGACTAGCACTCGATGGCGTCGGCCTCGGCACGGACGGTGGCGCGTGGGGTGGCGAGCTGCTGCTGGTCGATGGCGCGCGTTGCGACCGCCTTGGGCGGTTGCGGCCGTTGCAGTTGCCCGGCGGCGACCGCGCGGCGCGTGAACCATGGCGGATGGGCGCGGCAGCCTTGGCCCTGGCTGGCCGCGGGGATGAAATCGCGAGCCGGTACGCCGACGAAGCGGCAGCGCCAACGGTCGCCGACATGCTGGCGCGCGGCGTCCATGCTCCGGAGACCAGCAGCACGGGCCGGTGGTTCGATGCAGCCGCCGGCCTCCTTGGATTGAAGCGGCGGATGGCGTTCGAAGGCCAGGCGGCCATGCTGTTGGAGGGCGCCGCCGCGCGGTATGGCGCGGTCCCGGCCGACGCCACTCTGTACGCGATCACCGCCGTTAACCAACTCGACCTGACGGGCCTGGCGATGCGGCTTGCCGATGAACGCGATGTTGGCCGCGGTGCCGCGCTCTTCCACGCGACGCTCGCCGATGCGCTGGTGCACTGGGTCGAGCAGGGGGCGCGCGAACACGGCCTCAAGCAGGTCGCGGGCGGCGGCGGATGCTTTCTGAACGCAATCCTCGCGCGCGGATTGCGCGTCGGTCTCGCGCGACGCGGACTGACACTGCTCGAGGCGCGCGCGGTGCCGCCCAACGACGGCGGCTTGGCACTCGGGCAGGCGTGGGTCGCGCTATGCGATACCAAGGGAGTTCACTGAAATGTGCCTTGCCATCCCTGCGCGCGTGATCGACCTGCCCGAACCCGGCATGGCGCTGGTCGATGTCGGCGGCGTCCAGAAGCGTATTTCGCTGGCGCTGGTCGACGACATCGCGCCGGGTGACTACGTGATCGTCCATGTCGGCTATGCGTTGACCAGGCTCGATCCCGGCGAGGCCCGGCGCACGCTCGAACTCTTCGCCGAAGCGGGCCTGTCCGGGCAGGAGGCCGCGTGAAGTTCATCGACGAATTCCGCGATGGCAAGCTCGCGCGCGATCTCGCCTCGGCGATCGCCCGCGAGGCGCGGCCGGAGCGCAGCTACAACCTGATGGAGTTCTGCGGCGGCCACACGCACGCGATCTCGCGCTATGGCCTGAAGGACCTGCTGCCGGCCAACGTGAACATGGTCCACGGTCCTGGATGTCCGGTGTGCGTGCTGCCGATCGGACGCATCGACAACGCGATTGCGCTGGCCGCGCGCCCGGGCCTCATCCTGTGCACCTACGCCGACACGATGCGCGTGCCGGCATCGAACGGGACGACGCTGCTGAAGGCCAAGGCGCAGGGTGCCGATATCCGGATGATCTACTCCTGCGCGGATGCGATTCGCATCGCGCAGGAAAACCCGGGCCGCGACGTGGTCTTCTTCGCCATTGGCTTCGAGACCACCACGCCCCCGACCGCGGTGGCGATCACGCAGGCGAAGGCTCTGGGCCTTGCCAACTTCAGCGTGTTCTGCAACCACGTGCTGACGCCCGCGGCGATCAGCAACATCCTGGAGTCGAAAGAGGTACGCGAACTGGGCACGGTGCCGCTCGACGGCTTCATCGGGCCCGCGCACGTATCCACGGTGATCGGCAGCCAGCCCTACGAGTACTTCGCGGAGGAGTACCAGCGCCCCGTGGTGATCGCGGGATTCGAGCCGCTCGACGTGATGCAGGCCATTCTGATGCTGGTGCGGCAACTGAACGACGGCCGCGCCGAGGTGGAGAACGAGTTCACGCGCGCCGTGACGCGCGATGGCAACGCCAAGGCCAAGGCACTGGTGGCCGAGGTGTTCGAGTTGCGGCGCACCTTCGAGTGGCGGGGCCTGGGCGAGGTGCCCTACAGTGCACTGAAGATCAAGGACCAATACAGCGCGTTCGACGCGGAGACGAAGTACGGGATCAGCTACCGGTCGGTCCCCGACAACAGGGCCTGCGAATGCGGCGCGATCCTGCGCGGCGTGAAGAAACCTGCCGACTGCAAGGTGTTCGGCACCGTATGCACGCCCGACAATCCGATCGGATCGTGCATGGTGTCCTCGGAGGGCGCCTGCGCAGCGCATTACACCTACGGGCGGTTCAGGGACGTCGCGGTGGTCACCGCATCACCCGTCCCGGCCGCAAGGGCCGCGTCGTGAGCGGCGTGGTGCGCAGCGACTACGTCCGGCCCGTGGATTTCAGGCACGGATATGTCGACATGACCCATGGCGGCGGCGGCCGCGCAATGGCGCAACTGATCGACGAACTGTTCGTCCGCGCCTTCGACAACGAGTGGCTGCGGCAGGCCAACGACCAGGCCGCGTTCCGGATCGGCGCGGGGCGCATGGTCATGGCCACCGACTCGCACGTAGTGTCGCCGCTGTTCTTTCCCGGCGGCGACATCGGCTGCCTCTCCGTGCACGGCACGATCAACGATGTGGCCATGGCGGGCGCGACGCCGCTCTACCTCGCGGCCGGCTTCATCCTAGAGGAGGGCTTCCCGCTCGCGGACCTGAAGCGGATCGTCGAGTCCATGGCCGCGGCGTCGCGCGAGGCCGGGGTGCCGGTGGTCACCGGTGACACCAAGGTCGTCGAACGCGGGAAGGGCGACGGCGTATTCATCACGACGACGGGAGTCGGCGTCGTCCCCGTGGGCATCGAGATCTCCGGCGACCGTGCCCGTCCGGGCGACCGCATCCTCGTCAGCGGAACGATGGGCGACCATGGCGTCGCCATCATGTCGTTGCGCGAGAACCTCACCTTCGAGACGACCATCCGCTCCGATACCGCAGCGCTGCATGGCCTCGTCGCCGCGATGATCGCCACGGCGCCTGGCATCCGGTGCCTGCGCGATCCCACGCGCGGCGGGCTTGCGACCACGCTCAATGAGCTGGCGCGGCAGTCCGGTTGCGGGATGGTGATCGCCGAGCAGCGCATTCCCGTGCACGGACAGGTCAATGCAGCGTGCGAATTCCTGGGCCTCGACCCGCTCTACGTGGCCAACGAAGGCAAGCTGGTCGCCATCTGCCCCGCCGCCGACGCCGACCGGCTACTCGCCGCGATGCGCGACCACCCGCTGGGCGGTGACGCTGCAATCATCGGCGAAGTCATCGATGATCCGCACCATTTTGTGCAGATGGACACGACCTTCGGCGGCCGTCGCGTCATCGACTGGCTGACCGGCGAGCAGCTGCCGCGGATCTGCTGATGCGCATCCTGTTCCTCACGCATGCGTTCAATAGCCTGGCGCAGCGGCTCTACGTCGAGCTCGTGGCCATGGGCCATGACGTCTCGATCGAGTTCGACATCAACGACACCGTCACGCAGGAAGCGGTCGCGCTGTGGTCGCCGGAGCTCATCGTCGCGCCGTTTCTCAAGCGGCGCATTCCGGAGGCGGTCTGGCGCAAGCACCGCTGCATCGTGATCCATCCGGGTATCCGCGGCGATCGCGGACCGTCGGCACTGGATTGGGCGATCATGGACGGAGAAGCGCGTTGGGGCGTCACCGCGATCGAGGCGAACGCGGAGATGGACGCCGGCGACGTCTGGGCCAGCGTGGAGTTTCCGATGCGCGAGGCCACCAAGAGCAGCCTCTACCGGAACGAGGTCACGGAGGCCGCGGTGATGGCGTTGCGACGCACGCTCGAGCGCCTTGCGTGCGGCGAGGCGCCGGAACCGCTCCGGGCCGACGACCCAGCGGTGCGCGGCCGCCAGCGACCAATGCTGCGCCAAACGGATCGCGCCATCGACTGGCGCTCCGACAATACGGCCAGCGTGCTGCGCAAGATCCGCGCGGCGGACGGCGTCCCGGGCGTGCTCGACGATGTCCGCGGCGAGCGCGTGTATCTGTTCGACGCGCATCCGGAAGGGCGGCTGCGCGCGGAGCGCCCGCAGGCCGTGCCGGGTGAGGTCATCGCCTGCCGTAGCGGCGCCATCCTGCGCGCGACGACCGACGGCGCGGTCTGGATCACGCATTTGAAGCGCGCGGATGACGACAGGCAATTCAAGCTTCCCGCCACGATGGTCGTGGGCGAGCGAGTTACCGATGTCGGCGAAGCGCCACTGGCACCGGACGCGATCGTGGATTGGCCGACGTGGCGCCCGATCCGCTACGAGGAGCGCGGCGCAGTCGGGTATGTGCATTTTCCCTTCTACAACGGCGCAATGGGCACGTCCCAGTGCGAGGCGCTGCTCGCGGCCTATCGCCTGGCAAGAGCACGACCCACGCGGGTCATCGTGCTGCTGGGCGGCCCCGACTTCTGGTCCAACGGAATCCATCTCAACCTGATCGAAGCGTCGGCGCATCCGGCCGAGGAGTCGTGGCGCAACATCAACGCCATCGACGATCTCGTGCGCGAGATCATCGTGACCGACGCGCAGATCACCATTGCGGCGATGCAGGGCAACGCCGGCGCCGGCGGCGCTTTTCTCGCCCTCGCCGCGGATCATGTCTTCGCCCGCGACGGCGTGATCCTGAACCCGCACTACAAGGGCATGGGCAATCTCTACGGGTCGGAGTACTGGACGTACCTGCTGCCGCGCCGGGTGGACGCCGAAGCCGTGCGCTCAATCACGCAGGGACGCTTGCCGGTCGGCGCCCGGGCAGCCGCGCGGCTCGGGCTCATCGATGCGCACTTCGGCGCGACATCGGCGGCCTTTGGCGCGGAGGTCGAGGCGAGGGCGAGGACACTTGCGGCTGATCCGGCTTTCGATCGACTGCTGGATGCGAAGGGAGCCCGCCGCCGGGCCGACGAAGCGCGCCAGCCGCTGGAGTCCTACCGGACCGGGGAACTCGAGCGGATGAAGCTCAATTTCTTCGGCTTCGATCCGAGCTATCACGTGGCCCGCGACCACTTCGTGCGCAAGGTGCCGCGCTCGCGCACGCCACTGTATCTCGCCCGGCACCGCGTGCCGGCTACCGTGGCCGCGAGTCGCTTTCAAAGAACTCACGCAGCATGAAGGCCTCGAGCTCGGCGGTGTCCTCCGCCCGCGCGGACAGGTTGAGGTCGCGGCCCAGGCGCAGCGATTGCCAGCGAAAATCGCCCTTCTCCTGGTCGCGGATGATGGTGATGATCCTGCGGACCACGGCAATGCGGATGTCGGGGTTGTTGCCGCGCTCCACCACTATCCGCTGGTTCACCTTGCGCGCAATGTCCTTGTTCCAGCCGAAGAACATGAACTCGGCCTCGTCTAATCCCAGCTTGCGCAGCTGAAAGAGGCCACCGCCGTTACGCGGTTCGCCGCCGAAGGTCGGCGTGCGCACCGAGGCCAGGTTTTCGGCGACGATCCTGTCGCGCCGCGCGCGGTCGTCGTCCACGGGCGGAGCATTGGGCGCCACGCCCTGCGCGCCGGTGGGTTCGGGTTCGCCGCGCGCCCGGCGCCGCGACGCAATGTAGGCCGACAGATCGCCTTCGATGGGGCGAGCGGTCAGTGGCGGCGTGGGCACGAAGGGCACGGCAGCCACCGGCGGCGGCACGCGCGGCACATCCGGGAGGGATGGGCGCGGGGCCACCATGATGTTCGGGACCGGTGCCGGACGCGGCGGCCGGGGTGGCGGTGGCCGCGGTACCGGCATGGGGAGCGTTGCGGTGTCCGGCGACGACTGCGTGATGCGGGCCCCCGGCGGCGCAGTGAGCTTGACCGAGAGCGGCGGCGCGCCCTGCTTGTCGGGGCCGTCGATGGAGAGGGGGCGAAGATGCGGGAAGAATTCCCACATCGCCGCCAGATGGACGAGCAGGCTCAGCACGACCGCCACCCATATCACGGGCACGCGGATCACGTTGCGGGTCGGCAGGTGGATTTCGTCGTACGAGGCGTACATCATGGAACCGGTGGCGGGAGCGCGCTTCGTCGCCGCAACAGTGAGGATTATACGGACAGCGTGCGGGTCGACCGGCGTTCGACCCGTGCGTCGCGGACGAAGTTGCAACGCATGCCCAGTCGACTCCGCGGTCGTGGACGACATCTTTGTACAATGGCAGGCGCTTCCGACGCGGATCCACCAACGCATGCAGTCGAGGACCACCACCGATGCTTCATGACCCGGCACGCCACGAGACCCTGATCGACGCGCCGTGGAGCGAGAGCGCCGCGCGTGCCTTCATCGAGCGCTTCGCCGAGGACGCCCAGCGCAAATTTTCGCCGGAAGGCCTTTGGCCGCCGCATCCGCGTGACGCGGATGCCGATGATCCCGCGCGTCCGTTCACGATGATTTACCTCGGTGCCGCAGGCGTGATCTGGGCGCTGGACCGTTTGGGGCAGGTTGGCGCGGCCGCGCAATCCGTCGACTTCGCGCCGCTGCTCGAAGATCTCGCCGCACGCAACCTTGCGCTGGTCGAGCCGTGGGGGCACGGGGTCCATGGACTGCTGATGGGACAACCCGGCATCCTGCTCCTGCAGTACCGCCTGGCTACCGACCGCGCTACCGCAAACGCGGTCGCGGACCGCATCGCCGCGGAGATCGTCGCCAACGCCAATCATCCCGCGCTCGAATTGCTGTGGGGCTCGCCCAGCACGATGCACGTGGCACTGACGATGCACGAATGGACGGGCGACGCGCGCTGGGCCGACCTGTTCTGCGCCGACGCCGAGGCGCTGCTGCGCGCCTACGTACCCTCCGCACTCGCGCCATGCCGCATATGGACACAGGATCTCTACGGCAGGATGTGTCGATACATCGGGGCCGGCCACGGGTTTGCCGGCAACGCCAGCGCGCTGATTCGCGGCCGCGCGTTGCTGTCGGCGGCAACCGATTCGTGGGCAGATGCCATCGTCGAGACCGCGCACGCCACCGTCATGCGTGAAGGTGCATGCGCGAACTGGCCGGCGCAACTCGAACCGCCGACGGCGGCGCCCAGGATGCTGGTGCAATGGTGTCACGGCGCGCCCGGCATGGTGATGAGCCTCGCCGGTCTTCCTGATCCGCGGCTCGACGACCTGCTGCTCGCCGCCGGTGAAATGACATGGGTGGCAGGACCGCTTACCAAGGGTGTCGGACTGTGCCACGGCACCGATGGCAACGGCTATGCGTTCCTCAAGCTCTTCGAGCGCACCGGCAACACCATGTGGCTGGATCGCGCGCGCGCATTCGCGATGCATTCGATCATGCAAAGCGAGCGGGAAGCGGTCAAGCATGGCCAGCGCCGATACACGCTGTGGACCGGCGATGCCGGCCTTGCGTGTTACCTGTGGAGTTGCATCGCCAGCGACGCCGCGCTGCCCAATTTCGATCCGATCGCTCCGCGCCACGCCTGATCCGCCTTAACGAAAGGGGCACCCCACGCGGCCGGAATGCGGCGCATGGCGCCAAGTCATCGATTCCGGCATCGCCGCCTGTTGACGTTCCCGGGGCAGCACCCATGCAAACGGGGCCCGCAGGCCCCGTCGTACCACGGCGAAACGGGAAGAATCAGGCCGAGAAACTCGATCCGCAACCGCAGGTGGTGGTGGCGTTGGGGTTCTTGATCACGAACTGCGCGCCCTCCAGGCCTTCCTGATAGTCGATCTCCGCGCCGACCAGGTACTGGTAGCTCATCGGGTCGATCAGCAGGGTCACGCCGTCCTTGCTCATCGCCGTGTCATCCTCGTTGGTGACTTCATCGAACGTGAAGCCATACTGGAAGCCTGAGCAGCCGCCGCCGGACACGAACACCCGCAGCTTCAACTCCGGGTTGCCCTCCTCGGCGATCAGCGTCTTGACCTTGGCCGCGGCCGAATCGGTAAAAACCAGCGGGGCGGGCATCTCGTTCATTGCGTTCATCGTGGACTCCGTGGCGGTGTTGGCCGAAATGCGAATGGAAGTTGGAACGTACGTTGACGGCGGTTCGTGGAAGCGGAATCAGTTGGTGCCGGCGCGTTTCAGTTCGACCACGCTGGCCGTGCCTTGTTCCACATGATGCAGCCGGCCCTGAACGACGGCGCCAAGGTGCATTTCCAATGTTTTGTACTCAATATCGCCGACGATACGCGCTTTTGCCTGCAATTCAAGATAATCATTGGCGGTCACTGGCCCGTTGACGGTGCCGTTGACCACAACGTGCGAGACATTGACGTCTCCGTCAACCCGCGCCTGCTCGCTGACCACGAGCGTACCGTTTTCCCCATTGGCGGTGGAGACGTTGCCAACCACCACGCCGTCGATGCGCAGCCCGCCGGAAAATGAAACGTTGCCGGTGACCGTGGTGCCGGCGCCGATCAGGCAATCGATCCGCTTTTGTGGCGGTGCATGCTTCTTGCGTTCGAACATGGTGGCTCCTCAGCCCATAGTCAAGGTGCGGGTAGCGCGTGGCGAACCTTGCCCGGACTCGTAGGCGCGCACTGTCACGCCGGTGACCCGGGCGCCGGCAGGTACCCGGAACCGCCCTTCAACCCGCTGATAGTACTTGAACTTGAGGGTGAGCGTCGATGCCGTACCGGGATCGTCGTCCGGCAGCAGGATGGTCTTTGGCGTCGTTCCGCCTTCGGCGACGGGCGCGAGGCTGGCCTGCAGCAGCACGTTGCCGCTGAATTCGTCCTTGGGATTGCCGCCGCGCACCACCAGGACACTGTAGCGCCACATTTCGTCGCCGTCGGGCTCGACCGTCAGCCGCTGGATCTGCAGCCCGACCGTCTTGCTCGAATCCGACACCAGCTTCTGCAGAAACGCGAGCTCGTCCTTCAGCTGCGCGTTCTCGCCGGCCAGCTCGGTGGCCTGCTTGGTCAGCGCTTCCTGCTGGCCGCGATTCATCGACTGCAGGGACTCCAGCGCCGAATTCTTCGCGCGCAGCTCCGTGGCCTCCACCCGATGGCGGTCGGCGTCGGCCTCCAGCGTGGCGAGTCGCACCTCGATCTCCTTCCGGTTGAAGCCGGAAAAGATCTGCCCGAAGTCGAAGCCCCACCACCACATGCCCACGATGATCGCGAGCAGCGCCGCCACCATCGCGCCACGGCTCCACCACGGCAGATGCGTGCGCACCGCCATCCTCGGCGCGGAGATGCCGAAGTGCTGGCGCACGCGGCGCCACCAGAGCGGGGCGGGCACGGCGGTGCCTTCCTACGGCAATACCGGCGGGCTCTTGAGCCCCGCGGTTTCGGCGAGGCCGAACATCAGGTTCATGTTCTGGACCGCCTGGCCGGCGGCGCCCTTGACGAGATTGTCCTCGACCACGAGGACGGTGACCATGTCGCCGCCGCCGGGACGGTGCACGGCGATGCGGGCGACGTTGGAGCCTCGCACACTGCGCGTTTCAGGCGTCGAACCGGCCGGCATCACATCGACGAACGGCTCGCCGGCATAGCGCTGTTCGAACAGTGCCTGCAGGTCGACATCGGTCCTGGTGAGGCGTGCATACAACGTGGAGTGAATGCCGCGGATGATGGGCAGCAGATGCGGCGTGAAGACCAATCCCACCGGCGTCTTGCTGTGCGCGGCAAGTTCCTGCACCGTTTCCGGATGGTGCCGGTGCCCGGACACGCCGTAGGCCTTGAAGTTGTCCGACGTCTCGGCCAGCAGCAGGCCGAGTTCGGCCTTGCGGCCGGCGCCGGATGCGCCGGACTTGCAGTCTGCGATGAGATGCGCCGAGTCGACGATGCCGGCGTCGAGCAGGGGCATGAAGCCCAGCTGCATCGAGGTCGGATAGCAGCCCGGATTGCCGACGATGCGCGCCTTGCGGATCGCGTCGCGATGGAATTCGGGCAGGCCGTACACCGATTCGGCGAGGAGATCGGGGCACGCGTGCGGCATCTTGTACCACTTTTCGAAGACCGCGGGATCGCGCAGCCGGAAGTCGGCTGCGAGGTCGATGATCTTCACGCCGGCATCGGTGAGTCCGCGCGCCTGCGCCATCGCCACGCCGTGGGGTGTGGCAAAGAACACGACATCGCAGCCTTTCAGGTCGGTGGCGTCGGGCGCGGTGAACACAAGTTTGTCGTAGTGTCCGCGCAGGCTCGCGAACATGTCGACGACGCGCGTGCCGGCTTCGCCGCGCGACGTGATCGCGCGGACATCGGCCTCCGGGTGCGAAGCGAGGATCCGCAGAAGCTCGACCCCGGTGTAGCCCGTGCCGCCGACGATACCGATCTTGACCATGCCTTCACCTCGATGCGTAGACCACAATTCTAACATCGGCCCGGGCGATTCATGACATTGGCATGAGTCCCCGCAGTGTTGCGGCGCCGATGCTTCGGACCTTGGAGGCCCGGGAACGAAAAGGCCGCCTGGACGGCGGCCTTTCGCGATTCTTGCCTGCGGAAGCGCTT
>JANNKR010000152.1:0-7294 GCA_031396395.1 Betaproteobacteria bacterium
GGTCCGCGGCGTGGGACGACGACCGCCACACGTGGACCGTCGGCGACGATGCCTGGTTCCGGTGACCGCGCGACATTAGGCGACGAGGTGGACCTGGTGCGCAGCTATCTCGCCATCGTTGAGATGCGCATGTCGGGACGACTTACGGTGATCTTCGACGTTCCGGATTCGTTGCGTGACCATGCCAGCCCGCCGCTCACGTTGGCAACACTCGTCGAGAATGCGGTGAAACACGGCATCACGCCGGCGCCCGATGGCGGCACCATCACGGTCAGCGCGCGCTGCGATGCCGACGCGCTGGAGTTGGTGGTCGCGGACACCGGCGTTGGCATCTCGGGGTCTGCGCAGACAAGCATGGGCGGAGCCGGCATCGGACTTGCCAATATCCGGTCGCGGTTGCGGGCGCTCTACCGAGGTGCCGCGTCGCTGCGCATCACGGGCAACGCGCCGCGAGGCGTACGCGCAGTCATCCGCCTGCCGCTCGAGCATCACTCATCGTGATACGTGACGCCACCCTTGCATTGGAGCCGACCGTTGCGCACCCCGCGCAGCGTCGCTGGCGGCATGTGCTGGCGGTGGGTGCGCTTTGGGGGCTGGCAGCCAGTGTGATGGAGTCCGTCGTGCTCCCGGTTGGCGACGGTCACTGGTCGACTTTCTGGCGGCTGGTACTCTGGAACATTCCGATTCTGACACTTATGGGAATGTGCCTTGCCGTCGTGATCGAGTTCGCGGGCGCGCGACCCGATCGCCCGGTCATGCTGGCCGGGGTGGTCATTGGCGGTGCGTTGGCGCTTAGTGCCGCGTGGTCGGGGGTACTTTCGGTCAGCGATGCGTCCGGTCTCGCTGCGGGTATCGAGACCATCTTTCCGGAGGGACGCGATCCGTTGGCATCCTATCTCTACCAAGCATGGGTCATCATCTTTTATGGTGGCCTCTATGTCGTGGCATGGACGCTCAATCAACGCGCCGAGCGGACGCGGCAGGCATTCGATCAGGCCAAAATCGCCCGTGTCCGCACTGAAACACTTCTCGGCGAAGCGCGGTTGCAGTCGCTTCGCGGACATGTGGAACCGCAGTTCCTGCTGCGGGTGATGTCCGAGGTCGCGCGTCGCTATTCCAGCATGCCAGAGAGCGCCGACAGGCTGGTGGGGTTGCTGGTCGGGTTTCTTCGCCTGGCCATGCCCGGCGTGCGCAATGGGCGCTCGACGCTGGCGGACGAAATCAACCTCGCGCGTGCCTACGTGGACCTTCTCGCCGATCTGGAGCCATACCGCTCGCAATGTAAGGTCGTTGCGCCCTCGCCGATTCCCGAGTTGCCGTTTCCGCCGCTACTGCTGCTGCCGCTACTCGATCGCATGGCGGCGACATCATCGGAGGGCGACCGGCGGCGGATGCTGCTCACCGTGAACGACCGGGGCGTGGCACTTGCGTTCGAGGGCGACGGTATCGCACCTGTCGACCTGCTTTCGCCGGCGCTGTCATATCGCATCGGCGTGGGACTTTCCACGTTGTTCGGTCATGGATGGACATTGTCGCCACGCGCGCCCGGCGTGACGCATGGTCCGGCATTGGTGCTGGCCGTTGATGCCGCGCCCTGCCCCGGGGGCACCACCATGGGTGGGTAGTTTGACTCATTACACAGGGTATCGACAGGAGGTTGACGATGGAAAAGGACGACGAAACGAACGAACTACGCCGCGCGGTACTGGCGATGCTGCCGGCGCTGTTGCTGGCTGATACTGCGAGCGCGCAAGACGCCGCCACTGTCCAGCCGCGCGCGTACAAGGTCGTGTTCGAGAATGACCGGATGCGTGTGCTCGAATTCAACAGCAAACCCGGCATGGGCGTCTGCGGCAATGGCATGCACTCACACCCGGCGCACCTCACCGTGGCACTCAGCATGGCCAAGGCGCGCATCCGCTTGCCGGATGGAAAGGAATTTGTCGGGGAAAACAAGCTCGGCGATGTGTTCTGGAGCGAAGCCGAAACGCACGAGACCGAAAACATCTCCGGACGCAACGTGCGTGCATTGATGGTCGAACTCAAGCCCGGCACGGGCAAGACCTGATCAGCTCACCGCGGAGTGACCATGCGAGCGCCGTCAGCATTGATCGCCGAAGACGAGACAGTCCTGCGTGCGGAACTGCGCGCGCACCTGCATCGCCTGTGGCCCGAGTTGCGCATCGTGGCCGAGGCCAGCAATGGCATCGAGGCCCTGCAGCTGGTGAACGAGCTTGCGCCGGACGTATTGTTCATCGACATCGAAATGCCGGGCCTCACCGGGCTCGAAGTGGCCCGTCAGGTGCAGGGGCGTTGCCACGTGGTGTTTGTCACCGCCTACGACGCGCATGCCGTCGCGGCCTTCGAGCAGGGCGCGGTGGACTATGTGATGAAGCCCTTCGACGCCGCCCGGCTGGCCATCGCCGTGCGCAGGGTCGAACAGCGGCTGGGCACCACGCCCCCCAATCTCGATGGCCTGTTGCGCGAGATGGCGGGAGGCGCGTCGCCGCGGAATTACCTGCGGTGGATCAATGCTTCACAGGGTGATACGGTGCGCTTGATCACCGTGGATGATGTCTGCTATTTCCAGTCGGATACCGGATATACACGAGTGGTGAGTCCGGACGGCGAAGCGTTGATCCGTCGCTCGTTGAAGGAGCTGCAGGACCAGCTGGACCCTGCCGTGTTTTGGCCGATTCATCGCGCGACCATTGTCAATGCGAACGCCATTGCCGGGGTGCGGCGCGACTTTCGGGGGCGAATCAGCGTCGAAATCAAGGCGCGCCCGGAGAAGCTCGCCGTCAGTGAAGCGCATGCCCATCTTTTCAGGCAGATGTGATGGTGGCCTGCGTGCCTGCGCGCTCGAGATCAAGCAGCTTCTGCTTGCGCGGCAGGCCGCCGCCGTAACCCGTCAACGAACCGTCGGCGCCGATCACGCGATGGCACGGCACGATGATGGAGAGCCGGTTGTCGCCATTGGCGCGCCCGACGGCGCGCACTGCGCTGGGCTGCCCGATCATCGATGCCAACTCCGCGTACGAGCGCGTGGCGCCCGACGGGATGGCCTGCAAGCCGGTCCATACGCGCTGCTGGAACGGCGAACCGGTCAGCACCACGGGTGTGGCGAACTGCTGCAGCGTGCCGGCAAAGTAGTCGCGCAGCTCCCGCTCGATCTGGTCCAGGTACCTGTGCTCGCCGGGCAGCACGCGCGCGTGCAGGCGCTGCTGCAGCATGACCAGCGCGCGCTCCAGGCCGCGCCGATCGACGAAGTCCAGCAGATGCAGGCCGCGATCATCGGCCAGCGCGAGCATCGCGCCGAGTGGGGTTTCCAGCCAGCGCGCGGTCAGCACGCTGACATCCTGCGCGCGTGAAGGCGCGGCGCCGACGAGGCGGGCAAATGCTTCGCGAAATCCGCTGCCGGATTCGAAGCCTTGATCAAGTTGCGAGTCGAGCACGGTCTTTCCCTTTCTGATGTCGAGCAGTGCCAGGCCCATGCGACGCGCGCGATGGTAGGCCTGGAAGGTCATGCCGCAGTATTTCTTGAACTGTCGGCGCGCGGTGGATGGATCGATGCCAAGGTCCGTCAACTCCGCGTCGCGATAGCGGCGGCCCGGTTCGCGCTCAACGGCCAGCAGCAGCTGTTCCACCAGCGGCGGCGGCTTGCGGCCATGGTCGAGTGGGCGGCACTTCTTGCATGGGCGGTAGCCCGCATGCAGCGCCTCGGACGGCGCGCCGAAGAACTCGATGTTCTCGCGATTGGGCGTGCGCGCGTGGCAGGTGGGCCGGCAGAAGATGCCGGTGGTGCGCACGCCGAGCCAGAACACGCCTTCATAGGCGGGATCGCGGCGCAGGAAGGCGCGGTACAGCGTGGCGGGGGCGGGCAACGAGCTCATGGAACGCATCGTACCGAACCTGGCGAGGACGTGCCGCCGGAATTCGGGCAGGCAATTCGGTTGGCTTGGCGCGATCCTGCCCGGACCGCGCCCCTGGTACCACGGAACCCCGTGGCGCCGGCCCCGGCGCGGCGGCTACCTGATGGGCGAGAACGGCGCCGCGACGTAGATCGCGTTGCGCATCGTCAGAATGTGATCGGGACCCCCCTTGGGCGGCCACACACCGTCGGCCACTGCGGCGGCCCGGATGCGAAATCTCGCGTCCAGACTGGCATAGGGCCAGATGTGCATGTAGCGGGGCGTGTCGCCCTCGATCGCGTACATCGCGCCGGTCAACGGGGAGCGCGCGATGCGCTGCGGTATTGCCGCTTCCCAGGAGGCCAGGATGGGCGCAAGTCCGGATGGCCGCAGCGTGTACGTGCGGACCTCGAAGAAGGGGCCAGGCGACCCTGCGGCCAGTGGCGGCAGGAACGGAAACAGCGTGAAGGTGGCACTGGACATGGCATTGGTGTGCTCGCCGATGCCGAAGGCATTGCCATCGCGCACCATCCGCTCCCGTTCCTCGATGCGCTGTGCATCGCTTGCGAAGTCCCGGATGATCAGGATTTCGTTCAGCGTGCCGATGTCGGAGGTCCAGCAGGCACGCAGCGTGCCGTGCGCCGGTCCGGCAAAGTATCGCTCGATGGCAGGCAGGGCCGCGGGGACGCGGCCCGCGGGAAGCTGAAACGTCGTGACGTCATAGCGATGCATGCAGGGTCTCTTGAGAGGGTTCAGGCGGGGTTGCGTTTCGCTGCAAACTCGTCTTCGTGCCAGTCGATCTTCGCAAGCGAATCGGCAAACCCGAAGAATTCTGCATACGGCCGGATCTGGCCGGCAAACATCAGGATACCGCGATGCGTCGGATTGCCGCGCGCGGTCGCGGCCTTCAGTAGCGCGGTTTCCGGCGGCTTCATGATGATGTCGGCCACCAGCGCGCCGGGGTCCAGCCGCGAAGGATCGATGGGCAACGGGTCGGCCGGTTGCAGTCCCATCGGCGACGCGTTGATCACCAGGTCGGCGCCGGCCGGATCGGCATTGGCGGCAACGGTGACACGGCCTGGCCACCGGGCCGCGAGGCGCGCCACGAAACTGGTGACGCGCGCATGGTCGATGTCGGCAATGCGCAACTGACCCACCCCTTGCTGCAACAGTGCCGCGGCAATGGCAGACCCGCCGCCGCCGGCACCCACCAGCAGGGCGTGGCGACCCTTGATCGCATGGCCGGCCCCGACCAGGCCGTTGACGAAGCCCATGCCGTCGAACATGTCGGCGAACCAGTGGCCATCGGCATTGCGGCGCACGGCATTGGTGGCGCCGACGACGCGTGCCATGTCGCTTGCATCATCCGCCAACGCCAGCATGGGACCCTTGTGTGGAATGGCAAGCGCGACACCGCACAGGTTCTCGATGTGCTTCAGGCCGGCGAAGGTGGTGGCAAGGTTGGCCGCGGTGACCCGCAACGCGACCATCACGGCGTCGCGCTGCGCGCGGCGGAAGATGTCGTTGAAGATCAGCGGCGCCTGCACCTGCGCCACCTGCACCTGCGCCACCGGGTCGCCCAGGATCACATAGAGGTCGGTGGTGCCCGAAGGCAGGATGAAGCTTGGTTCACTCATGGCGTCGACAAGGTCCTGGTTGGCGCGTTCAGCGCGCCGCGTCCATCTCGGTGAACACTTCCTGCGCCTGGTGGAACGCGACGTTGGCGGCAGGCACGCCGCAATAGATCGCGCATTGCAGCAGCACTTCCTTGATCTCGTCGCGGGTCACGCCATTGTTGGCGGCGGCGCGGACATGCATCTTGAATTCGTCCCCGCGATTGAGTGCGATCATCAGCGCCAGCGTGATCAGGCTGCGCGTGTGCCGCGGCAGGCCGGGTCGCGTCCACACCTCGCCCCACGCGTAACGCGTGATCAGGTCCTGGAACTCGTCGTTGAACGGCGTCTTGTGCGCGAGCGAGCGGTCGACATGGGCGTCGCCCAGCACCGCGCGGCGCACCTTCATGCCCTGGTCGTAACGGTCGCGCTCATCCATGGCTCAAGTTCCTGTCAGGCGGTGAGGTGGGCAAGCAGCGCATTGGTGAAGCCCGCTGCCTGCTCGATGTTGGAAAGATGTCCGGCGTCGAGTTCGATCATCCGCGCGCCCGCGACCTGCGCCGCGATGTAGGCGCCGTCGGCCGGCGGCGTGGCCACGTCCTGCGTGCCCGCAATCACCAGTGTCGGCGCCGCGATCCGCGCGATGTCGGCGCGCAGGTCCATATCCCTGACGGCGGCGCAGCAGGCGATGTAACCCGCACGTGGCGTCGCCTCGATCATGTGCTGCATCGCGGCCACCGCGGACGGTTCACGCGCCAGGAAGGCCGGCGTGAACCAGCGCCCCAGCACCGCAGCGGAGATCGAGGCCATGCCGCTGGAGGCGACCTTCTCGATCCGCGCATTCCATGACTCGGGCGGTCCGATCTGTGCCGCGGTATTGGCCAGCACCAGCCGCCGCAGCCGCTGTGGGGCGTGGATGCCGAGCCACATGCCGGTCATGCCGCCCATCGACAGCCCGCAGAAGTCGAACCGCGCGATGCCAAGGTGGTCGGTCAGCGCGAGCACGTCGCGAGCAAGGGTTTCCATCGCATACGGCCCGGGCGTGACGGCGGACCGGCCGTGACCGCGGGTGTCGTAGCGCAGCACGCGGCATTGGCGAGCCAGCGCGTCGAGCTGCGGCGCCCACATGTCGAGATCGGTCCCGAGCGAATTGGACAACACGAGCGCCGGCGCGCCGGCGTCGCCGTCGAAGCGGTAATGCAGGCGGACGCCCGGGAGATCGGCGAAGGGCATGGCGGGCTCGCAGTCGGATCGGGTCAGACGTCGAAGAATACCGTCTCGCCAGCGCCTTGCAGGTGAACGTTCCACGTGAGCGCCGTTGCGTCGGCGCCGCTGCGTTGCGCGATCAGCGTTCCGCGACGTTCCGCAGGCACGCGCGCCAGCACCGGATCGGCGCCGTTGGCGGGATCATCGGGAAAGTAGATGCGCGAACAAAGATGCTTCAGCATCCCGCGCATGAACAGCGTAACGTTGATGTGCGGCGCCTGCAGCACGCCGCCTTCTCCTGGCACGCGCCCGGGCTTGATCGTGGTGAAGCGGAAGCGGCCGTCGTCGTCGGTGGGCACGCGGCCAAAACCGCGGAAGCCGGCCTCGAGCGGCAGGTCGCGCGTGTCCTCCGGGTGCGCGTAGCGACCGGATGCGTTGGCCTGCCAGATCTCGACCAGCGCATCATTGACCGGCGCGCCGTCGGCGTCGGTGATGCGGCCCTCGATGGTGACCTTCTCGCCGGCAATGCCGGGGCCGGCCAGGTTCGAGGTGACGAGCCAGGTG
>JANNKR010000160.1:0-6552 GCA_031396395.1 Betaproteobacteria bacterium
AAGCACGCCCAGCACCAGCGACGCAGCGGTTTCGAAACGCTGGTGCCCGTATGGATGGTCCTCGTCCGCATCCTTCCGGCCGTGGTGACTGGCCAACAGCACGACGAAATCCGCCACCAGATCCGACAGTGAATGGATGCCGTCGGCGACCAGCGCCTGCGATTTGGCCAGCACGCCCACCACGATCTGGATGACGGTCAGCACCAGGTTGACGCCGACACTGACCCAGGTGCTGCGCGAGGCCGCGGCCGCGCGCTCGGCCGGATCGTGTGGGGCGTCCTCGGTGTCGTCGTGGAGATCGGGGAAATTCATGTGCAGAGGTACGGACGCGCGTCGCGCATTGGATCACCGGACGTTGACGCCCCTTGATGTTACGCCCTGCTTGCCGCGCAATCCTTGATTCAGGGCATCCCAAGGGCGAATGGCAGGCTTGGGCCAGGCTCGGTGGTGGGGCCGGCAGCCATCGGCGCCCGCTCCCGTCGCTGCGACCGAACAGGTAACATCCGCCCTTGTCCTTCGGGTGTCCTTACCGTGGCATTGATCACCGTCCTGCGTATTGCCGCATTGTGGCTCGTGCTTATCCAGGCAGCGCTGGCGGCCGAGCCGCGCAACGTCCTCGTTCTCTTCTCAAACAATCGGCTGGTACCGGCGAACGTCGCGGTCGATCGCGGATTGCGCGCGGCGCTGGTCAATCCGGCGGATCGGCCGACGCAGTTGTTTTCCGAGTTCCTCGATCGCCCCGAGTTCAGTGGCGAGGCCTACGAACGAACGATGACGACGTACCTCCGCGACAAATATGCCGCTCACCCGCCGGATGCGATTGTCACCGTGTCCGATGAATCGCTCAACTTCGTGGTGCGTCACCGGGACCAGCTTTTCCCAAATGCGCCGGTGGTTCACACGGCAGCTGCAACGTCGGTTCTGCGCGCCTTGCCGGCGCTGCCAGCCGGCGTGTTCGGTGTCCCCATCGAGCACGATCACGTCGGCACGATTGACCAGGCCTTGCTCTGGCATCCAAATGCCCGAAAGCTGGTAATCGTGTCCGGCGCATCCGAACGTGACCGGCAGCGTGAAGCCATTTTGCGGCGCGATGTTCCGGCGGTCGCCGGCGGTCGAACAGTGGAGTATCTCGCGGGCCTGCCAACGGCGGAGGTGTTGCGACGCCTGAGCGAACTCGATCGCGACGCCGTGGTGTTCACCTACGGGTATTTCCAGGATGGAGAGCGTCGGCTGTTCAATCCGCGTGACGCAACCGCCCTGATGGCCGCAGCTTCCAAGGCCCCGTTGTACGGGCCGCTCGACACGTTCATTGGCGTCGGCGCGGTGGGCGGCCGCATGCCCAGTTTCGAGGACATGGGACGGCAGGCAGGGCAGATATTGAACGCGTTGTTTGCCGGCACGGCGCCCTCGTCGTTGGGCCTGCCGGAAAGCACGCCCACGCCACTGCGCGTCGACTGGCGGCAGGTCCGGCGCTGGGGCATCGACGAAAGCCTGATCCCGCCCGGCACCATCGTTAGTTTCAAGGAGCCGACCTTCTGGGAAATGTATCGCAATGTCGCGATCGGCACCGCGCTGGTGATCCTGCTGCAGACCGTGCTGATCGCCGCACTTCTCGTCGAGCGCCGCCGCCGGCGCAAGGCCGAGGAGGCGGTGCTGGAGCAACGCTCCGAGCTCGCCCACGCGTCGCGGCTGGCGGTGGCCGGCGAGCTGACTGCTTCCATCGCCCATGAGATCAACCAGCCACTTGGCGCGATCCAGACCAGCGCTGATGCCGCCGACATGATCCTGCAGGCCGGCGGCGATCGGCGCGATGACCTGTTGCGCATCGTGACGCGCATTCGACGCGACAACATGCGCGCCAGCGACGTGATCCGCCGCCTGCGCTCGCTGCTGGCACGGCATGCGCCGGAGCGGAATTCCTTCGACCTCAATGTGGCGATGAATGATGTTGCCGCACTGTTGTTTGCCGAGGCACGACAGCGACAGGTGGCGCTCGAGTTGCGACCCGCGCCGGCGCCGGCCCGTATTCTTGGCGACGAGACTCAGATGCAGCAGGTGCTGATCAACCTGGTGCTCAATGCAATGGATGCGGTGGCCGACCTGCCCGAGGAGCGGCGTAGTGTGGTCGTGGCCATCGAGCAGGTCGCCAGCGCGATTGCGATCACGGTGCGCGATCCGGGTCATGGTATCGCCACGGAGGACTTGTCCAAGGTCTTCGAGTCGTTCTACAGCACCAAGAAAAAGGGCATGGGCCTTGGCCTGTCGATTGCGCGCACCATCGTCGAGGCGCATGGCGGTTGCATCTGGGCCGCAAGTTCGCCTGGTGAAGGCGCCTCGTTTCATGTTGAATTGCTCGGCACCGAAGGTGCGAGTGCAACCACGCCGGGACTGACATGAGCGTCACACCGCTGATCCATGTGGTCGATGACGATGAATCCTTGCGCGAGGCGCTGCTCGACCTTCTCGGCGTCGCGGGCTTCGAGACGCGCGGCTATGGGTCGACCGGCGAATTCCTGCTGGATCCGCCGCCGGATCATCCGGGTTGCGTGTTGCTCGACGTGCGGATGCCGGGACCCTCCGGACTTGAGCTGCAGGCTGCAATGCAGCAGCAGGGGGCCACGCTGCCAGTGATTTTCCTGACCGGCCATGCGGATGTGGCCTCCAGTGTTCGAGCGATGAAAGCGGGCGCAGTGGACTTCCTGGAAAAGCCCGTCACGCGCGACACCTTGCTGGAAGCGGTACGACGCGCGCTCGCGCGCGATGCGACGTTACGCGCAACGCGTGCCGAGACGCAGCGGCAGGATGCGCGCCTGGCGGTGCTTACCGCGCGGGAGCGCGACGTCTTCGATCGCATCGTCGCGGGCAGGCTCAACAAGCAGATCGCCGACGAACTCCACATCAGTCTGCGCACGGTCAAGGCGTATCGCGCGCAAGTGATGGAAAAGCTTGGCGTCGCCACCGCGGCCGAGCTGGGAACGCTGGCGCGCGACCGGCGCGATGTCTCCCGCTAGTCCGGCACGTCTGATCCTGTCCTTTGGTGCAGGCTCTCTGCACCTTGGGCCACTTTCAAAGCGAATGGGCGAGGACCAAGCTGGGACCCGGCGCCGCTCGCTGCTGTTGCGCCGCATAACCGGCGTGGCGCAAGGACCCAATGGCACGACCTGCGCCAAGGGCTTAAACAACCAGGACGGAAAAAAGTGGGGAGCCCTCCGCTTTCACGGAAGGGATACATGTCATGGCACCTGGATACGAAAATTGAAAGCGACCGCTCCATTGGCGGGGGACGCTGCCGGAAAGTCCCGCGCGGCGATAAGCGACTGCGGCAAGGTACTGGTGGCGGAGGACGACGATGGCATGCGCGAGGCCATCGAGACGCTGCTGGAAGCTGCCGGGATCGAGTCCGCTGCTTACGCTTCGGCCGAAGCGCTGCTGGCAAGCGGGGCCACCGAAGGTGCGCGGTGCGTGATCAGCGATCTCAAGTTGCCCGCGATGTCCGGTCTCGAGTTGCTGTCGGTGCTGCGCGCGCGCGGCGCGCTGCCACCGGTGATCATGATCACTGCGCATGACGAACCCGGGATACGCGATGAAGCGGAGCGCCTTGGCGCCGTGGCATTCCTGACCAAGCCATTCACAGGCAGCGTACTTCTGGCGGCCATTGCAAGCGCAGTGAGTCCCGCGAAATTGAGATGAACTGAAGGCGAATTGCGCGTCGAAGCCGTTTGTTGATCCAATTGCCTACGAAAAATAGCGATACTGAGGAGTTCCCGGTTCAGCATTTTGAACGCTCGCGCCGTTACCAATATGAAACTGACAGGAATCCACGCCATGGAACCCAAGTCCGCCTGCATGTCGTCGCTAAGGTCATTTGTTGTCGCTGCCGCATTTTTCGCAGGGACTTGGCATCTCGCGTTGGCGCAGGCACCGGCCGCACCGGCCGACCCGTGGCCGCGCACGATCCAGCTGTCCAACGCGGCCGTCGTCATCTATCAGCCGCAGGTTGAAGCCTGGGACGGCAACCAGATCCAGATTCGCGCGGCGGTGTCCGTCAAACCGGCAGGTGCTGCGGCACCAAGCTTTGGCGCGGTTTTTGCCACGGCGCGCACCGAGGTCGACCGCACGATGCGCACCGTGGTTTTCAATGATCTCACCATCACCAGGAGCAATTTCCCGACGTTGCCTGACCAGGGTGCGGCCTACGCGAGCGAGTTGAAGACGAAGTTTGGCGGTGCCGCACGGACGATCTCGCTCGACCGCGTGGAAGCGTCCCTTAAAGCGGCCGGTGTGAAGGCGCCATCGTTCCCGGTATTGAACAATCCGCCGCGGATCATCATCAGCTACTCACCGGCAATCCTGGTACCCATCGACGGCGCTCCAATCGTCAAGCCGGTGCCCGACGACAGCCGGTTCAACCGCGTCATCAATACCCGCGCGCTGATCCTGCAGGGCGGGCTTGGGGACAGCTTTTATCTGCACGTCTATGACGGCTGGATGGCGGCGAGCTCTCTTGACGGACCGTGGGCGCAAGCGCGTCGGGCACCGATCGGGATGGACGACGTGGCTCAAAAGCTCGCAGCCAGCGGACTGGTCGACATGCTCGATGGCGGGCCCAACGCCAATCCCCGGCCCGCACTTGCCAATGGCGTGCCCACCATCTACACAAGCCAGGTCCCGACCGAGCTCATCGTGTTCAAAGGACAGCCGAGTTTCATTCCAATCGCGGGCACACTGTTGTGGGCCAACAACACGAGCGCCGACGCGTTCGTCGACACCACTACCAACAACTACTACCTGTTGATTTCCGGTCGCTGGTTTCGCGCAGCAACGCCCAGCGGGCCCTGGGCATTTGTGCCGGCCAACGCCTTGCCACCGGACGTCGCGCACATTCCGACCAATTCGCCGGCCGCCGTCGTGCTGGCCGCGGTCGCCGGTACGCCGCAGGCGCAGGAAGCAGTCATCGCCAACTCCGTGCCGCAGACCGCAACGGTGCCCCTGGCGAACGGACCGGCCTTCGTGCCAAGCTTTGACGGCGCGCCGCAGTTCCAGCCGATTGCCGATACGCCGCTGTCGGCGACCACCAACGCTTCGGTGCCGATCATTCAGGTCGATGCCAGCAACTTCTACGCGGTCAGCTCCGGCGTGTGGTTCACGGCACCGACGGTTGCCGGGCCGTGGCGGGTGGCGACTTCTGTACCTGCCGTGATCTACACCATCCCACCGTCGTCGGTCGCCCACTTCGTCACCTATGTGCGCATTTACGGCGCGACGCCGGAGGTGGTGTACGTCGGCTACACGCCCGGCTACATGGGCACCGTCGTCGGTCCGTATGGCACCGTCGTCTATGGCACCGGGTATGCCTACGCACCGTGGGTGGGTTCGGTCTGGTATCCGCCGCCATACACGTATGGCGTGGCAGCGGCACCGGTCTACAGCGCGGCCCTCGGATTCACCTATGGCTTCGCGACCGGGTTGGCGACTGCGGCATGGGTCACGCCCTACTATGGGGCGGCCTACCATCCCTACGCTTGTTGCGGCAGCGCCACGGCCAGTGTCTATGGCCAATACGGCAACACCGCCTACTCCGGAACCAAGACTGCTTACGCCGGCGGCGGCGTCGCTGGGGTTTCCAGCAGCGGCAGCTATTACAACAAAGCCACCGGTACGAGCGGCAACTACGCCACCAACAAGAGCTACAACGCGAATACCGGCGTTGCCAAGCAGACGGGCGCGGTAAGCGGCACGGGAGCAGCGGGCGGCACGGGGAGCGCCGCTGCGGGACGCAGCTACAACACGGAAACCGGCCAGCGATCGGCGGCCTCCGCGGGTTCGGCCACGGGCGCGGGCGGCAGTTCGATTGAACACACCGGCGCAACGACGGCGGGCCCGCAGGGGTATGCGCATACCGGGTCGACGTCAACCTACAACGCCAATACCGGTGAGTCGAGGAGTTGGGGGTCGAGCCCATCGTCCGGGTCGCGCTTCAGCGGCTTTTCGCGTGAGGGTGGCGGCGGTGGTCGGGGCGGCGGTCGCCGCTGACGGGTTGTCAGCAGCGGAACTTGGCGACTCGACCTTGCACGGTTTTCATTGACAGGATTGCAGCACCGATGCTCAACAGGATGATCGAATTCGGCATGCGTCGTCGTTTTGAATGGGTCCGTCGGTGGTGTTCAACGTGTTTACGGATGGGGAGATACTGATGAAATTTCGATTCGGATGGCAGGTTGTGTTGAAACCCGCGTTGGTACTGGCGGTTGCTGCACTCGGCGCGGGATTGTCCATCGCGCAAACCGTGACGGGTGTCATGGGTCAGCCCGGCGCGACCACCACGATTCGGGGCAACCAGATTCCGGCACCCGCGCCGAAATTCGGTGGCGTGATCAATCAGAACGCCACGGATTCCAAGCCGTGGTGGCCGCCCACGATCGTGCCACCCAAGGGCGCGCCGGGCTGACCCATGACACCCGTCACGGTTTGCGCGATGGACAATCCCGCGCCGAGTGCAGCAACCGCCAGTACCAACGCGGGTTTCAACACAACCTGCCATCCGAATCGAAA
>JANNKR010000201.1:0-8492 GCA_031396395.1 Betaproteobacteria bacterium
CGGAGATCGGAGCAGTCTTCCTTGAAAGTCAGCCCGAGCACATTCACGATCGCGCCGTTCACGTGATTGCCTGACTGGATAAGCTGCTTCACCGTCTGCTCGGCGACGTACTTGCCCATCCCGTCGTTGATGCGGCGCCCCGCGAGTATCACTTGGGGATGGTAGCCCAGCATATCGGCCTTGTGCGTCAGGTAGTACGGATCGACACCGATGCAATGGCCGCCGACAAGTCCCGGCCGAAACGGCAGGAAATTCCACTTGGTCCCCGCCGCATTGAGAACTTCGAGCGTATCGATCCCGAGCTTGTGAAAGATCAGCGAAAGCTCGTTCATCAAGGCGATGTTGAGATCCCGCTGCGTGTTCTCGATCACCTTGGCTGCTTCGGCGACCTTGATGCTGCTTGCGCGGTACACCCCGGCGGTGACGATGGCCCCATAGACGCTGGCAACGCGCTCAAGCGTTTCGGGAGTATCGCCGGAAACGACCTTGGTGATTCTGGTAAGCGAATGTTCCCGGTCGCCGGGGTTGATGCGCTCGGGCGAGTAGCCGACGAAGAAATCGCGACGCCATTGCATGCCGGAATATTTTTCGATCACCGGAACGCAAACATCTTCGGTCGCGCCCGGGTAAACGGTCGATTCGAAGACGATCGTTGCGCCGCGTTTGAGATTCCGGCCAACGGTCTCGCTGGCTCCCAACAGGTAGCTAAAGTCTGGTTGATGGGCGGCATCGATCGGCGTGGGGACGGCGACGACAATGAAATCAGCCTCCCGGATCCGTGAGGGATCCGTGGTGGAAGTCAGCTTAGAGGCTGCCTTCAGTTCTTCTGTGGACACCTCTCCCGTGGGGTCGGTGAATGACCGGTACGCCGCGATCTTCCTTTCGGAAAGGTCGAACCCGATCGTGGAGAAACGCTTGCCGAACTCAACGGCCAGCGGCAGCCCCACATAACCCAAACCAACCACGGCGATGACGGTCTCACTGGGCACGGCTGGTCCGATCTTGAGGGCGGCGGGAGACCTTGAATTGTGCCCATCCATCTAGCGCGCACCCTCTTGCAACAGTACAACGCGCACCGTCTCGAGCAGGATCTGGAGGTCGAGCAGCAGGGTATTGTTCTTGACGTAGTAGAGGTCGTACTCGAGCTTCGTTCCGGCTTCCTCCACTGACGCGCCGTACATGTAGCGAACCTGCGCCCAGCCGGTGATGCCTGGCTTCACGCTATGGCGCACGGCGTAGAACGGAATCTTTTCGGTGAGCATCGCAACGAATGGAGGGCGCTCGGGGCGCGGCCCCACGAAACTCATCTCACCACGCAGGACATTCAGCAGCTGTGGCAATTCGTCGAGGCGACATTGCCGCAGGATTCTCCCGATACCCGTGGTCCGGTTGTCGCCTACGGTGGCCCAGCGCGGCGTGCCGTCTTTCTCGGCATCCTTGCGCATGGTACGGAATTTCAGGACCACGAATGGCTTGCCACGAAAGCCGACGCGCTCCTGTCGGTAGATGATCGGACCGCCGCCATCCATCGCGATCAGCAGCGCAACAAGCAACATGACGGGCGCCATCGCCGCCAGCATGACCAGCGAAACCACGACGTCGAAGGTGCGTTTGACCAAGCGGCGGATCCAGTTCTGGCGATAGCCGTCGCTATAGATGAGCCAACTCACCTTGACCGATTCGATGGGCACGCGACCGTGCACCCGCTCGAAGAAGCGAGCCAGATTGGTGACCTGAACCCCGGCAAGGCGGCAGTCGAGCAGTTCGCGCAGCGGCAGCACGCCGCCGCGCTGCTCGCGCACCGCGACGATGATTTCGTGGACCCCCAGTCGTTCCACCATTTCGATCAGCGAACCATCCTTTTTCAGGACGCGCGAGGAGGTAACGTCCATCAACGGGACCTTGTCGAGACTGTAGAAGCCCAGCAGTTGCAGGTGCCGGGCATCGGTGGATGCAAGTGAAGCCTCCACCGCGCGTGCTTCAGGTCCGGTGCCAAGGACGATCATCCGGTGCGGGGAAAATATGTCCAGCAGGGGCCCCACTACCGCATGACGGACGATGATCAGTCCGGCGAACGCAGCCAATGCCGTGACACCGAGAATGTCGCGAAAATCCTTGCCACCCGGGAGCACCAGCGACGCCACGTACACAATGGGAACAGCGATGATCGACGCTGCCAGCAGCCACCTTGCATGCAGCCAGAGCGGGAGCGCGTGGTCGCGCCTATACGCACCCAGGGCCCCGTTGATCGAAACGATCAACAGCCCGAACAGCAGGGCAGGCATGACCAGTTGTTCGAGTTCCCGCGCTGGTCGTCGCTCGAAATAGAGGGCGATGCACATCGCGGCCACGAGCCAAAGCAGATCGGCGCCGATCTGAAATAGTGTGGCCGCCGAAATGTGCTGTCGCAGCAGTCTATGCATGGCATTTCCGCGTGGGTGCTTGCGGACTAGGGGTGGAATTTCGCGGCGATTGTTCGCATTCGCATGCCATAGGGTCGCGCGCGGACCGTTGCAGGATCAATGACATCCAGGCCGCCGCGCTTCGGCATGTGGCGAAAAGCATCATAATATGACACGTTTATGAACATTTCCGTCCGGCACCACCAGAAAACAACGCTAATATTAGCGTACCTAGACTGCAACTTCGACTCCAGCCATCTGGATTTTGTACACGACACACTTGCTGTATACAAGGGGGAATATTCACTACTTTGATCGATGTAAGGTACTACGGTGCGGCAATGTATCCCTCGTGCAACAAGATCAAGATCGATTTTGTAAAATTATGTCAGCAGCAAGTATGTCCGCACGTTTTCATGAAAAGTTTGAAGTTTATTGAATTGCAGAAACGAGTGACTTTGTCTGGACTGGCCTTCTTCTGTCTGGACCCATTCAAGGCCGCCAATCACAGCAAGCCAGGGGGTTTTCCTCTGACATTCGTCGGGACGTAATTGATCCGCAGATTGATGAAAAGCACGGCTAAAGCAACAATGATGCCATTATTCGTTCGCGCACTTTGCCCATTTCATCAAATTTGCCCAATCGACGACCCGTGCCATGCGTTCGGCGTCGTGTTCCGCCTCGACCCGCGTTAGCGACGCCATCAGAACGCCTTGGGCGGCTCCTCAAACATAGTCCCCGGCGCTCCCGGGGCACACTTACCACGTCTCATGGAAATCGTTCACTGCACGCAGGACCATTCCACCCGGTGGGACGACTATGCCTTGCGGAATGAGGCGGCGACCTTCTACCACCGGTTTGCCTGGAAGGAAATCAACGAGAAGTGCTTCGCGCATCCGACCTTTTATCTCGCGGCCATCGATGGAAGTGAGGTCCGGGGGATCTTCCCGATCGTGTTCCTGAGAAGCCGGATCTTCGGCAGGATGCTGTGCTCGATGCCGTTCGTGAATCTTGGTGGACCGTGCGCGTCCGACCCCGAGGCGATGGATGCGCTACTGGAAGAAGCGAAGAGAATTCTGGAACTGACCCGCGCCGATTTCCTGGAAATACGTTCGCGCACCAAACTGGATACGCCCGGCCCCACCGCCGAGCACAAGGTCAGCATGACCATCGAGCTTTCGCGTGACCCGGAGGAGGTCTGGAACGCCTTCACGTCCAAGCATCGGAATAGCATCCGGAGTGCCCAGCACAAGGGATTCACCACATTGGTCGGCGGTGTGGAGCACCTGGATTCGTTCTACGAAGTTCTGTCGGAAAGCTGGCGGAGTCTGGGTACCCCCTTGTATGCGAAGTCCTATTTCCAGGAAATTGTCGAGAAGATGGCGGGTTCGATTTCCATCTTTCTGGTCTTTCATCAAGGCAAGCCGGTGGGTGCGACGTTCAACGGGCTGCACCGGCAGACCGTCGAAGGCATGTGGGCCGGAACCACCGCCGAATATCGGCGGTCGATTGCCAACTACGTCCTTTACTGGGACATGATCAAGCACTATTGTGAGACGGGTTTCACCCGGTTTCACCTTGGGAGGTCCACGGTTGATTCGGGCGCGGAGGCGTTCAAGAAGAAGTGGCTTGCCCATGGATCCCAGCTCTACTGGCAATATGTGCTGGGACGTGCCCGCGGCGTCCCGCAACTCAACGTAAGCAACCCGAAGTATCAGCTGGCCATACGGACGTGGCGGCGACTGCCGCTTGTCGTAACGAAGCGAATCGGCCCGATGATCGCGAAGAGCATCCCCTGAGAGCACCTGGTGCCGGTGCGGACGCGTTGCTCCAGGAGGACGACGGGTCCACGCAGTCGGACCAACTTCAACCCAATGAACGCAGCGGCTCCGGATTCCATTGCCCCACGCGCATCGTCGGTCGCCCGCCGCGTCCTGGATCTGCGCGACTCGCCGTGGGTCGATGGTCCCGGCCGGACGATCCTGGATACCGCGTCCATGGTGGATCCCGACCGGTACCGGATCGTGGTCGGCGCGTTTTCCGGCCCCCGGCACGGCGAGCATGCCTATCTGGCCGAGGCCGTGCGCCGCGGCCTTGAGACCCATGCGATCGCCGAGCGGCGCGCGCTGGACCCGGAGGTGCTGCGGCAGATCATTCGCTGGTGCCGATCGCACGCGATCGACATCATCCATACGCATGATTTCCGTTCCGATCTCTACGGACTGATCGCGGCGCGCCGCCTGGACATCCCGGCGGTGTCCACCTGTCACGGATGGATCGCCAACAATCTCAAGGGCCGGGTCTACACGTCGGTCGACAAGTTCCTGCTGCGCTTTTTCGATCGCGTGATCGTCGTCAGTGCGCGCATGCAGGCGCAACTCGTGGAGCGGGGCATGCTGCCGAACAGGATCGCCCTGGTCCAGAACGCGCTGCTCGTTGAAAACTATTGGCCGGAGCGCGCCGACCGGTCGATGCAGGCGGAATGGGGGATCCCGGCACATCACAAGGTGGTCGGCAAGATCGGTCGCCTCAGTCCCGAAAAATGCCAGGACCTGTTTCTGCGTGCAGCCGCCGAGGTGAGCCGGCGCGTCGCGGACGTCAGTTTCGTCCTGATCGGCCTCGGTCCCGACGAGGACCGCCTGCGCCGTTTGGCGGTCGAGCTCGGCATCGCCGATCGTGTCGTGTTTGCCGGGTACCGCAGCGACATGCAGCGTGTCTACAACAGCCTCGACCTCGTGGTGCAGGCGTCCAGCACCGAAGGCATGCCGAACGTGATCCTGGAAGCGCTGGTCATGCGTGTCCCCGTGGTGGCAACCGACGTGGGCGGAACGGCGGAAATCGTCACGGACGGCTACTCCGGCCGGTTGATACCGCCGAATGATCTGGAAGCACTGGTCGGCGGCATGCGCGAGGCGCTGACCGACCCGGCGGTCCCGGCTGCCTGGGCCGAAGCGGGAGAGCGCCGCGTGCGCACCGAGTTCAGCCATCGCGTCCGCCTGCGGCGCATCATGGCGGTCTACGACCAGGTCCTGGGGGGCCGGGCCGGCTTCCAGTCCCCTCCAGCCGACCTGGATGGTGAACGCCCCAATAGTCCCGGCGCTGCCGGTTGACGCCTGCTAGCGATTCGATCATGCGGATGTATCACGTCGCTCCAGCCGGAACCCCGATCAGCCTGTCCGATCTGGCGAGCTTCTTGCGTGAGCAGATCAGCCCCCGGGATGCCCTGGAAGAGTTTCGTGCGAGCATTCATGCCCGGTATGGTGCGCGGCACTGTCTCTTCGTCTCCACGGGGCGGGCGGCCATTGCGCTGATCCTGCAGGCGATGCGTGAGATGGCGCCGGGCGACAAGGACGAGGTCATCATCCCCTCGTATACGTGCTACTCGGTTCCCGCCGCAGTGGCTCGTGCCGGCTTGAAAGTCCGAATATGCGACATCGATACGGAGACGCTGGACTACGACTATGGCGCACTGGAGCGAGCCGATTTCAGCCGGGTGCTGTGTGTCGCATCCGCGAATCTCTACGGCCTGCCCAATGACCTGCCCAGACTTCGCGCGATTGCCGGAGGCCATGGCGCCTTCGTGCTGGACGACGCAGCGCAGAGCATGGAGGCCAAGGTGGATGGCCAGTACTCCGGAACGCTGGGCGATGTCGGCGTGTTCAGCCTGGACAAGGGCAAGAACATCACGACCATCGATGGCGGGATCATCGTGACCAACCGGGATGATTTCGGGACGCTGCTTCAGTCGAAGGTGGCCGCGCTGCCCGAGCCGTCGTTGAAGACTCGACTGGCATATTTCGCCAAACTGATCGTGTATTCGCGTTTTCTGCACCCGCGGCTCTACTGGATCCCCGCAAGCGCTCCTTTCCTGAAGCTGGGAGCCACGATGTACCCGCGCAATCTGGCGATCGAAGCGTATCCGGAATTCCTGGCCAGCATTGGAAGTCGCCTCTTCCAACGGATCGCGGCGCTTACGTCCGCGCGAGTCGAGACTGCCCGGTACCTTTTAGGGGAACTGCGCAATCTCGGCGCCGTTCAACTCGTCTCCGTTCCGCCGGAGGTCTCGCCGGTTTTCCTGCGCTTGCCCCTGTTGGTGAAAGGGAATCGACGCGACAGGGCCGTTGCGATGCTGAACGAGGCCGGGATCGGGGCCAGCGCTTCCTTTCCCAAATGTATCGTTGATATTCCCGATGTCGACCCAGGACTGTTCCGGGGGACGCCGAGCTCGGACGCCGGCCGATGGGTCGCCGCGCACATCCTGACCCTGCCCACGCATTCCTTCGTCAGCAGAAAAGACCTGGATCGGGCAGTTGCGGTGCTGAAGTCGAGCACCGCCGAGTGACTGGTCAGACGGCAACGCGGGAAGGCGCGACTACTCCAATGCACTGCGTAAAATAGAAGACAGGAATGTTCGGTCACCCCAAGCTGCGATCATGGATCCGCGCCACATTGGCGCTGGTGCTGTATGTCGTCGGCGCCCTTCACCTGCTGTCTTCCATACGCCTGCGAAACCGCGCCGTCGTATTGATGTATCACCGCGTGGTCGATCCGGAAGATCTGGAAAAGGTGTACTCGCATCCGGGAATCATCGTTGAAACGCCTACGTTTGAGCAGCACCTGCGGTTTCTGCGCGCCCATTTTCACGTGGTTTCGCTCCGGGAGTTCCGGGACCACATGATCAATGGCCGGCCATTTGCGAGGCGTACCTGCCTCATCACCTTCGATGATGGATGGGAAGATAACTACACTCGCGCATTTCCGCTCCTGGCAAAGCACAACGTGCCGGCGACGATTTTCCTGACCTCGGGCTATGTCGGCACCGGCAGAAGATTCTGGCAGGAATCCCTCGCTCACTCGCTCTTCACGGCGCTCGATCAAGCCGATGGCGCCAACGCGAGGATGCGCAGGGAGATCCTTGCAAAACTGGGGCTGGACGAGTCAACGTTATCGCCCGATGCGGCAGGCAAGGCCGCAATCAAGGAAAATGTATGGCGGGCCAAGAACTTCCCGGAGCAGGAGCGAAAACAGGTGCTGGACGACGCCAGCAGGATGGTGCGTGATCAATCCAGCCCGACCGAGCTATACGACTCCTTTCTCACCTGGGCACAGGTGAAGGCGATGGCTGCGGCAGGAATCGACTTCGGTGCACACACCGTCAATCATCAGCTGCTGGCAACGATCCCGTCGGATGAGGCGCATCAAGAAATCGAGGCGTCAAAACGCGCCATCGAGAAGGCGTTGGACAAAGGGATTTTTTCCTTCGCCTACCCCAGCGGCAGCCACAACGCGGAGTGCCGCCGGATCGTAGCCGACAGCGGCTTTCAGCTGGCTTTCAGTACCGAAGCGGGGCTGGTGGGGTCGGCGGATGATCGCTTCACGATCAGGCGGATCAATATCCATCAGGGAGCCGCTTCCAGCATCCCGCTGCTGATGGCGAGGATTGTCGGCATTCTTTGAGGTGCGAACCGGGCATTGACCGTTGGACCGGCCGCCGCAAGTGAACCGGTGGACCACCCCTGTTATTCAATTGTCTGCGGAATCTCATGAAAGCGCTGTTCTGGATCCAGATCTGCGGAATTCTCTATGCCTACCTCGGATACCCCTTGGTATTGCGTTTCCTCGCGCTCATTTCGCCGCATCGAGAGAGCTCGAAGAATACGCATCAGGACGCGCAGCATTGTCCATTCGTGACGGTGATCGTGCCGGTTCACAACGAGGAGTCCGTCATCGCGCGGAAACTCGAGAACAGTCTTGCCCTCGACTACCCGCGCGAGAAGCTGGAGATCCTGTTCGTCTCCGACGGATCTACGGACCGCACTGCCGAGATCATCAGGAGCTGCCTTGCGCCGCACTTGAAGCTGCTGGAACTCCCGGAACGCGGGGGCAAGGCCCGGGCCTTGAACCACGGCCTGAAGAATGCCAACGGAGAAATCATCTGCTTCACTGACTCATCCATCATGTTAAACCCGAATGCGGTAACGACCCTGATAGCAAATTTCGACGATCCCGCGATCGGCTGCGCCTCGGGAGAAGACGCCATTCATGGCGGCGGCGGCGAAGGGCTGTACGGTCGTTACGAGCTCGCGCTGC
>JANNKR010000215.1:0-18899 GCA_031396395.1 Betaproteobacteria bacterium
GTCGCCGCGCGGTTAAACGTGGTCTGTCCCTGATTTTGATTACAACACCAGCGCAACCACGAACACACCGATCATCGTGAACACGATGGCGATCTTGATCGCGGTGCCCAGCAGCATGCCAAGCCAGGTGGCGAGGCCCACGGTGCCGGCTCGACGCACATCGCGTTGGGCGATGTATTCGCCGATGGCTGCGCCCACCAATGGCATGAACAACAGCCCCCACAGGCCGGTGACCACGCCGGCGAAGGTGCCGATCACCGCGCCGATGATGGCGAACTTGCTCGCGCCCACGCGCTTTGCCCCCACGGCCGCGGCAGCGTAGTCGACCACCCACGCCACGGCCGTCATCACGCCAAGCAGCAGCACGACCCAGACCGGGATGCGGGTGAATCCATCGATCCACGCGGCAAGGACAATGCCGCCGAACACGAGGATGACGCCGGGCAGCGCAGGCAGCACGGTGCCGATCACGCCGATCACGATCAGCGCCACGGCGACGATCCACAACACCACCGTCATCACATCAGCGCCTTGTAGCGGATGCGCCGTGGCTTGGCGGCTTCCTCGCCCAGGCGCTTCCTCTTGTCCGCCTCGTACTCCTGATAGTTGCCTTCGAAGAACGACCACTGCGAGTCGCCTTCCGCCGCCAGGATGTGGGTGGCGATGCGGTCGAGAAACCAGCGATCGTGCGAGATGACGAGCGCGCAGCCGGCGAACTCGAGCAACGCATCCTCCAGCGCGCGCAGCGTCTCCACATCGAGATCGTTGGAGGGCTCGTCCAGCAGCAGCACGTTGCCACCCTTGAGCAGCGTGGCGGCCAGGTGCAGGCGCCCGCGCTCGCCGCCGGAGAGATTGCCGACGATTTTCTGCTGGTCGCCGCCCTTGAAGTTGAAGCGGCCGAGGTAGGCGCGAGAAGGCATTTCGAAGCGCCCGACGGTCAGGATGTCCTGGCCGCTGGAAATCGCTTCGAACACGCTCTTGTCGTTGGGCAGCGATTCGCGCGTCTGGTCCACCGCCACCATCTGCACGGTGGAGCCGATCACGATCGCGCCGCTGTCGGGCTTTTCCTTCCCGGTCAGCATCCGGAACAGCGTGGACTTGCCCGCGCCGTTGGGGCCGATGATGCCGACGATGGCGCCGGGCGGGATGATGAACGACAGGTCGTCGATCAGCAGTCGCTCGCCGTAGGCCTTGCGGACGTTCCTGAACTCGATGACGCTGTTGCCCAGGCGCTCGGCCACCGGGATGAAGATTTCCTGCGTCTCGTTGCGCTTCTGGTGCTCGTGCGAGGACAACTCCTCGAAGCGGGCGATGCGCGCCTTGCTCTTCGATTGCCGCGCCTTGGGGTTGGAACGCACCCACTCCAGTTCGGTCTGCATGGCCTTGATGCGCGCGCCTTCCTGCTTGGCCTCGGTCTTGAGGCGCGCTTCCTTCTGCTCCAGCCACGAGCTGTAGTTGCCCTTCCACGGGATGCCGTACCCGCGGTCGAGTTCGAGGATCCATTCGGCGGCATTGTCGAGAAAGTAGCGGTCATGCGTGACTGCGATCACCGTGCCGGGGAATTTCTGCAGGAACTGCTCGAGCCAGTCGACGCTCTCCGCATCGAGATGGTTCGTGGGCTCGTCGAGCAGCAGCATGTCGGGCTTGGACAGGAGCAGCCGGCACAGCGCCACGCGCCGCTTTTCGCCGCCGGAGAGGTTGCCGATCGTGGCGTCCCAGGGCGGCAGGCGCAGCGCGTCGGCGGCGATTTCCATTTGCAGGTCCGAGTCGGCACCCGAAGCCGCGATGATCGCTTCGAACTTTGCCTGCTCGGTGGCCAGGGCATCGAAGTCGGCGTCGGGCTCCGCGTAAGCGGCATATACGCGCTCGAGGCCTTCCTTGGCCGCCAGGATGTCGCCCATTCCCTGTTCCACGGCTTGACGTACCGTTTGCTCGGGCGCGAGCTGGGGCTCCTGCGGCAGGTAGCCGATGCGCATGTTGGGCATCGGCACCGCTTCGCCTTCGAACTCGCGATCCTCGCCGGCCATGATGCGCATCAGGCTCGACTTGCCGGAGCCGTTCATGCCCAGCACGCCGATCTTGGCGCCCGGAAAGAACGACAGCGAGATATCCTTGAGAATGACACGCTTGGGGGGGACGACCTTCCCCACGCGGTTCATCGTGTAGACGTACTGGGCCATGGGCGGTACCGGGGAGTGGAGCGGAAAGACGCGATTATCGCAGGCGGAAGATGGCGCAGAAACAGGGGCCGCGGTCGTGTGCGCCGCACGCGCCTATTTGGGGGGTGCAGTGGCGGTCGGAACGACGTTGCCGGCACCGCGCGCGCTGGTTTCGCTCACCGAGCGCAATTCCTGCCAGCGCTTCTTGTCGGCTTCGTAGCGCGCCGTGACGATGGCACTTTCCTTCAGCTTCGCCGCGATCAGGTTGGTCTGGCCTTCCAGCGCCACGTTGATACTGGCAAGTTCGCGCTCGATTGCGCCGGGCGCCTGCTTGTCGCCACCGGACGCCCTGCTTGTCTCGAGCTCGGCCTTGCGTTTGGTGAGCAGTGCCGAATAGTTGGCGGCGGTCTGGACCTGCGCATCGATCGTGGCCAGCGCCCGGCTGCGCGCGAGGTCGATCTCGCCTTCCGTCGTGTAGGTCGACTGCAGCGCGCGGTCGCGGCGATCGACGAGCTCGCGTTCCTTGGCGGCCTGACGGGCGCGCTCTTCCTCAACTTCCTTGGCGCGTCTTTGCTCGGGCGTAAGGGTGGGGTCCGTGCGTTTGACCGGCACGCCCTCCTTGTTGAGCTGGACGTTGCCCTTGTTGAGGGCTTCGGGCGGGATCTTGTCGGTGTAGTGAACCACGCCCTTGTCGTCGGTCCATTTGTAAGTGGCCGCTTGCACCTGCGCGCCGCCAATCAAAGCAAGGATCATTGCCGACAACAGCACTCCGGCCAGCCAGCTGAATGGGATCCGAGCCAACGCGGCCGCGTTGCCCCCGGGCGGCGTGCATTCGATCCTGCTCGGCAGCGTTGAAACTCTTTTCACTGGAACTCCGGTGATGCCACAACCATTGGACCCGGCCGGAAGGGCAATGTTACATCGGCACTACGCCGCGCCGTATCGGGCGCGGTAGTCGGCCACCGCGGTCGCATGTCCTTCCAGCGACGGCTGCCCGGCAAGAAACTGCATGACATCGTCGAGCGTCGCAATGGCGGCCACCGGCACGTCGAACATCGAGCGGACTTCCTGGACGGCCGATTGCGTCCCGTGCCCACGTTCCATTCGGTCGAGCGCGATGAGCACGCCTGCCGGGGTTGCGCCCTGTGCCTTGATGATGGCCACGGATTCGCGCACCGACGTACCTGCGGTGATGACATCGTCGATGATGACGATCCGACCCGCCAGCGGAGCCCCTACGATCGACCCACCTTCGCCGTGGTCCTTGACTTCCTTCCGGTTGAAGCTGAACGGCAAATTGTGACCTTTTTCGGCAAGCGCAATGGCGGTCGCGGCGGCCAAGGTGATCCCCTTGTACGCCGGCCCATACAGCTGGTCGAACTCGATGCCGGAGGCGAGCAAGGCTTCGGCGTAGAAGCGTCCGAGGCGCCCCAGGCTTGCGCCGTCGTTGAACAGTCCGGCATTGAAGAAATAGGGAGTGGAGCGGCCCGCCTTCGTTGTGAACTGGCCAAAACGAAGCACGTCGCGTGCCAGCGCGAAGGCAAGAAACTCCTGTCGGAAGTTGTTCATGGCATTGATTTTATTGTGATTTTTGCACATTATACCTGTGGCGCCCGATTCTGGGAACGTGATTATTCTGTCGCATTCGTTCCGTGGTGGCATGCGTGGCTCGCGCCCGGGTCGTCCTGTACACTCGGCGACTTTTCGCTACGCCATGCGGGTCATCTCACTCAACGTCAACGGAATCCGTGCGGCCGACCGCAAAGGCCTCGGCGCATGGCTCTCGCGCAGCCACCCGTGGGACGTCGTGTGCATGCAGGAGGTTCGCGCCGACCTTGCCGCGATTCCCGCGCGCCTTCAGGCCCCGCGCAAATCCACGGCCGCTTTTCATGCGGCCCGCAAAGCCGGCTACGCCGGCGTGGGTATCTACGCGCAGGCACCGGCGGTATTTGCGCACGGTTTCGGCAGCCCGGAATTCGATGCGGAAGGACGTTACCTGCGCGCGGACTTTCGTGATCTTTCGATCATCAGCCTGTACCTGCCGTCCGGTTCCAGCGGGCCGCATCGACAGGAGTCGAAATTTCGTTTCCTCGACGAGTTCCTGCCGCACATGGCCGCGCTGCAGAAATCCGGGCGCGAGATCATCCTGTGCGGTGACTGGAACATCGCGCACCAGAACATCGACCTCGCCAACTGGCGCGGCAACCAGAAGAACTCGGGCTTCCTGCCGGAGGAGCGGGCATGGCTTACGCAGATCTTCGAGGCGCTTGGATTCGTCGACGTCTTTCGTCGCATCGATCCGCGGCCGCATCAGTACACCTGGTGGTCCAACCGCGGTCAGGCCTGGGCCAGGAATGTCGGGTGGCGTCTCGACTACCAGATCGCGACGCCCGGGATTGCCGCCGCCGCGCGGGCCGCATCCATCTACAAGGCGCGGCGCTTCTCCGATCATGCGCCGCTGATCGTCGACTATGACTTCGATTTGCGTTGATGCGCAAACAGGGACAGACCCTATTTACTACACTTACTATTCATGCGGTCCGCGTAGTAAATAGGGTCTGTCCCTGATTACGCGCCTGTTTACGCGTGTCCGGATTTGACCTTCCACCCATGCTACGAATCACCAACCTGACACTTGCCCGCGGCGCCAAGCGCCTTCTGGAAGGCGCGAACCTGACGGTGCACCCCGGCCAGAAGCGCGGCCTGGTGGGTGCCAACGGTTGCGGCAAGTCGAGCCTCTTTGCCGCGCTGCTCCACGACCTGATTCCCGATGCCGGGTCGATCGACCTGCCGGCGGCCTGGACGATCGCCCACGTCGCGCAGGAAACGCCCCCTGTCGCTGCGACCGCCATCGAGTTCGTGCTCGACGGCGATCGCGAGCTGCGTGAAGTCGAAGCGGCACTCGCGGCGGCGGAGCTCGATCACGCGCACAGCGGTGAAGCGCTGGCAGAACTGCATCACCGCTACGAGGACATCGGCGGCTACGCGTCGCGCGCGCGTGCAGCCACGCTGCTGTCGGGGCTGGGCTTCACCGACGAGCGGCATGGCGACACGGTCGACCAGTTCTCCGGCGGATGGCGCATGCGCCTCAACCTGGCGCAGGCGCTGATGTGCCGCTCAGACCTGCTGTTGCTCGACGAGCCCACCAACCATCTCGATCTCGATGCCGTGCTGTGGCTCGAGGATTGGCTCGGCCACTATCCGGGAACGCTGTTGCTGATCACCCATGATCGCGATTTTCTCGATGGCGTTGTCGACGGCATCGTCCACGTCAATGCGCGCAAGCTCGACAGCTACACGGGCAACTATGCGCAATTCGAAGTGGAGCGCGCGCAGCAGCTCGGCCTGCAACAGGCCACCTATGCCAAGCAGCAACGGCAGGTCGCGCACCTGCAATCATTCATCGATCGCTTCCGCGCCAAGGCCACCAAGGCCAAGCAGGCGCAAAGCCGCATCAAGGCGCTGGAGCGGATGGAGCTGATCGCCGCCGCGCACGTGGACAGCCCCTTCGAGTTCAGCTTCCCGCCGGTGGCGGCGACGTCCCGGCAATTGGTGCTGCTGGAACGTGCTGCACTTGGCTATGCGGGTCGCCCGCCGATCCTGCCGCACGTGACCTTCGGCCTGCAGGCCGGCGACCGGATCGGCCTGCTCGGGCCCAACGGCGCGGGCAAATCGACGCTGCTGAAGGCCATCGGTGGCACGCTGCTGCCGTTGAAGGGCACGCGCCACGTTGCGCACGGGTTGCGACTTGGCTACTTTGCGCAGCATCAGGTGGAGCAGCTGCGCGCCGAATATTCGCCGCTCTGGCATCTGCGGCAGGTCGAGCCGGATACGCGTGAGCAGGATTTCCGCACGTTTCTGGGGGGCTTCGATTTTGTCGGGGACATGGCCACCTCCGAGGTCGGCCGCTTTTCCGGCGGCGAGAAGGCGCGACTGACCCTTGCGCTGATCGTGCGACAGAAGCCGAACCTGCTGTTGCTGGACGAGCCCACCAATCACCTCGACATCGAGATGCGCGAAGCGCTGACCGAATCGCTGCAGGACTATGGCGGCGCCCTGGTGGTGGTGGCGCACGACCGGCATCTGCTGCGCGCCACGACCGATGCGCTGTGGCTGGTGGCCGACGGCGAGGTGAAGCCGTTCGACGGCGACCTCGACGATTATCGCGATTGGGTGCTGGCGGGTCGTCGCCGCGAACGCGATGCAGCGCGCGCGGAGGTTGCAGCACCCGATGCGGCGATGACGACGGCTGTCACCAATGCGGACGGGGGCGACCGCAAGGCACAGCGGCGTGCGGAGGCGCAGGCGCGCCAGCGGCTGGCGGACGCACGCAAACCATTCCTGGTGCGCCAGGCGGCCATTGAAAAAGAGATGCGCGCCTTCACCGCGGAAAAGGACGCCATCGAGGCATGGCTGGGCGGGGCAGACGCCTATGCCGACGAGAACCGCGAGGCGCTCAAGGCCAAGGTGACGCGCCAGGGCGAAGTGACATGGCAGCTGGCGCGCCTTGAAACCGAGTGGCTGGAGATCGCGGAGTCGGTGGAAAATGCTGCCGGCGCGGCAACCGCCGCGCCGGACACCCAAAACAATTAGGGTCAGACTCCATTTCCGTAATCCGGGTCATACGTAATCCGGGGCAGACACCCTTCAATTGCGGCAATGCCGCGCATTGAAATGGAGTCTGACCCCGATTGAACGTGCCCCTGATTCAGTGTCTACAGCGTCCTGCCGTGCCGATGGACGAACTTCAAGCCGGACCACGTCGCGTCGATTGCGCAGACCTTGATGTCGACCAGCCCGGCTGCAAGGCCCATCCTGCGAATGGTTTCGTCGGAGAGATCGGTCGCCGCACCGGAGGCTTGCTTCGGCCAGGCCAGCCAGATCATCCCGCCGGAGGCGAGCTTGGGGAGGGCGCGGGCAAGCTGCGTCTCCTGGGCGCGCACGGTGGTGGCGAACAATACGGCGGCATCGAAGGGGGACACCGCCGAAACGCGGGAGATGCCTTCCGGCGCACCGGCCAGCAGTTGGTCGAAGTCTCTGGGGGCTTCCAGCAGGAGCAGCCGCTGGCCGGGCTTGAGCCCGAATTTCTGCCAAAGCGGAGTGCCGGAATAGTCGGCGGGCGTGCTCATCAGCCGACCCGCGCACCCGGCCGATAAAAGAGGTACACGGCGAAACCCAGCGTATCCCGGCCCCAGCGCAGATAGGCGTCGCGCCACTTGCGGATGCGATCGAGCATCGCGGGCACGTCAGGATCGTCCGGCTGCTCGCGCGCATAGCGCTCGATGCCACGGCAATACTTCCACTCGTATTCGTCCCACTCGTCCATCGACGCCGTGGTAGCGTGCATCGGAATGAGCCCGGCGTCGATCCCGGCCTGTACATTGCCGCGATGATCGAGGTACTCGCCGTGTTCGGCGCCCAGCGCCGCCAGGTAGTCCGGATGCGCACGGGTGCGCCAGAAGCCTTCGCCGATCAGAATATAGCCGCCGCCCTTGGTCCAGGTTTTAAGTTGATTGCAGATGCCGGACATCCCGCCGGCGATGCCGCCGGCGCCCAGCATCACCGACAGGTGGAAATTCTCGGGGTCCGCACGGTAGTCGCGGATATCGGTGTCGTCGAGATGCAGCTTGCCCAGCGCCCCGGTCCACTCCGCCCGCTCGCGCGCCTGGTCGAGCATCAGCGACGAGCGATCCACGGCGACCACCGTCGAGCCGAAGCGCTCGATGATGCGCAGCGCCAGCTCGGCCCGCCCGCAGCCAAGGTCGAGCACGCGCGATGTGTCGTCGAGCGGCAGCAGGTCCAGCAGGCGCTCCATCTTGGCCGCCGCGATCGGATTGCAGTAATCGTGGTCGCGGTGGGCGATGGCGCTGAATTTGTAGGGATTCATGGGCGTGATTCCTTCGCGGCGCGATCATGCCATGGGGCAACACGCAAGAGTAGTGCCATGCCGGGCACCGCCAGCAGCGTACAGAGCAGGAAGAAATCGAACCACCCCGTTTGCGCGACGATCCAACCGGTCGAAGCGTTGACCACGGTCCGCGGCACAGCAGCGAGGCTCGTGAACAGCGCAAATTGGGTGGCGGTGTAGCGCGGGTCGGTGGTGCGGGCGATGAAGGCCACGAAGGCCACGGTTCCAAGGCCCACGCCGAATGCTTCGCAGGCGATCACGATGCCCAGGGCAGCGATGCTCGGGGCCGTCAGTTGCGCCAGCCAGGCGAAGCCGAGGATCGGCACCATCTGCGCGACGCCGAAGATCCACAGGCCGCGATTGATGCCGATCTTCACCATCCACAGCCCGCCCAGCATGCCACCGGTCACGCTGGCCCACAGGCCCGCGTTCTTCGCCACCACACCGATCTGCGTGCGCGTGAAACCCATGTCGAGGTAGAAAGGCGTGGCCAACGCGGTAGCCATGCTGTCACCGATCTTGTAGAGGAAAATGAACGCCAGCACCAGCGCCGCGTTCTTCCAGCCGGAGCGCTGCAGGAACTCGCGAAACGGCTCGATGACCGCATCGCGCAGCGACCGCGGCGGCGGCACGGCCACGTTGGGTTCGCGCACCACCAGCGTCATCACGAGGCCGGGCAGCATGAACAGGGCCGTGATGGCGAACACCGCGGACCACGGCAGATGATCGGACAGGATCAGCGCGAGCGAACCGGGGACGAGGCTGGCGATGCGGTAAGCGTTGACGTAGATCGAGTTGCCCAGGCCAAGTTCAGCGTCGGGCAGCAATTCGCGCCGGTAGGCGTCAAGCACGATGTCGAGGCTCGCGGAAAAAAACGCGACCGCCGCCGCGAGATAGGCGATGGCCCAGATGTCCGCCTTGGGACTCAGGAATCCGAGCGCGGGGATCGACAGCAGCAAGGCGAGGTGGAACGTGGCCATCCAGCCCCGCCGCCGCCCCAGCGGCAGGGCGAAGCGGTCGAGCAGCGGCGACCACAGGAATTTCCACGTGTACGGCAGGCCGATCAGCGCGAAGAGGCCGATGGCCTTGAGGTCGACTCCCTCAGAGCGCAGCCAGGCGGGCAGCAGGTTGATCAGCAGGTAGAGCGGCAGCCCGGACGAAAAGCCGGTGAAGGCGCAGATCAGCATCCGCCGGTTCAGCAACGCTTCGCGCCAGGATACCTTGCGGGGTACGGCGACGGCGTCGGTCATGGATGGATTGTACGGCGAGGGTGGGTGGCCGCAGAGACAACGATACGCGCGACCGTAGGCGAGGCTTCAGCCTCGCACAGTGCCGCGCGAGGCTGAAGCCTCGCCTACACGGGTTCTACTCGGCCCTGGAACTCGCGCGCCAGCAAGCCATACAACGCGGTGTCAGAGATCTCGCCGTCGACGATCCAGCGCTCGCGCAGCAGGCCTTCGCGCTGGAAGCCGTGGCGCTCCAACGTTCGCGCCGAAGGGTCATTGCGCGGATCGATGTCTGCTTCGATGCGATGCAGATTGAGCGGCCCGAATGCGTGTTGCAGAAACGCGCCCAACGCTTCGTGCATGTAGCCCCGTCCCCAGCAACGCCGCGCCAGCGCATAGCCGAGTTCCGCACGGCGATTGGCTCGATGAAGGCCGAACAGCGTGCATGTGCCGACGATTTCCGCATCCCCGGTGATCTCGATCCCCAGGCGCAGTGCGCCACCGACGCGATAGTCGTTTTGGGTATCACGCACGCTCGCTTGCGCCTGATCCGGCGTGGTCCACGGTCGGGTGGCCCAGAAGCGCATCACGGCAGGATCCGAGAAGATCGCGAACAGCGCTTCGGCATCGCCGTCTTCCAGAAAGCGCAGCGTCAGGCGAGGTGTGCGCAGCACAAAGGGCGTGAACGGCGGCGTGAATGCGGCGGCGTTGCCCTGCCTGTCCCACTCGGCAAAGGTGACGAGATTGCCGTCGGGATCGAGGATGCCGAATTCGCGCGTGCCCCACGGCTTGTTGGCCAGAGGTGCATGGGGATGGACGATGCCCAGCGGTTCGATCTGCGCGTACAGGGCGTCGATGCCGCTGACCCGCACCCGGCAACTGGTGTTCTCGGCGATCGACCGGTCCGCACAGGCCCAGAAGTGGATCTGCACTTCGTTGCGGGTGACGACACCGTACACGCCGGGCGCGACGTGGAGCGCTGAAAAGCCCAGCTTCGTACAGAAAAATTCCACCGACCGCGCGATGTCGAGCGAAGCCAGGACGGGTGTGGCCGACTGCAGTCGCGGCGATTCGCTCAACCCTCCAGTTCCCGCAACTCGCCCGCGCACCATTGCTGCTCGTCGGGGCCGACGTTGGCGTAGCAGGCCAGCGCTTCCTGTCGCGAGGTTGCATAGCCGCCGGCGTCGCCGGTGGCGCGCAGCGCCAGCGCCAGCACGGCGTGCCCGAAGAATCGTTCGAACGCGGGTGCGTCGTTGGCGGCGCACACCGCCAGGCAACGCTGCGCGCTGGCCACCGCGGCTGCAGGCTGCCCGGCCTGCAGCAGGCTGCGCGTCAGCCGATACTCGGCGCGCTCATGTTCCAGCCACGTTCCGGCCAGCGTCCAGTATTTGATGCCTGCTTCGGCGGCACGAACCATCCCGGCGGTCTCGTCGTCGCTGCGGTCCGGCTTTCCCTCCAGCGCCGCAGCCAGGCTGTTGCCGCCGATTGCCAGGGCTCGCAGCGCGGGCGAACCGGCCGGCAGACCATCCCGTGCGCCCTGCAGCGCTTCGTCAAAGGCGGCCAGCGCCGCAGCGTGTTCGTGTCGCCCCAGCATGGCCGAGGAAACCACCGCCAGCACCGCGACGCGATCGTCGGAAGCGAGCGGCAGCAGGGACGACGCATCGCCGCCACAGTAATTCAACGCCGCGATGCCACGGTCGATGGCGCCTCGGGCCTCCGGGCTGCCGTCGAACGCCGGACTGCCGCGCAGCGCCTGCTGCACCGCGACGCCGCGGGCCCACTGCCCGAGATGCTCGCCGTAGACGTGCGTGACCAACCCGGCGTAGCGTGGAACGTGGCTTGCCGATGCAACGACGTGCAGCGACGCGGCCAGGCGCGCGGCGACTTCTTCGGACTTGTCGGCGTGGTCGTTCCACGCCGCCTTCATGAAATCGTCGAAACTCATGCGGATGGCTCCATGGTCGTGGAGGATTTGCGCGCCGTGACCTCGATCTCGATACGCATCCGCGGATCGGCCAAGCCGACACTGATCATCGTCGCCGCAGGGCGGATGGTGCCGAAGTGCCGGCGCAGTACGGGCCAGCATGCGGGAAACTCCGCGGCATCGGGCAGCATGTACGTCACGCGCACCACGTCGCTCAAGCGCGCCCCCGCCTGTGCCAGCGCGGACTCGATGTTCTTCAGGCATTGCTCCGTCTGCGCCACCACGCCGTCGGCAATCGTCATCGTCGCGTAGTCGAAGCCGGTGGTGCCGGAAACGAACACCCATTCCCCATCGACCACGGCACGCGAATACCCGATATCCTTTTCGAAGGTCGAGCCGGAACTGATCAGCTGGCGTGGCATGGTGGTGTGCTCATTCAATGATCCGTTGACGGTTGGCGCTGCGGCTACCCTGGCTTGGCCCGCTTCGCCTCGGGCGACGCGCGCCAGACCCGGTAGCGGACCTCGACGTCGTTGGGCACGTACACCACCAGCGGCAAGCGGCTGTTGTAGCGCAGGAGCCGGGGTTCCCCCGCCAGCGTGATGAAGCGATCGGCCTGCGGCGCGTTCGGATCCACTGCCATCAGCGTACCTGCCATTGGACCAAGTTCGCGCAGGACATGGCGATCAAAGCCCCAGCCGGCAATGGTCTCGGTTTCGAGCTTGCCGCCGAAGACGTAGCGGTTGGCGGTGTCGGTGCGCACGGTCTTGCCAACCAGCAATTCCACCTTGAATGCAAACTCGTCCGCTTGCTTGGGCAGGTTGATCACGAAGCGCGCCATGCCGCTTTCGGCGGGTGGAAAGGCCTTCATGTTGTCGGCCGCCAGGGCCGACGTGCAGACGGTTGCGGCAAGCGCGGCAAGCAGGGCGGAAATTTTCATGGTGTCGCGTTTCAGGAAGTTGGAGTGAGGCGCGGAAGCATGCCCGCATAGAGGCCGGGCGTCGAATCCGGGATATCGACCGCACCCACCGTCGCAGCGTAGAACGCCGCCGGGCCGACACCGCCGATGATGGCATACGCATAGCCTTGCGCTCGTTGCGCATGCAATGCCGATAGCAGCAGCGCCGTTCCGACGCCCTGGCCGCGCGCCTCTTCGGCGACACCTTCCGGTCCGAAGAAATTGGGCGCCGTGGCGTCGTAACACGCAAAGCCCTGCATCTGCTGCGCGCGTATGGCGATGAAGCATGCGACCGGCAGCCGTGCGAACGCGGCGCCGGTCTCTGGTTCCGCGCTGGGGAAATGATCCCGCACCCAGCGCATGACGACGGCTTTCTCCGCGCTCAACGCGCGCCGGATCGTCGTGCCTTGTCCGGCGCAGCGGGTCAACGCTGGCGCGAGGTCCGGCAGCGCGTAGAGTTTCACCAGCATGTCATGCATCCGGGCATCTCCGGTGGTCAATGAAGCGGTGGCTGATCAGGGGACTGCAGGAACTGCGCGTCCGCAGGCACCGTCAATCAGGTTCTGTGCCGTCGGCGGCATTGAATCATTCCGGGCTGAGCGACCAGATGCGCTGGATCAGGTTATCGGCGATCTCGAAGATCACTACCATCTCGAAGGGGGTGGCGCGCACGCCGGTGATGCGCTCGTGATCGATGACCTTGTTGCCCATCACGATGCGATTCACGATCTCCGCGTGCAGGTGCGGCAGATTGAACCGCTGTGTCGCGTAGAACTCCGCGAACTTGACCTTGCCTGTGATGGCGGGCGTGAGTTCGGGCAACCGATACACGACGACGTGGTCGCTGAATTCGGCCACAAAGCGATCGAGGTCGCGGGCGTTGTAGGCATCCGCCTGGCGCTGTACGACGTCGGCTGCGGTCATGGCTCTACTTTCCTTGCTATTTGATCTGGGCGCCGACCATGCTGTCGATGTACGTCACGCATGGCTTGCCGTCGACCCAGTCGAAGTGGACTCGCACCATGCGTTGTGCATTGCTCTCTTTCGCGCTACCGCCGGAGGCTTCCGCCACCGCGAAGCTGACGCCTTCGCGATCGATCCCGGCGGCCTTCGCCAGCTCGGCGCGACTTCGAGTGTAGCCCTGGCCTTCGCTCCTGAACTGATCGGCCGCACCCTTGCCGGACATCGCAGCGCGGGGCTTTGGACAGAGCATCGCGCTGTAGGCGCCGAGGTTGCCGCCCTTCATCGCCGCAAATGCCTCCCTTGCCATGGGCTCCAGGCTGGCCTCTGCGGCCGCATCGCGGCGTGAGGCATCCGCCCTGGGCGCGCTGGTCGCGCCAGGGTGGCCGGCAACGGTGGGCGCCGGCGTCGAGCCCGTCGGTTCACGACTCTTGGACTGGTCAGCGCACGGTTGGCCCTGATAGGTCGTCTTGCCGTCGACGACGCACTTGTAGGAAGCGGCATGAACCTTCGCTGGCGCCAACGCGGCAACGATGAGCAATGCGCTGCATGTCACCCGATGGAAAGGGTTCACGATCATTTGATGGTCATGCGCCGGGAAACGCCCGGGACGCTTGCGGGCCGAACGGCCCGGCGACAACGCTGCATGCTGTCGCGGGGAACGTTCGTCTGGCTGGAAGCTGACAGGGCTGCGGCCTCTACAGCTACGGCGTGACAGTGCCCGCCTCGGGTGGCGGCACGGCGCCATCCTCCGGAGCGGCTTCGCCCGGTTCGGCGGATTCCATTTTCTTCTTGCGCTTCTCTTCTTTCTTTTGCTTCTTTGCAAGGTCTCGCTGGCGTTTGGCGAACTCGTAGTTAGGTTTTGCCAATGGACTTCTCCTGGTAAGGGTTATCGCGGATACCGCATAGGTTAAGGCATTTCAAGCCCTGAAGCAGCAAAGCTGCCGTTTTGGAGCGAATTCGGGCCCGGACCCGTTGCGCCGTCTATCGGGACCAGTAGTCGAACTCCACCTGATAGCGCGAGCCGGAGAGGTCCGCCGCCTTTTCCTGAAAATAGGTCTGCGCGTCGGCAATCGCCTGATTGTAGATACTCGGCCCGATTTCACGCACGCAGAAATCGAGCACCAGCGCCGCCTTAAGGTCACCGATGTCGGCATCCATTTCCTCGGCGAAAAACCGCTTGATCGAACCAAGCAGGAACTTCTCGCTATCCTTCTGCAGCTTGATCGGCATGGCAAGGTCTCGGCGTGGTTGGTGGGGTGAATGCATCCGGCCTGATGCCGCGGCGGTGCCCGGTGCGCGTGCGACGCCGCCGGTCAGGGCGCACCTTCGACCTGCACCAGCCATGCCAACGCTTCGTCTTCGGACGTGTAGACGTCGCAGATCAAACCGAAATGGGCGGCGACCTTGACGCCGAAACGGTTGGGGTCGATATGTTCGGCGTGGGTGACGAGCGCCACGATCACCACCCCGTCCGCTGCGCTGGCCCATTCCTCCACCGCCAGGAATCGATCGACAAGCGACGGGACGGCGATCCCGCTGAGTCCGGTTGCATTGACCAGCAGCTTCCCGATCCCGCGGTCGCGACAATGGCCGAGCGCAATGGCGATGAGGTCGACGGCGGCGGTGAGGGTGCTCAGGCCCCGTGGCCGATAGCTGGCGATGCCGTCGCGTACTTCGAGCCTGTCCACGATGTTCACTCGCAATTGGCCAATGGGGTCTCGTTGGCATGGCGGGCCTGACGTCCTGCGCCAAGCCGCGTCAACGGAGGGGAATCGTACCGCAGCCGATCAGGGGGCTTCCATGCCCTTGTCTTTCAGCACTTCCCCGGCGCGTGCGCTGCTCAGCAAGGCAAGCAATGCCTTCGTGGCAGAGCCATCGCGCGCCGTCGCGCTGACGCCGCCCACGTAGACCGTGTAGTTCTGGATCTCCGCAGGAATGGGTCCGACCAGCATCGCGCCCGGCACCGCGAGAATTTCGCTGATCTGGTGGAGTGCCAGATCCGCCTCGCCGTTGACCACACGCAGCGCCACGAGACCGCCTGGCACCAGCACGGACTTGGGCTTCAGCTGCGCGGCAATCCCCATCTGCTCGAACAGCCGGGTGAGGTAGATGCCGCTCGAGCCGCCCGCCGCGGGATCGATATAGGCCACCGCGCGCGCGGCCAGCAGCGCTTGCTGGAATGCCGCGACGGTGCCGATGTCGGGCACGGGCGCGCCACGCTTCACTGCGACGCCGATCCCGACCCGCGCCAGTCGCGCCGATGCGGAACCATCCACCTTGCCGGCGGTGGTCAATGGTGCAATCCCATCCGGCGTCAGTACGACCAGGTCGAAGGCCTCGCCGTTGTTGATCCGGCGCACCAGCGCGCCGGCGGTATCGTTTTCGATGGTGAGCTTGTGCCCGGTCTGGCGTTCGAACTCGGGCGCCAGGGCGACCACCACGGGCTTGAACGCGCCGGCGGTCAGGACCTTGATGTCGGCCGCGCCAGAAGGCAGGGCGACAGCGCATGCCGCCGCCAGCAAGATCGTGGTCCATGCTTGACGCATTGCCGTGTTCCTCGAGGTAGGGGTGGTGCCCGGGTGATCCGGCACGCCACCGTATCGTGCGCCGCGCCACGCGGCAATCCGGGTGGTAAGCGTAGCATTGCCGGACGCCGTAGAGGGCCGCCCCACCAATAAGTCCAACCTTCAAGGAGTATCGATGCAATCAATATCGCGTTTCGCCGGACGGATCGTGCTTGCCATTGCCGCAACCGTGCTGGGCACCGCCGTCGCGATGGCCCAGTCGTATCCATCGAAGCCCATTCGCATCATCGTGCCGTATCCGGCCGGGGGCACGTCCGACATCCTTGCCCGCGCCATCGGCCCGGGAATCACCGCGGCGCTGGGGCAGCCGGTCCTCGTCGAGAACAAGCCGGGATCGACCGGCAACGTCGGTGCGGACCTGGTCGCCAAGTCCCCCCCCGACGGCTATACCGTGCTGCTGGCGGACATCGGCTCGCTCGCGATTGGCCCCAGCATCTTTCCCACGCTGCCTTTTGATCCGGTGAAGGACTTTGCCCCCGTGCTCATGGTCGCGTATTCGCCGCATTTGCTGGCGGTGAACCCCGCATTGCCGGCCAGGGATGTGAAGGAGCTGATCGCGTTGGCGAAGGCGAAGCCGGGCACGCTCAATTTCGCGGTATCCGGCGTCGGTGGCGCCAACCACCTGGCAGGCGTCGATTTCGCGCTGCGCACCGGCATCAAGTGGACCTACATCCCCTACAAGGGCGGTGCCCAGGCCATCACCGATGTCGTGGGCGGGCAGGCCGATGTGCTCTTCAACGGCATGGTGGCGACATATCCGATGGTCAAGGGCGGCAAGTTGAAAGCGCTGGCCATCTCGAGTTCCAAGCGCTTCGCGGCGGCGCCGGACATCCCCACCGTGGCCGAATCCGGGCTTCCGGGTTTCGAGACCGGATCATTCCAGGGGATCGTCGCGCCCGCCGGAACGCCGCCGGAAATTGTGAGCAAGCTGCATCAGACCATCACGAAGATTCTCGCCTCGCCGGAGATGCAGGAGCGGCTGGCGACGGCCGGCGCCGAATTGCGGCCTGGGTCGCCGGCGGAATTCGGCGCTTTCATCCGCGACGAGAAGGCGCGGTGGGCCAAGGTGGTGAAGGAGTCGGGCGAGAAGTTCGAGTAGCGGGGGCGGCGGCCGGATCAGGTCTGGCGGCCGCCGGGACCGGCCGCCTTCGGGTCCGGGGCATCGACGCACAACGCGCAGTGCTGCCCGCGCCGCCATCGGTAGATGTTCACGACCGTGAAGATGGCGGCGCTGATCACTGACCACAGCAGGCCATGCAGGACGGCATCCTCGGTCGTGCGGCCGCGCAGGAGCTGCGAGCCGGCAATGATGACGAACGCGCCGCCCAGCACCACCAGAAATCGGCGTATCCAGAATGCCGTACCCATGTTCACGTCCTCCTCTGATTGGGCCCGCCGCAGGTTGCGCCACGCGCCCGCGCAATGCCTACTGCCAGGCGCGGCTGTTGTTGCGATACAGAAAGGCCACGACCACGCCAAGTACCAGCAGCAGAATTCCGTCGAACACGATCTGCCGGACGACGAGCATGCCCGGCATGGGTTGCACGGCGTAGTAGATCATGTAAGTCGGCACGACCGTCAGCAACGCGACGACGACCCCGAAGCGGATGCCCTGACCCAACCATGGTTTCGCTTCGGCGCCGCGCGCATAGACCCAGGTGAACGCTCCTGCCAGGATCACGTGCGCCAGGAGCATGAACGGAAGGTATTGCTGGGCGTCTTTCTCCGGTCTGAACATGCTGGGAAGTGCCGCGTAGTCGCCCTGCAGCAGCGCGCCATGCACGAGAAAGCTGCCGACCATCCACACAACGAACGTGGCAAGCCATGCAATCACGAAACGCTTGTTCATGTCGCTGCTCCTTTGAACACTCACTTTCTTGTGTACGCGCCGTCGAACCAACCCCTGCCGGCGCATCGCCGGGTCAGGATGTGGAACGGGCTTAGAGGGCGCGTGCAAGCACTCTATTCTCATACTGCTCGTCCTGAAAGCGGTACATCGTGGCGCCTACGTCCTGGTAACCCCGGCGCGCATAGAACGCGAGCGCATGCTGATTGCCGACCCAGGCAGTGAGCCACAGCGTGGATGCGCCCTGCGCTGCCGCCAGCACCTCGGCATGACGCAACAGCAGGGTGCCGATGCCCTGGCCATTGAAGCGCGTCAGCACATAGAGGCGATCGAGTTCGACCGCTCTGCCCGGGCGCACGAGCGCGTGCGTGGCACCGCGGGTCAACTGTACGAAGCCGACCATGTGGCCCGACGTTTCGGCCACGACGAAGGTTGTCGCCGGATCGCGCAACAGAGCGGCAATCGCGGCGGTGGAAAAATGGTCGAGGACTTCATGCGCCAGCGTGGGACGGATGCCGTCGGGGGCATAGGTATCGAGGAATACCTGTGTTGCGAGCACGCCGATGCAAAGCGCGTCGGTTGAGTCGGCGACGCGAAGCAAAGCGTCGACCGCTCGCGTCATCGCTGTTCCAGGATCCGGCAGGGCGACGATCGTGGCGTCACCCGTGCGCGCCAGCCCTCGCGGCGAAGCGGATCAACTGTCGTTGTGTTCGAGTTCGACACGATGGCGGGTGCCGGCGGCTACGTCATAGATATTGAAGCTGTTCATCGTGCGGCCATAGAGGTGCAGGCTGATGGCGCGCTGTCGTTCCGGCGGCACGCCAGTGACGTGGATGTGGTCGGGATTGGGCACGAAGCTCGTGACCGCACCGGGGGCCAGCAGGATGATCCCGCCACGCACCAGATCGATGTCCTTGTCGGCGCTGCGATCGGGCGACCGTCGCACGTAGCTGCGTTCCTCCAGCACGCCCTCGACGATCCCCACCACGCCCCAGCTGCCGTGATCATGCACGGGCGTCCATTGTCCGGGAAGCCAGACCAGACTGTAGAGCGAAAGACGGGCATCGGGCGCGTCATACACGAGGTTGCGCGCGTAATGCGCCGGGTTGCTGCGAAAATGCTGCGGTGCGAGGAACGTGTGCGCCTGCGCCAGCAGGTCAAGCATCAACGGCGCAATGGCAAGCACGCAGTCGGTCGGGTCGGACGGCACGCGGCTGCGCTCGACGGCCTGGGCGATGAATTTTTCGAGGATGGGTGAGGTCATGGCGTTTCCGGGAAGTGCGCCGGCACGATGCGCACTGACATGGCGACAGCCGTGGATGCTATCGTA
>JANNKR010000219.1:0-28540 GCA_031396395.1 Betaproteobacteria bacterium
CTCGCGCACCTGCAGGCGCGGATTGGTGGTTGCTTCCTGCCCGATCGTCGTATGGCTGCGTCCCTTGTAGTCGTGCGCCGGAAACACCAGCAGTGCCGGATCGAGCTTCAGGATGCGCCCGAACAGGCTGTCGTACAGCGCACCGGCATCGCCTGACGGCAGGTCGGTGCGCCCCGTGCCGCCAATCAGCAAAGTGTCACCGGTGAAGACGCGGTCCTCCACCAGGAGGCACATCGAGTCGCGGGTGTGCCCCGGGGTGTGGATCGCCTGCAGGCGCAACTTGCCCAGCACCACCATCTCGCCGTCGCCGATGCGCATGTCCACGAACGGCGCCGGACTGCCACGGTGCATCACGATCGGTACGGCAAGTTTTTGCGCCAGCTGCCGCGTGGCCGAGAAATGATCGGCGTGCGTGTGCGTGTCGATCAGGAAGCGGATGCGCAGGCCGTCGCGCGCGGCCAGTGCGATGTAGTGGTCGACCTGGCTCAGCTCAGGGTCGATCAGCGCGGCGCCGCATGACTGCTCGCATCCGATGAGATAGGACTGGCAGCCGCCAGTGGCGACCTGTTCGAAAATCATCCTGCGCTCCCGAGTGGGTTGTTGCGAAGCGTGACTGCGGCCGCGCGGATTTGCAAGCATGCGGAGGCCCCGGCGCTACGACAACAGGGGGCAACGCCCGCCGCTACACGACGTTCAATTCGCGCAGTGGCCGCCCCTCCAGCACACGCTGCCACCCGAACGGCGACAGGTCCAGCGTGCGATATCCGCCAAAGGTTACCAGCTCGGACAGGGCGCGCCCCACGGCCGGGGCCTGTTGCAGGCCGTGACCGCTGAAGCCGTTGGCGAACAGCAGGTTGTCGACGTCGGGATGCGCGCCCAGGATCACGTTGTGGTCGAGCGTGTTGACGTCGTAATGCCCAGCCCAGGCGCTGACCATGCGCGCCGCCTCGAAGCCGGGTACGCGCGCGGCCAGTGCGGGCCAAAGGACGTCGTCCCACAGCGCATAAGGCACGTCGAAGTCGGCGCTGGGCGGATCGTCATGCTCCGGCGGCGCGATGCCGCAGATGAAGCCGGCACCCTCGGGGCGAAAGTACAGTCCGCTGGGATCGATCACCAATGGACAATCCGGCAGCGCGGCCGGGCTGCGAAAGTGGAACACGCAGCGCTTGCGCGCTTCCACCGGCAGCGCGAGTCCGGCCGTGTGGGCGATTACGGCGGCGCTCGTGCCGGCAGCGTTGATGACCGTGCCGCAGTCGATCGCAGTGCCGTCATCGAGCCGCACCCGCGCAATGCGCCGCCCCTGCCGCTCGAGACCGGCCACGGTTGCTTCACGATAAGTGGCGCCCAGTGCAATCGCCTTGCGGCGAAAGCCGTGCATCAGCGCATGCGCGTCGAGCCAGCCTTCCCCCGAGAGTCCCAGCGATCCCGCGGCCAGATCGGTCACGGACAACCACGGGAAGCGCGTGGCCAGCGAGTCCATGCCGAGCAGCGCAACGTCGGCCCCTTCCGCCATCTGCACGCGATGATTGCGCGCCAGCACGTCCTGCCCGGCGGCCGTGGCCAGGAACAGGTAGCCGGCCTCGTGGAAGCCGATGGCCGGCACGTCGCCATTCACGGCCAGATGCTCCTCCACCCGGCGCAGGAACGCCGTCCCGAACATCGACATGCGGATGTTTTCCGGCGTCGAGAACTGGTGCCGGATCGACGCGGCCGAGCGCGTGGTGGCGCAGTCGCCGTAGCCGAAGTCGCGCTCGAGCACGAGTACGCTGCCGCCGAACGCCGGTTGCGCCCCCAGGAAGTACGCCGCGGCGCTGCCCGTTACGGCACCGCCGACGATCACGACATCGAATTGCGCGCTCATCCCGCCAGTGTTTCACGAACGCGCGCGGCGTGGTCGAGCGCAACGCGATGGGTCAGTGCCTGACGCTGCTTGCCGTCCTCGACACCGCAGCGGCGCCCGAACAGGCACGACGGCGAACGCGGTACCGCGCGCCGCTCCCGACGATCACTTCGGCATGAACTGCGTCTGCAGGAAGCCGTTGGACTGCATGTAGCTCACCAGCAAGTTGGCATAGCCCGGCGCTTGCCCAGCGAAGTCGGACGGGTCGTAGGTCTTGGGGTCGTAGGTGAAGATCGGGTTCATGCTGCTGGCGGCAAACAGCGTGGTGTAGATCGTGGCTTCCTGTATGGTGCCGCCCGGCCCGCCGTAGAGGGCCGGGGTCCGCGCGCTGGTGTCGAGCGACGGATAGGGATTCTGCAATCCGGTGCCAAACGTATGGAATCCGGACATCCGCGTGATCAGCACGCCATCCGCGCCCGACCGGGCCACGGCGGCGGCGATGGTGCGTTCGTCGGGCACGATGTCCGGCGGGATGAACTGGTACCCCGGCACGGCCTGCCCGCCGGCGGCAAGGATCTGGCCGACCATCAGGTCCTCGAAACCGCGGTGATCACTCAGGCTGGTCGACGAGAGCCCGATCACGAACACCTTCTTCAACGGTCCGCCGGTGTAGCTGGCATCGCGCCAGACCTTGTGTTCACCGGAGGGTGTCGCGCATCCGGCGAGTATCAGCAGGGCCGCGAAGGACAGCAGGGCATGGGTGAAGCGAGACTGCATGGGTTGCTCCATGAGTGGAATTGTTTGCGTAGCGCCTTGGCGCCACCGAACGAACTGGCCGGATATCGCGCGGCCACATCCGCATTTACGTTTCGGCCGCCGCGTTGCGACTGCGCCAGATATGCAGCAGCCCCCGCGTCACCGTGAACACCACCGGGCCCAGGATCAGGCCGGCAGCGCCGAAAAACAGCATCCCGCCGACAATCGAGACGAAGGCGATGATCGTGTGCATCTTGAGGCTGCTGCCGACGAGCAGCGGATAGAGAATGTTGTCGATGCCGCCGACGACGATGGTGCCCCACAGCGCCAGCACCAGCGCCTTGCCTTCGCTTCCCGTCGCAAACAGGAACAAGGCGGCCGGGATCCAGATGATGAAGGCGCCCAGCACCGGGATCACCGCCAGCAGCCCCATCACCAGCCCCCACAACAACGGCGAAGGCAGGCCCAGCCACCAGAACATCAGGCCGCCGAGCAGACCCTGGACCGCGGCGACCACGAACGTACCGTAGACCGTGGCATGCACGGTTTCGTGGACGTCAACGAACAAGCGATTCATGTCGGCCGCCAATAACGGCGACAGCGCGCGCAATGACGCCAGCGCCTTTCCGCGGTCGCGCAGGAAATAGAACAGCAGGTAGAAGGTGAGGATCATGCCGACGAGATGCAGGATCGACAGGCGGACAAAATTGGTGGCGGTGGTGGTCAGCCACGCGGCGCCGGACTGCACCACGCCCGGCAGGTCGATTTCCTCGTCCACCCACGCGACGATCGACGCGATCCGCGGATGCCCCTCGATGCTGCGCCGCCATTCCCCCGATTTGGCAAGCGCGGTGACCATGGTCGCGCCCTTGCCGGCTTCGCCCGCGATGCGGTCGGCAACGAACATCGCGGGGACGACCACGATCACCGCCGCCGCAATCACGCACACGATGGCGGCCAGGTTGCGGCCTTTGAACTTGCGCTCCAGCCAGCGATTGAGGGGCGCGCACAGGACTGCCAGCGCCAGGGCCCAGGCCAGCGCCGGGATGAACGGCACCGTCATCCAGTAACAGAGATAGATGCCGACGCCGGTCAGCGCCAGCATCGCCAGCGCATGCACATGCACGGGCGAACCCCAGTCGTTGGCCTTCTCGGCGGCAATTCTTATGGCTTCGGAATCTTCCATGGCGGATCGGGCCCAGGATGGTTTGCGCACTCGGCGCGAGACGTGCCGCACACCATACGATGCTGCGTGCGCGTGCCGCATGTTACCCCTCGCCGCCCGTGGCGGGCGATCCGGCCAGCGCACCTGCTAGCGGATGAACAGCAAGCCCAAACCGCTGGCGATGAGTAGCGCGCCGACCCCGCGGCGAAATGCCTGCGGGTCGAGGCGATCGTGCAGGCGGTCGCCGATCAGCGTGCCCACCGTCACCGGAATGATCGCGGCGGCGACCAGCACCAGGTCATCGAGGCGGAACACGCCCGTAGCGACATAGCCGGCCGAGCGCACCATGTTCAGTGTCAGCAGCGTGGTCGACACCGTCACCCGAAACACACTCTTCGAGAGCTTCAGCGCATCGAAGTAGGTGACGTAGATCGGCCCGGCCAGGCCGCCGAAGATCGTCGCGACCACCGCGCCCGCCACCGCCACCGGATGCACGGCCCAGGCGGGAGCCTGCAGCACCCGCTTGAACACGTGCTGACCGAACAGGCTGTAGAGCGCGTAGAGCAGGATGTAGGCGCCCAGCACGCGCGCCAGCATCAGTTGGTCGACGGTCTTGAACACGTAGAGCCCCAGCGCGGTGCCCACCAGCGATCCGGGGATGAAGATGGCCACGCGCCGCCACTCGATCAGCCGCCAGTCGACCAGCGCCTGCCGCACCGACACCAGGAAGCCCATCAGCGTCATGAGCGGGGCCGTGATGGACAGCGGCAGCACGAACGTGAGGAGCGGTGTAGCCACGACGCCGGAACCAAAGCCGGCGGCTCCGCGCACGGCGTAGCCCGCGCCGAGCGCGGTGGCGCACCACAGCGTCTCGAGCGGGGAAAGCGGCCAGGTCACCCGACGTAGGCGGGCGCGGGCTGCGTGAAGTACGCGAGCAGGATGTGATAGACCATCAGGTAGTTCTTCTGCTGGAAGCTGGCGTGCGAGATGCCGGCCAGCACGGAGAACTGCTTGTCCGGGTTGGGCAGCCGCTTGAAGAACTCGATCAGGTCGTCGAAGCCGGCAATGCCGTCGTACTGGCCGCGCAGCACGATGGTGGGCACGGTGATCAGCGCAGGATCGACCACCGGCAGCTTGGAGCACATGTCGATGTAGGTGCCGTTGGGCATCGAGTCATCGAGCGCCAGGATCGCGTCGGCAAAGGCCTCGACCACGCGCTGCTCCACGCAATCCGGATGGTCGCGCGTGAAGATGGATTGCACGAACGCGCGGTCGATGGGCCGGCGTTTGGCTGCCAGGAACTCCGGCAGTTTCTTGCGCCGCTGCACCAGCGTGGGTGCGCCTTCGCCGGTCCAGACGAACGCGTCCAGCGCCAGCCGCGACACCCGCTCCGCGTGGCGCTGGGTGAAGAGCGCCGCGCGCAGCGCGCCCGACGAGATGCCGTAGGTGGCGAAGCTCTTGATGCCGCGCGCCTGCGCGATGTAGTCGGTGGCGGCGGCCAGGTCATCGGCGCCGTTGCTGATGTCGCAGAAGATGTCGCGCTTCTTGTCGGAGCGGCCGTAGCCTTCCATGTCCACGCACCAGCAGACGAAGCCTCGCCGCGCAAACCAGTCCATCACCGATGAATCGGGCCGACCGGGCACCGTCAGGTCGAACGTGGGCTGCGACGCCATCGACGAGCCATGCACGAACAGCACGGCCGGCTTGCCGTCGGGCGATCCGACGAATTTTTCCCAGAGGAAGAGGCGGACATCCCCCTTCCGGGTCCAGTGTTCGACGCCTTCGACGCGCGCGTCGGCCGTTGCCTGCAGGTTCATCGCGTTCCTTGTGGGTGAAGAATGAAACGTGGTGCGGCGTCAGTCCGCCTTGGCGCCGGTTTCGCGCACGACCTTGGCCCACTGCGCGCGTTCGGCGCGAAAGAAGGTGCCGAACTCGGCGGGCGTGGTCCCCACGATCTCGATACCCGCTGTGGCCATGTACGCCTTGACCTCGGGAGCGGCGAGCACCGCCACCACATCGCGACTGATCTTGTCGACGACCGCCGCCGGCGTGCCCTTGGGCGCCAGCAGGCCCATCCACACGTACGCTTCATAGCCCGGCACGCCGGATTCCATCACCGTCGGCACGTCGGGCAATTGCGGCGACCGCTTGCTGCCCGTCACTGCCAGCGCACGCAGCTTGCCGGCCTTGATGTGGCCGACCATGCCTGCGCTGCCGGGAATCGACACGGGCACCTGGCCGCCGAGGACATCGGTGGTCGCCTGGGCGCTGCCCTTATACGGAACATGGGACAGCTTCATTCCCGTCATCGAGGCCAGCAGCGCCATGAACAGGTGCTGGCCGCTGCCGTTGCCCGACGACGCATAGTCGACCTGCCCGGGCCGCGCCTTCACGTACGCCACGAACTCCTGGAACGTGTTGACCGGCAGCGCCGGATTGACGACCAGCACGCCGGGCTCGCGGCCGATCAGCGTAATGGGCGCAAAGTCCTCGATGGGGTCGAACACCAGCTTCGTATAGAGCGTCGCGCTGATGGCGTTAGTCTGCGAGGCGAGGAGCAACGTGTAGCCATCCGGCGCCGCTTTGGCCACCATCTCGGCGCCAATGGTCGCGCCCGCGCCCGGCTTGTTCTCGACCACCACCTGCTGGCCCCAGCGCTTGCCCAGCTCCTGCGCGACGATGCGCATCGGCCCATCGACGGCGCCCCCCGGCGAGAAGGGGACGATCACGCGCACCGGACGCGTGGGGAAATCCTGCGCAAGGACAGCACCAGCAAGCAGGAAGGCGCAGCATGCTGCACCGGCAGCGAGAAGGCGGGAGGGGGCGATCGGGCTGGTCATGGGTGAATGGTAACCCGACACGAATGCTCTTGGCACGCCGCGTTCCGCGCCGTTGCGCCGTGAAATTCGTCGGGTATGCTGACGGTACTCGAGTCGTTCACCGTCCACGCCGGCAGGCGCAATGACCGACGACGGTTCTTCCCTCTGCAACGACCTCCTAACTACAAAACCCATGCGCCAACACTACTACCAGGACGATCTGCTCGACCGCCATCTGCGTACCTACCTCGGCGACATCGAGCCGGCATCGATGGCTTTGCTGCGCGAACAGCTGGAGTGGGTCGAGATCGCCGGGGGCGAGGTGCTGATGACCCAGGGCGAGCCTGGCGACGCGATGTACCTGGTGCTGAGCGGCCGGCTGCGCGCCTACCTCAACGATGACGACGGAACGCGCCGCGCAGCCCGCGAGATGGGGCGTGGCCAGATCATTGGCGAGATGAGCCTCATCACCGGCGAGCCACGCGCGGCCACCGTGGTGGCCATCCGCGATTCCGTGCTGGTGCGCCTTGCCAAGTCGGTATTCAACACGCTGTTCGCCACCAGCCCGCAGCTCTCGATCGTGCTGACGCGCCAGATCATCGAGCATCTGCGCGCCAGCTCGGCACGCCAGACGCTTGCGCGTCCCGTCACGATCGGGCTGATCCCAATATCGGCGGGCACGTCACCGCGGGCGTTCGCGGATAGCCTTGCCTCGCACCTGGCTACGATCGGTCCGGCCTGCGTCGTCGATGCGGCGGGCATGGATCGGGACCTGCAGGACCCGGGCATTGCCAGTCGCGATGGTCTCGACGCCGAGGCCAACCGCCGCATCACGTTGCACCTCAATGAACTGGAAGCGGTGCATGACTTTGTGCTGCTGGTGGGCGACGACCAGCCCACACCATGGTCGCAGCGCTGCTGCCGCAGCGCCGACGAGATCCTGTTGCTGGCCGATGCCGCCAAGCCGCCGGAACTGCACGACACGGAAAAAGAGTGCCTGATGTCGCAGCCGGGGCGCGGCGAAGCCGCCGAGGTCCTGGTGCTCCTCCATCCGGCGGATCTGCCGTGTCCCCGCAACACGCACAAGTGGCTGGCGCGGCGCCCGGTCGACGACCATCTGCACATCCGGCCCGAGTTGCCCGCCGACATGGCCCGGCTCGCGCGCATCCAGAGCCACACGGCCGTCGGCCTGGTGCTGGCCGGCGGCGGCGCGCGGGGCCTGGCGCACCTCGGGATCTACCAGGCGCTGCGGGAACGGGGCATCGAAATCGATGTGGTGGGCGGCACCAGCATCGGCGCCGTCATGGCGGCGCTGGTGGCATCCGACCGGCCCGTTGCGGACGTCATGCAGATTGCCAGCAAGTCCTTTCGCGTCAATCCGACCAACGACTTCAACTTCGTGCCACTGCTGTCGCTGATCAAGGGACGACGGATGCGAACCATCGTCGAGCGCGGCGTGATCGATCTGCTGGGCTTTCCCGCGGCCATCGAGGACCTCTGGAAAAATTACTACTGCGTCGCCAGCAACTACTCGCAGTCCTCCGAGCAGGTGCTGCGCAGCGGCGATCTCACCAAGGCCATGCGCGCCAGCATGGCCATCCCCGGCGCCTTGCCGCCGGTGTTGCGTGGCGGAGACCTGCTGTGCGACGGGGGCACGTTCAACAATTTTCCGGTCGATGTGATGCGGCGCATGCGCGGCGTGGGTACCGTCATCGGCGTGGACCTCAATGCGCGCCGGCCGCGCCCCATCGATCTCGAGGAAATACCTGGCAACTGGGCCCTGCTGCGCGATCGGCTGCGCCCCTACAAGAAGCGCCGGTACCGGTTTCCGTCCCTGGTCGCCTACCTGATGAACGTCCAGATCCTGTACAGCATGTCGCGCCAGCAGCAGGCAAAAAAGCTCACGGATCTGTATTTCAATCCACCGCTCGAGCGCGTGGGCATGCTTCAATGGGAGAAGTTCGACGACATCGTGCAGCAGGGGTATGCGCACGGAATTGCGGTCCTGGATGCGCAGTACCCTGGCGAATCAGGCAAGGGCGGGACGCCGGTCCCCTGACCCCGGACCGCATCGAGAACGAAGGAGATATCGGCCGTGGCTGACGACAGGAAGGGTCCGGCGTCCGGTGGCATCACCGACAGCCTCCTCACCCGCGTGGCGCGCAACCTGCTCGACCGTATCGGGTCGCAGGCGTCCGGCACGGCGCCAGCGCCGGTCGCCTCCGCCACCACGGCATTGGATGCGCGGCTGGTACCCTACGCCTCGAAGGTGACGACGACCGAAGAGGCGCTCACGCAGATCCGCAGCGGCAGCCATGTCTTCGTGGGCACCGCTTGCGCGACGCCGCGCGCGTTGATGGCCGCGCTGGAAACGATGCGCGCCCCACCCGCCGATATCGAGCTCGTGCACTTCATCACGGAGGGCGCGGTGCCGCACGACGCGCAGGGCCTCGCCACCACGCGGTTCCGGCACCGTACTTTCTTTGTCGGCTCCGACATTCGTGCCGCGGTCCGGCAGGGCCTGGCCGAGTACGTCCCCATGTCGATCGCCCGCGTGCCGCAGTTGATCGAGATCGGACGGATTCGCGTCGACGTCGCGTTGATCCAGGTGTCGATGCCCGACGAATTCGGCTATGTCAGCCTCGGCATCTCGGTCGACGTGCAGCCGGCGGCCATCGCCAAGGCCACGCTCGTGATCGCCGAAGTCAACGCATGCATGCCGCGTTCGATGGGTGACTCGATGTTTCACATCAGCGAAATCGACTGCCTGGTGCCCCATGCCTCGCCACTGTCCGAGTATGTCCATCCGGCGACCGAAGAGCACGTGGTGGAACAGATCGCGCGCTACATCGGCGGCATCATCGAGGACGGGTCGACGCTGCAGATCGGCCTCGGTCGCGTTACCAATGCCGCCTTCAAGTACCTGGCGGACCGACAGGACCTGGGCATCCACTCGGATGTGATCACCGACGCGGTGATCCCGCTGCTGGAGAAAGGCATCCTCACCGGGCAACGCAAGACGCGCCAGCGCGGCAAGATCGTCACCAGCTTCGCGATCGGCAGCAAGCGGCTGTATGACATGATCGATCGCAATCCGCTGTTCTCCTTCCAGGCGATCGACGTGGTGTGCGACCCCGCGACGATCGCGGCCCAGCACAAGATGGTCTCGGTGACGCAGGTCTTCGCGCTGGACCTGACCGGGCAGGTATGCGTCGACCAACTCGCGGGCGAGTTCTACAGCGGCATTGCGGCGCAGGGCGAGTTCCTGCGCGGCGCCTCGCGCTCGGAGGGCGGCAAGGCAATCATCTGCCTTGCGTCGACGACGGACGACGGCCTCGAATCGCGGGTTCGGGCCACGCTGGGCCCCAACGACGGCGTCACTATCGCCCGCACCGACGTGCACTATGTGATCACCGAGTTCGGCATCGCGTATCTGTTCGGCAAGTCGATTCGCGAACGCGCGATCTCGCTGATCGATATCGCGCATCCCAAGTTTCGACCCGTGCTGTTCGCCGAGGCGCAGGCGCTGGGCTATGTGCCGGCAACGCAGACGCTGAAGAACATGCGGGCCTACCCGGTGGAGGACGAGGCTACCGTCACGCTCAAGGACAAGCGGACCGTGCTGCTGCGCCCGGCCGGATCGACCGATGGCAACGACATCCGCGATCTTTTCCACAGCATGTCCGAGGCCGACATCTACACGCGTTTCTTCCGCCGGGTGCGCGAGCTGTCCGTGCAGGACGTGCAGCGGCTGTGCAATGTCAGCTTCGAGAACGAGGTCGCCTTCGTGGCGGTGACGGGGACCCGCGAGAACCCGCAGATCGTCGCCCATTGCTGCTACTTCATCGACCCCTCCACCAATCTGGGCGAAACCGCATTCATGGTCAGTCCGGCCTGGCAGGGCTGCGGGCTGGGCGCGGCGCTGCAGCGGCGGCTGGCCGAACATGCCAAGGCGCGCGGCCTGCGTGGCTTCGTCGCCGAAATGCTATCGACCAACGTCAACATGGTCCGGCTGGCGCATGCCGGGTCCACCAACGTCAGCGCCGAGCCCAATGGGGACACGGTGCGCGTCACCGTAGTATTCTGAACGCGCGATTGCCGTGGGAACGCAACCAATGACCTCGAGCTTGCAGCCGGCACGATTCGACGCACTGTGGCGCAGGTGTTCGCCCGCCGCGACGGCGGCTACCGCGGCCGACGTCCACGCCGACCTGTGCCGCCGCTTAGGCGGGGCGGACCGACGCTTTCACGATCTGCGGCATATCCAGGATTGCCTGCGCCGGTTCGATGAAGTGGCCCCGATGCTTATGCATCCGGATGCCGTGGAGCTGGCGCTGTGGTTTCACGACGCGATGTACGTCCCGAGCGACCCCGACAACGAGCGCAACAGCGTGCGCCTGTATCTCTCGCAATCGACCGGGGCACCTCCTGCCTTTCGCCGGCGGGTGTGCGCCCTTATCCTGGCCACGACCCACAAAGGGAAGTCGTACGGAAACGACCGGCGTTTCATCGAAGACATCGATCTCGCCGGATTTGCCGCACCTTGGGACGAGTTCATGCGGCAGGGCAACCTGCTGCGCGAGGAGTTTGCGGCCCAGTCCGACGCGCAGTACCGCGCCGGACAGGTCCGTTTCCTGGACGGACTACGGCAGCGGCGCTGGTTTTTCTCGACCGACTACTTTCGCGACCGGTACGAGCCCAAGGCGCAGGCCAATCTGGCGCGGTTGCTGGCGGATTTGGAGGAGCAGGGGCATCGACCGGCGGGCGGGTAGCATGGTCACGATGGCCATCGATATTGTGTCGTACAATCAATCGGTTATTCTCTTTGACCGATGGGAACCGATGCCGTTCGTCGGCGCGAAGGGGCGGATCCATGGCGAGGTCGTACTTCCAGTTCGTCTGGACCGGTCTCCTGATGTTGTGATCTACAAGTAGGCCATTGGGCGGCGTCGGCGGACACCGCAATAATCGTTGCCAGACGTCCCGCTGCGCAATGTGCGTGGCGGTGCCAAGCCCACCGGCGGGTGTTTCGGTCCGGGAACGTGTGGTGCGTTGCTGTAGACGACGTAATCGCGAATTCACCCCATTCGCCATGTACCTGGCGATTCGAAATCGCGGGCGAATTCGACCGCGCCTTATGACGTTGTCAACTTTCGGCAACATGCATTCGCAAATTTGATTTTATTATTGTCGTCGTAGCGACTATCATCTCGACGCGTCCAATCAGGACGTCGAAACGGCGCACTCGAATCAGGCCTGTCGATATACAGGCTGCATCCGTTGATGCCGCGATCAAATCAACAGGGGATACACGAACATGAAGTCGATGCGAGCGAAAATTCTTGGATTCCTGACCGCGGCACTCCTGGCGTTGACGTTTCAGTCAGGCCTCGCCTTTGGCGCCGACAAGCAGTACACGCTCACGGTGAATCCCGCGTCGCCCACTGCGTCGTCGGGGCCATTCGTCTTCACCTTCACGAACGACGGCAACTCGTCGTTCAACTCGCTTTCCCTTACGGTTCCGACCGGCTGGTCGATCCCTGCGACGGCGGTACCGTCCTCCAGTCGCGGGACGGCGACCGTGAATGCGGCGCGGACGGTGGTGACGGTCAACGGGATCAATCTGCCCACCGGGGCAGGGCAATTCATGACGGTCACGATCCCCGCGGTGACCGGAACGACCGCCTGCGGCGCGCAATCGGGCGCATGGTCGGCGCAACCGTGGACCGGATCGTCGGTCGGAAGCGGACAGACATTCAGGATCAAGGGCTCGTTCCCGTCGACGACGATCCCGTCCTCGTGCTACACGGTGACCTCGTCCACGAGCGACGCCGCTAAGGGCACCATCGCGCCGTCGGGCGCGCAGTCCGTCAACGCGGGCACCCAAGCCGCGTTCACGATCACGCCGACGGCGGCATACAACATCGGCACCACCGCCGGCACGTGCGGAGGCACGCTGTCGGGCAATACGTTCACGACCGCTGCCGTCACTGCCGACTGCACCGTTATCGCCAATTTCAACCTCAAGACGTTCACAGTGACGCCGTCGCCCGGCGCTGGCGGTACGATGTCGCCGTCGACGCCCCAGACGGTCGGCTACAACCTGACGACCGCTTTCACCGTGACGCCGAACACCGGTTTTCACACGACATCGGCGAGCGGATGCGGTGGATCGCTTTCTGGTACCACGTTCACGACGGGACCGGTCACTGCGAATTGCACGGTGAGCGCGAGCTTCGTCGCGAATGCGATGTCGGTCACTGCGCCGGCCAACGTTTACATCACCGTGCCATTCGACGTGGCCGTCACCCTGGACGGGCCGCCCGCAACCGTCGGGATCAGCTCGACCTGCGGATACGCGGTCAGCTCGACTTCCACGACTGGCAACACGACGACGTTCACCGGCACGATTGCGGCCATTCCGCCGTCGGGCAGCTGCACGTTGACCACGACGGCCGCTGGCTATCCTTCGCAACAGAAGACAGTCTCTGTCTACACGGGCACCCTGGGTTGCTTCCCAAATTCGTTCACGGGTGGCGAACTCAATCCGGGCGCCCTGGTGACCTACGTCAAGGCGTCGGATCAAGGAAAGTGGGGGCTGGTACGCGGCAACAACAAGGACAACGTGGGCTGCGTCGCCGTTCCGTACATTTTCGACCTCAATGTCCTTTCGACACCGCAGGTCGCCAGCTTCATCGTTCCCAATCCGGCGGTCACGCCGTTCCAGAAAGTGGCAGCCGAATACGTCGTCGTGTGGGGCCGGGTTGCCGTCGATGCCTCGGGCGACGTATCGAGTTGGACGACGAAGCGGCCGAAGCTGTCGTGGTTGACGACTTCGGCGCCGGTCCCTGGATCCAACGACTACGTTCCTGCGCTGTCGTGCGTGCTTGATCCGGATAATCCCGATCTCGTTGGGACCTACCCGAATGGCTTCAGGTCAGTGCCGACCGGGGACTTGGACTCGCTCCTGCCGGTGATCCCGAACGTGGCGCCATTCAACACGCTGTCGCCGACGCAGTACCCGCAGTACCAGCCGGGCCAGAAGGCCAAGATGTGCATAGCGCAGCAGGGCTGGACGGCGGTCGGGCAGGACAGCTTGACCGGCCCGACGCTGGTCCAGTATTGGACCAGGGTGATCGACCAGGCGGACGGCTTCATGTCGCTCGACTGACGAACCGGCAGTTCGCACCAACGAAAGGCGGCCCCTCGGGGCCGCTTTTCTTTTCGTCCGGGAGACTAGGCGCCTGACCCTGGAGTCGGCGGCGGCACGCGGATCTTGAGCCGCGCAACGAGCGCGCCGCACTCGGCGACGACAGACGGCGGCGGCGTGTCGCCCGTACGCCGATACGTCTCGATCAGCGAGCGCAGCGTGAGCATGGTCTCCTGCTGGTCGTTGCGCGCGCGCGCCGCCGCAACGCTCGCGTTCATGGCCTCACGCGCACCCGCGTAGTCGCCGCGCTGCATCAGCGCATGCCCGCGGACACGCTCCAGCAGCGAGAGCCCCTTGCCGCCGGCCTTCGACGCGCGGGCGCGTGCGAGCGCGTCCACGACCATCCCGAACCCGGCGTCGGTGTCGCCCTGGAACAACCGGCATTCGGCGATCCGCGCGTCGACGTCGAGCACTTCTTCCTCGCGCTTGACGGCGACGAAGAGCGATTTGGCCTCCTCGAGGCGCGTGAGCGCTTCGTCAATGCGTCCGGCGCGCAACGACACGCGCCCCAGCAGCCACAGGCAGCCGCCAAGCAGATATCGGTAGCGCGACGCGCGCCACACCGGCAGCGTTTCCAGCAGCAGCGCCTGCGCGTCGTCCAGTTCGCCACGGTCGGACAGGATCTCGGCGAGATTCATGCGCGCGAGTGTCGCGTCCATCATATTGCCGAGCTTCTCGGATTCCGCGCGGCCGCGCTCGTAGTAGGACAGCGCCTCGTCCCAGCGGCCTTCCCACTGGCAGATGACGCCGAGGTTCGACAGCAGCGCGGCCTGCCGCAGCAGGTTGCCCGAGCGGCGGTACGCATCCAACGCGCGCTGCAGGAAAGGCTCCGCGCCTTCCTTGCCGAGCGCGCCGTAGGCCCAGCCCATCACGAAGCACGCGGCGCCGAGTGCATCCGGATCATCGGCAGTCTCGGCCTCGCGGATGGCGCGGTCAGCCCATCGCATCGCGTCGGCGCTGCGGCCCTCGGCCTGCAGCACGTTCGCGTACCACGCGCTCGACCGCGCGGCCTGCCGCGCCGGCTCCTCGCCCGGCACGCCCTCGACCGCCTTGCCCGCGCGCGCGGCCCACCGCAATGCCTGCGCATATTTGCCGAGCTTCTCTTCCAGCTTGGAGCGTTTGAGCAGCAACTCCGATTCCTTCAGCGGCTCGCCGGCGACCAGGCGCCGCGCGGACGTATAGCCATCCACTGCCTTGGGGAACTCGCCCGCCCGGTACCAGCAATCGGCGAGCGCCTCCTGCACGACGGCCAATTCGCCATGCGCCAGGTCCGGCAGGCGCCGGGCGGCTTCGAGCGCGCGCGCGTACATGCGCGCGGCTTCGACGAACGCATAGGCGCCTTGCGCACGGTTCGCTGCAATCGACGCATACCGCCATGCCGCGAGATGCTCGCCCGCGACGAGGTAGTGGAGCGACAGGATGTCGGCCTCGTCCTCCGGTGTGTCGGTCTCCTGTTCGATCCGCGCCGCGACCGTGCCGTGCAGCGTGCGGCGCAGCTTGTACGGCAGGCCTTCGTAAGCGGCATCGCGCAGCAGCGAGCGGCGGAAGCGCAGGTAACCGTCGCCCTCCGCCTCGAACAGTTCCTGCAGTCGCGCCCACGCGCCAGCATCGGGGCTTATGCCGGCGCCGTCCTCGTCGAGCCACGACAACATCCGCGGATGAAAGGTGAGACCAAACACCGACGCGCGGCGCACCAGCGCGCGATCGTCCGGCGCCAGCGCGTCGATTCGTGCCATCGTCGCCGCCTCGGCCGAGTCCGGCAGTCCGGCGGCGCCGCCTGACTCCATGGCGGCACGCAGCAGGTCGCGCAGGAACTGCGGGTTGCCGCCCGACCGTTCGGCCACGACCTGCAGTACGTGAATCGGCAAGGGATTCTGTTCGGCGGCGAGTTTTGCAATGCGCAGTGCATCTTCGGGCGCGAGCGGCGCGAGGTCGACGCGGGTGACCGTCGGCGCCGTGCTCGCAGTGAACCCGCCCGTGGCCGCGCGACGCGCCACCCCGAACACCCACGGCCGCGTGCTGGCCGTTCCAACGAAGTACGTGAGCAGCTCGGCCGACGCGACGTCCATCTGATGCGCGTTCTCGAACACGAACAGGGCCGGACCGGCAATCATCGTCGAGAGAAAGGCAGCGACCGACTCGTGCAACTTCGTGCGGCGGTTCTTCTCCGCCAGCAGTTCGACCTCGGGGGTCGGCGCGATCTCGAGCCCCAGCGCGATCCCCACAAGCGACAGCCACGGCTGCAATTGCGGCGCCTGGTTCGCGACGATCTCGCGCAGGCGATGCTCGACCGCTTCGTCGGGGACATCGCGACCGAAGTCCAGGAGTTCGCGCATGAGTTCCTGCCACACCGCGTACGGTGTCGAGGCCGTGTACGCCTCGCAGACGGCGTGCAGCGCGCGAAACCCCGTCGCCTCCTCCTGCAATGCATCCAGCAGCCGCGACTTGCCCACACCCGACTCGCCGACGATGTCGACCAACCGGCCGGTTCCTGCGCGCGCCGCTTCGAGCACCCCGCGTAATACCTCGACTTCCGCATCGCGCCCCATCAGCGGAAGCTGCTGCAGCGATACCTGTCGCGAGCGCGAGCCGGTGGCCGCGCCCACCGCCCACGCCTGAATGGGCTTCGCCTTGCCCTTGACCAGAAACGGTTCAAGCGCCGTCGTCGCAAACAACGTATTCGAACGATCGAGCACATCGGCCGTGGCGTAGATAAGCCCCGGCGCGGCCTTGGCCATCAGCCGTGCGGATAGATTCACCGCATCGCCCATCACCGTATAGGTCCGGCGATAGAAGGGGCCGATGTCGCCGGCGAAGATGGCGCCGCGATTCACGCCGATCTGGATCGAGATGGGAACATCGGCATCGATGATCGTGCGCAGCGCGAGCAGCATGCGCTCCTCGTCGTCGCCGGTGACGCTCGGCGCGCCGGCGGTCAGGATCAGCTTGCCGCCATCCATGTCGACATCGGAGCTCAGGAACGCCACGCCCTGTTCCTCGGTGGCGGCCTCGACTACGGAAACCAGGCGATGCAGCGCGTCCGCGGCCGCAGCAGGCCCGCTGTGTTCGATCAGCGCGTCTGTACCGGTGATCCGGATGAAGGCAATCGTGACGGGCCGGTGCTCGGACGCGCCGCCGCCTTCCAGGACGTGCGCGCGAACGGCCGGCGACAGGCAACGCGTGAGCGCCTCGGGTGCGATACTTGGCCGCGGGATCAGCGGCAGTTTTTCCGTGCTGCCTGCCGGCTCGCGCACCAGCAGCACGCCCGGTCCCTTGGTCGCGCCCAGACACCGGCCGGGCAGCAGCGCGCCCGTCTCCGGGCTGATCAGGATCTGGCCGGCGCTGGCCGTGTGTTCCATCGACACCACGCGGCTCCAGGCGGGGCCCATCGGCAGCAGCTCCGTATGCGATGTGCCCACCGCGAAGAAGTGAAAGCACCCCGAATGCACGCCCTGCGACATGCGCAGCGTGACCTTGGCGCCGGGGATATCGATCCGGCCGACGTCACGCAACACGCGACGCATCAGCACGGTCGAGCGACACGCGCGCGCCGTGTGTCCGGCATCCTGAAACCACAGCAGCAGCGCGTCGCCACCGAATTTGAGCAGGCTGGCGCCGTTCTCGTACGCCACCTCCAGGATCGACTCGAAACTGTTACCGATCACCTCGGTGATCTGTTCGGATCCCTCGCGACCTTTGCGCGCCAGCCGTTCGGACAGCTTGGTGAACCCCGAGATGTCGACGAACGCCACGGTGCCGTCGGCGGTCCACCAGCGTCCGGCGGGATCATCGGCCAGATGCTGCAGCAGGATCCTTGGCGTATAGAGGCCGGCCCGATCGGCTTGCTGTTGCGACTGCGGCACGTTCTGCTCCTGCAACTGTTGTGATGGCGATGCTGCGGAGTTTACGCAATTTCGCCCGGCCATTTCGAGGAAGGTGCCTGGACCAACCGCGATAACCGACTGGCGCGGCGCAGTTCAGCGATCACGCATCGACCGCGCACTTCAACGCGCGCACTCGAAGATCCGGCGTGGCTTCGTCCCGGTTCGCCACTGCCACAGCGCGCCATCCTGCGTCAGCGCGATGCTGGTGTCCGACCCTGCGGCGACGCCGATCACGTCCGCCAGCACGCTGCGCGGGTCCGGACTTTCGTTGCGGCCCCAGATCCAGAGCGACTGGTCGGCGCGTATCGCCAGCGAATGACTCGCACCCGTGGCGATGCCGGTCGCCCCGTCGAGGATAAGTCCCCACCGTACAGCCTTGTCGCCAAGGCCATGCCGGCCGAGCGGGCCGTAGATGTTGCCACCCGTGCCTTGCACGTCGCCGCGGTCGTTGCGCAGGATCGCGTGGCCGGTATGGCTCTTGATGTCGCGGACGCCGGTGGCCACGCGAACATAGGTCGCCGTGCTGTCGAGCCTGCCGTCGCCGTACTGGCCGCGCTGGGCGTTGCCCTGCGCGAAGAGGTTGCCGTCGGCCGTCACGTAGTAGTTGGTGCCATCGCCCACCGAGGCCGCCTTGACGTTCCTGGCCACCGGGGTCAACACGGTCTGGCCGCGGCCGGGGGCGAGACTGCCGCCACGCTCGACGCGCCACAGGCTGCCGTCCGTCTTGATCGCCAGCACGCCCGTGCTTCCTGCCGCAAAGGATTGCACGCCTTCGAGCAGCACTACGGCTTCACGGGCGTCGCCGCTCCACGCACGCAGGCGCCCGTCACCGGCCAACGCATAGCTTTCGCTCCTGCCGACGCCGACCTGCACGACGTCGCGCAGGACCTGCTGCGGCTTGTCGTCGCCGGACCACTCGTACGCAGCGCCGGCGCAGACCGCAAGAAACCGGTCGTAGTAGGCGGCAAGGCGCGGCGTGGAACTGTCGGCAAGCGCGGTGGGCACCACGCCTGCCGACAGGGCAAGGGCTGCCATCAACCCGACTACGATACGAAGCACCAACGCCCGCATGGCGCGCCCCGCGCGGGATTGAGCCGCCATGAAAGTCGGGTCAGTGCGCCGTTACTTCCCCAGCGCCTCCACGCCGGCGCGGGCGATCTGCGCGTCCTGTCCCGAGGTGACACCGCTGACCCCGATGGCCCCGATCATCTTGCCCCCGATCACGATGGGTATCCCGCCTTCGATCGGCGTCGAACCGGGCAGGCCCAGTACCGCCGCGCGACCGCCCGTGATGGCATCCTCCAGTTCCTTGGTCGGCCGCCGATACGTGGCAGAGGTGCGCGCCTTCTCGATTGCGATGACCGAGCTGGCCGTCTGCGTATCGTCGAGCATCTCGTAATAGACCAGCATGCCGTGGTTGTCGACCACCGCAATTGCGACGTTCCAGCTGTTCTTCTTCGCCTCCGCGACACTGGCGACAGCCGCTTTCTTGGCGGATTCAAGACTGATGGCTGTGCCATAGGGAGGGCGCTGCTGCGCGGCCACGTCGGTGGCAAGCATCGGCCCCGTCAGCGCCAACGCCAGCAGGATGGACAGAGTGTTGGTTTTCACGATTTCTCCTTTGAGGGTTTTTCAGGGGACTACGTCACGACTCACTGCAACGGTAAACACGTGCTTCCGCAGGTTCATTCCTGCACGAATCCGCCACGCTCCCGCAGTGTGCGCGCTTCGGCGCCGGTGAGCATGGCGGCCAGGCGCCGCGCCAGTGCGCCATTGCGCGCCTGCGTGGTGACGCTCGCGGCGTAGGGCGTCGCCAGCTCGAAGCCGGCCGGCAGCGCCCCAACCAGCACCACGCCGGACGTATAGAGAATTTCGGTAACCTGCGTGCAGCCGATAAGGCCCGGCTCCGGCGCATCGGCCAGCGCGCGCATCGCCACGGCGCCTGACGGGAACGGTGCCAACCGCGGGGCCAGCGCGTCGTAGAGGCCGAGTTCGCGCAGCACCTTCACGAAGTGAATGCCGGCGGTGGCGCGGTCGGGATCTGGGAAATAGATCCGGCGCGCGGCGGCCAGACTGGCCCGCAGGCCGGCACGGTCGCCGATCGCCGGCAACGGTTCGCCGGCGCGCACCGCGATGCCGGTGGGCACGCGACCCAGCGGCGCGTTCGTCTCCGCGACGACACGGCCGTCGTGGGCGAGTGTGTCCAGCATTGCCTGGGTCAGCACCAGCACATCGCACGGCACGCCGGCATCGAGCTTCTCGCGCATCGCGCCGACGGCGCCGAAGGTGGCGTGCAGCGTCGCGCCGCTCTCGCGTTCGAACGCGGGCTGCAGCGCTTCGACCAGGCCCTTAGCGGCACCCGCGCAGAGAAGATCGACTTGCATCGATTGTGGCCGCGTGATCCGCGCCGCAGGCTCAGCGGTCGGGCTTGGCGCCGGATACCTTGATCACGCGCTCCCACTTCGCAATGTCGTCGGCGGTGAAGCGCGTGAACTCCTCCGGACTCATCGACATCGCCACCGCGCCCTGCTTCGCCCACTCCGCGCGGACCTCGGGGCTGTTGGCGATGCGGGTCACCGCGGCATTGAGTCGATTGACGATTACCGGCGGCGTGCCCTTGGGCGCCATCAGGCCCAGCCAGATCACCGCGTCGTAGCCGGGCACGCCGGCCTCGGATACCGTCGGCAGCGTAGGCATCACGGGCGAGCGCGCCTTGCCGGTGGTGGCCAGCGCCTTCACCTTGCCTGCCTTCGCCTGCTCGCTCATCGTCGTCACGGCGTCGAACATCATCTCGACCTGGCCGCCGATGACGCTGGCGCGCGCTGCCGAACTTTCCTTGTACGGGACATGCACGATGTCGAGACCGGCCATCGACTTGAAGAGCTCGCCGGCCATGTGATACGGCGTGCCAGGTCCGGACGATGCGTAATTGAACTTGCCCGGCTGCGCCTTCACCAGCGCCAGCAATTCAGGCAGCGTGTTCGCCGGCACCGCGGGATGCAGGACCAGCACCAGGTCGGAATAGTTGATCGGCGCAATGGGGGCGAAGTCGCGCAGCAGCGCGTAGGGCTTGTTGGGGATGAAGGTCTCATTGACCGTCTGCGCGTTGGACATCAGCAGCAGCGTGTAGCCGTCGGGGGCCGCCTTGGCCACGGCATCGGTGCCGGTGACCGCACCCGCGCCTGGACGATTCTCGATGACGAAGGTCTGCCCCATCGCCTCGGTGAGGCGGGCGCCAAGGAAGCGCGCATAGACATCCGCCGGACCGCCCGGCGCAAAGGGGACGATGATCTTCACCGGCCGGGTCGGATACTCCTGCGCGGCCGCAGGCAAGGCAACGACAAGGGCAACGAGGCCGGCGATGAGGGCAGTCAATGCACGTAACATGGCTTTCTCCTGGAACGCAAAGCGACGGTCGAGGGTACGCCTCATTCGACGATTCTGCCGCGCGTGGCCTTGATCTGTCCACGCTTCACCTTCGAGTCCACCCGCCGCCGCTGCGAGCCCTTGGTCGGCTTGGTGGGGCGGCGTATCCGCGGCACCACGGCCGCCGCATCGACCAGCGCCTGCAGCCGTGCCAGCGCATCGTCGTGGTTCTGCTCCTGTGTGCGGTAGCGCTGCGCCTTGATGATCACGATGCCGGCGGCGGTGACGCGCTGGTCGCCGCTGGCCAGCAGCCGCGCCTTGACCGGTGCCGGCAGCGACGATGCATGGACGTCGAAACGCAGGTGCACCGCGGAGGAGACCTTGTTGACGTTCTGCCCGCCGGCGCCCTGCGCGCGGATGGCGGTCCATTCGACCTCGGCTTCAGGGATCACGATGCGCATGGCCCGCAGGATAGCCTGATCCCGCCAGCCGGCATGGTAGTTGCTGGTGACCTGAGCCATACTGCAAGCTATGGGCTATGCTGTATTGAACAACAATCCGGCGTTAAGGCGCCGGTCGGTGGGCGTAAGCTCAATCTGGCGGTTTCCTGGGTGCCCTGCGCGCCTTGCAACCATCACTCGATGAGGGAACATCGGCAATGATCGGAAAAATTGCGGCGGCATTGGTATTGGGCGTGGTCGTTGCCGCCACTGCGCACGGCCAGAGCAACGAACTCGTGTTCGCGGTCACCGAGGGCGTCACCTATCAGGCGACGCCGAAGGAAATTCGGGACAAATTCGCGCCGATCGCCGACGTGCTTGCGAAAGCAACCGGCAAACGCGTGCGCACCGTGCTGGTGCCTGCCTACAACGATGCGCGGGCCGGACTGGCCGCGCAGGAATTCGACGTCGCGTTCATCCATCCGGCTCACGTGTCGATGGCGGAGATCAAGGCCGGGCGGTACAAGTCGGTCGCATGGACAACGGGCTTCACCGAGTACACCGTGTCGATGCTGATGCCGGCCGACACGCCCTGGAAGTCTCTGAATGAGCTGAAGGGCCACACGCTGGTCACGCCGGATCCCGATTCGATCACCGCCGTGATGGTGCGGGCGATGTTCAGCGCCGACAAGATCAAGTGGACGGCCGAGCGCGATCCCCCGCCCGCCACCGTGCGGGTGATCACCACGCGCTATCAGGACGCCGTGCCTTTCTACCTTGAAAACGGTTTCGCGCAGGTCGCCGCCACGGCGGCGAACAGTGTGGTCAAAGGCTGGACCGACAAGGGCGGCAAGGTACTGGTGCGCTCGAAGAGCGTGCCGATCAAGCAGTTCATCGTGTCGTCCAAGATGGCCCCGGACGACCAGCAGCGTATCCGCGACGCGCTGATCGGCCTGAAGGATGCCAAGGGTGGCCGTGAAGTACTGGACGCCGTGGGCTACAAGGGCTTCGTCCCCACCAACCCACAGGTCGAGAGTGCCGCGATTGCGTGGCTGGGGCTTTAGGATAGAAAGCCCTTGCGCCGGCCGCACCGGTCGGTAGCGTGTCGTCCCTGATGTCATCATGACGGCTTCAATGGATTGAGGTCGCCTCGATCACGCGCGATTTCGCGTATTCTGCCGCGCCGGGTTCACGCTTCTGGTCATTGCCCGAGTGATGCGGGATTCGGAAATGGAAGGTGCCGGGTCGATGGCGCCGCGCGTGCGAGCCCCGGATCGCACTTCAATGACCGTCATGCTGCCGCCCACGTCACGCAATGCGCCCTGCCCCTGCGGCAGCGGCCGACGCTGGAAAAACTGCCACGGTGCGCCGGGACGGGATGCGACTGCGCTTCCGCTCGACATTCCCTCGGCGGCAACGGCCGCGACGCCGGAAGTGCAATTCGCTTTGGCGAGCGCCCTGCGTGACCAGCAGGCCGGCCGCTACGCCGATGCAATCGCCGGCTACGACGCCGCGCTGGCCATGGTCCCCCACCACTTCGACGCGCTGCACATGCGCGGGGTCGCCCGGTTCCAGCACGGCACTTTCGATGCCGCGCTGGCGGACCTCGACCGTGCGCTGGCGTTGCGCCCGGACGATGCGGCCGCCCGATTCAATCGCCAACTCGTCGCCAACGCCATCGCGCGCCGGCCGGCCGAAGCCGAGATTGCCCGCGCGGCCGCGCTGTTTCGCGAACGCGCCAGCAACCTTGAACTGCTCCCGCCCCGCGCTGCCGACGCAGTCCGGGTCATCGCGTTCCTGCTGCCGCAGTTCCATCGGATACCCGAGAACGATCAATGGTGGGGGGAGGGCTTCACCGAGTGGACCAACGTGCGGCGGGCCCGTCCCAACTTCACCGGTCACCAGCAACCGCACTTGCCCGGCGAACTCGGCTGGTACGACCTCACCGATCCTGCCACGCGCGCTGCGCAGGCCGCGCTGGCGCGCGCCCATGGCATCGATGCGTTCTGCTACTACCACTACTGGTTCGGCGGCAAGCGCTTGCTCCAAGCCCCGCTGGATGCCGTTCTTGCCACGGGTGAACCGGATTTTCCGTTCTGCGTGTGCTGGGCCAACGAAAACTGGACCCGCCGCTGGGACGGCCTCGAGCACGAAGTGTTGATCGAGCAACGCTACGGCCCCGACGATGCGCGTGCCTTCATCCGCGATCTCGTGCCGTACCTCACGGATCGCCGCTATGTGCGTGTCGGCGGGCGGCCGCTCCTTGTCATCTACAACCCTGCGGCCATCCCCGACCTTGCCGCGACGGTCGCGCTATGGCGCGACACTGCGCGCGGCGCCGGCCTGGGCGAACTCTATCTGGCCGCCGTGTCGCGCAACGCGCAGGACGATCCCACGCCTCACGGCTTCGATGCGGCGATCGAGTTTCCACCGATCGGGCATAGCGCCGAACTGGTCAATGCGAAACGCGAGATCACCAATCCGGATTTCCGCGGCGCGATTTTCGACTACGGCAACCTCGCCGCCGACTATCTGCTGCGGCCGCGGCCGCCCTTCCGGCAGTTCCGCGGCGTGACCCCCATGTGGGACAACACGGCGCGCCGCCAGAACGACGGCATGATCGTCGACGGGGCGTCGCCGGAGGCGTTCGGTGTCTGGCTCGAGCACGCGCTGCGGCAGACGCAGCTGCGCCACGAGGGCGACGAACGCCTGCTGTTCATCAATGCGTGGAACGAATGGGCCGAAGGCAATCACCTCGAACCCGACGCCACGCATGGCCGCGCCTGGCTCGAGGCGGTACGCGCGGCGCGGAGGGTCGAGCATGAATCCCCGCGCACCCGGCCAACGCTGGCCGAACTGCGAAGCGACACCGCCGATGCCTGCGCCCACGGCACGCTGGTGCTTCGCCGTTTTGCCGGTGCGCGCGCGAAACCGTTGGCACCCGCATCCGGGCCCGGCGATGCGGGCGTCCTCCGCGCCGGTGTTTCCGTGGTGATGCCGGTGTGGAATCACGCGCGGTTTCTGGAACGGACCCTGGCGTCGTTGGCAGCCCAGTCCACGCTGCCTGCGGAACTCATCGCCGTCGATGACGGCTCCAGCGACGACAGTGCTTCGATCATCGCCGCATTCGCGGCGACGGCGCCATTCCCGGTCATCCTGGCCCGACAGGAAAATGCCGGCGCCCACGTCGCGCTCAACCGCGGCATGGCGCTGGCCGGCGGCGACATCATCGCGCTTCTCAATTCCGACGACGCCTACGCGCCCGAGCGACTCACGCGCATGACCGCGGCGCTGGATGACCGGCATGCGCTTGCGTTCTCCGGCGTCGCGCTCGTCGACCAGGACGATGGCGTGGTGGATTCGCCCTACGCGCGGGAACTGCTGGCGCGTATCGGCGAGGTTGCGCGCGTGCCGCATCTGCTGCACACGCTCGTCCGGCACAATCCGGCGGTATCCACGGGCAATCTGGTGTTCCGCCGCAGCCTGCTCGAGGCCACCGGCGGCTTCGCGGCGTATCGCATCTGCCACGACTGGGATTTTGTTCTGGCCGCGACGATGGCCACAGAGCCGGCGTTCGTACCTGCGCCGCTCTACATCTACCGCCTGCACGGCGCCAACACCTTTGCCGCGGCCACGCTCGCCGGTCAACTTGAGGGCGATGAAGTGCTCACACGTTTCTTCGCCACGATCGACCGCCATCCGGCGCTGGCGGAGCCGGCGGCGCGGTCGTCCTTTGTCGCCTTCGCGCGCTCAGCGGGCCTTGGCGGGTACCTGCGCGGGCTAGCCTAGTCGCGCTGGCGCCGGAAAAACAGGGACAGGCCACGTTTACAAACGTGGCCTGTCCCTGTTTCGCTGTCCCTGTTTCTCCGTAAACGTGGTCTGTCCCTGTTTTTTCATTCGTCAATGCGCTTGCATGCTCCTGAATTATTGCGCCACACTGCGGCCGGGATTGAGTGACATCAGATTGTGTTGCATCCACACCCGATTTCGCCCGATTACACCTAAAACAACGACACCAGGGAACGCTACCAATGAACCACTCCACTCCATTGCCGCGCCGGATCGCGGTCGTGCTCGCCACCCTGGTGATGTCCATGGCGCTGCCAATCGGCGCCGCCGCTGTGACGCCGACCCAAAAACTCGACGCGACACTGTCGGCCGTCGCAAATAGCGGCGGCACCGGCATCACGCCGAAGCTGGTACGCATCGACCAGGACCTGGGCCAGACTTTTGTCGAGACCATCCTTCGCTTTGACGGAAATCTCGATGCCGTGAAGGCGCAAGGTGCGATCGTGCGCTCGGTGATGGGCAACATCGCCACGGTCGACGTTCCGGCCGGCAAACTGGCTGCGGTGGCGGCCCTGCCGAACGTGGTGTCGATCGAGACCGCGCGCGCGCAGCCGCTGCGTCTCGATCGCAGCGTCCCCGACGCGCGCGCCGATACGCTACGCGTGGGCACGCCGCCCAACTGGAACGCGGGCACCGGCAAGGGCGTGATCGTCGGCGTCATCGATTCGGGAATCGACTTCCGGCACAGTGATTTCAGGAACGGCGACGGCACCACCCGCATCGCGGCCATCTGGGACCAGCGCGACACCGGCGCCGCCGGCGCGCCCCCGGCGGGCTACACCTATGGCGGCGTTTGCACGCCAGCCATGATCAATGCCACCATCGCCGGTGACCTCGCCGCGTGCACACAGAAGGACACGGACGGCCACGGCACCCACGTCGCGGGCATCGCCGCCGGCAACGGCCAAGCCACCGGCAATGGGCAGCAGACCTACCGGATGATCGGCATGGCGCCGTCGGCGGACATCCTCGTGGCCAACGGCAATGGCAACGCCCGCATCCTCGATGCCATTGCGTGGATGAAGGCCACCGCTGCTGCCCTGGGCCGTCCGCTCGTCGTCAACATGAGCTTCGGTTCGTACTTCGGCGCGCGCGACGGCACGTCGAACTACGAGCAGGCCATGAGCAATCTCGCCGGCCCGGGCGTCATCCTCGTCGGCGCCGCCGGCAACGAGGCCACCGCGCCCATCCGTGCCACCGGTACCATCACCCAGGGTGCCAGCGAAACGGTCGGCTTTACGATTCCCGAAGCGAGCACCAGCGCTGAACTCGAGATCTGGTATCCGGGAACCAATGCCTACGGTGTCAACGTGGCGGGTCCCGGTTGCGCGGCGACGCTCACCGTGAACCCGGGCGACACCCCGGGTACGGTCAACACGCCGTGTGGCGCCGCCGAGTTCGCCTCGACCGGCGCACAGCCCAACAATGACGATCGGCAGATCAAGGTCACCATCGGCTCCACCACCGCATCGCCGCTGGTCAAGGGCGCCTGGAAGATCACGCTGGTGGGCACCGTCGTAGGCGGCGGCAGCCATCCGTTCTCCATCGTCAATGGCGAGGATGTCACCGGGCCCACGTTCACCGATCACGTCGCGCCGGTCACGACCGAAATCCTCACGGATGTATCAAGCTCCCGGCGCGTGATCGCCGTGGCCTCGTACAACACGCGCACGGCATGGAACAGCGTCAACGGTCCCAGCACGGACACGTCGTCCGGCGCGGTCTCGGACATCTCCAACTTCAGCAGTCGCGGGCCGCGGCGCAATTGCAGCAATCCCGCCAAGTGCCCGCCGATCATGAAGCCCGAGGTCACCGCGCCGGGCTCCAAGATCATGGCGGCGCTGACCGTCGACAAGACGAGGCCGGCGGCGCCGTCCACCATCGAGGCGGACGGCGTGCATTACGGGCAGGACGGCACCAGCATGGCCACGCCGCACATCGCCGGCGCCGTGGCGCTGATGCTGCAGCAGGACCCGACGATGACGCCCGAAATCGTGAAACAGCGGCTCTATTCCTCCGTGCAGAGCAATCCGTTCTCGACCAACCTGCCGGTGTTCAATCCCGCCGCACCCGACAACCCGCCGAACCCCAACTACACGTGGGGCTACGGCATCCTCGACGCCGCCGCGGCAGTGAAGGCGTCGCAAGCGGCGCCAGGCACCGCCGTCGCCGCCATCGAGTTCTTCAACGCATCCCTCGATCACTACTTCATCACCTATGTTGCCGACGAAATCGCCAAGCTCGACAACGGTACCTTCGTGGGCTGGACGCGCACGGGACTGTCGTTCAAGGTCTTCGCCACCACGCAGGCGGCGACGTCCGCCGTATGCCGGATCTACATCCCGCCTGGCCTCGGCAATGGCCACTTCTTCGGTCGCGACACCAACGAGTGCGCTGGCACCATGACCAAGAACCCGACGTTCATCCTCGAGTCGGCCGCATTCTTCTTCCTGTATCCGCCCAACCTCGGCAATTGCGGCGCCGGGCAGATCCCGGTCTACCGCGTGTTCAGTAATCGTGCTGACGCCAACCATCGCTACACGACAGACCGCGCGGTGCGCGACCAGATGGTGACCAAGGGCTGGATTGCCGAGGGCGACGGCGCGGACATCGTGGTGATGTGCGCGCCGCAGTAGCAGGCGGAGATCGGGCACGCCACGGGCTGCCGCATCGTGCGCGCGCGGCGGCCCTTCAGCGGCTTTTGAAACCGAACCACCTCGCCGGCGTCTCCACCAATATTTCGCGGCGATCGGCGGTGCCCGGAAACCAGCGACCGAGTTGCGCGAGCAACGGCCCGTAGTCGATGCGAGAAGCACTGCGCAGGAAAGGCCAATCCGAGCCCCAAGCCAATCGCTGCGGTCCGTAGTGGGTCCGCAGTGCAGTGACATAAGCGTCAAGGTCCGCATGCGGCGAAGCGGAACGCGAACACCGCATGGCGCCCGATAGCTTTACTACCGCGCGTCCTGTGTCGGACAACGAGAGCAGGGCTTCGAAACCCGGTTGCCGAAGACCGCGTCCGGGTGCTGGTCGGCCAAAGTGATCAATGACCATCCGCACCGGAGTCCGTTGTAGCAGCGGCGCCAACGCAACCAGCTGGTCGCCCTCGCACTGGATATCGAGGAGCATGTCTTCGTCGGCCACCCGGCGGATCAACGTTGCGAGCCCGCCCCCCACAGCTACGTCGGGGGGCTCCGCCAGAAGATCCACGCGA